>NZ_JAVCWL010000013.1:0-185496 GCF_030846505.1 Massilia pseudoviolaceinigra | reverse complement strand
CTTTGCGTATTCGTTGGGACTCATGGAATTTAATCATTTAATCTTCATTGGACGAGCGAATGACCGCTGGTGGCCGAAACCAGCCCTGTCGACCGATGATAGCAGTTTGCCAAGTGGAAAGCTCTACCAATAGCGCCGACCGGCCGGAACCGCCCCATTGCAGACGTTCATGAACAGCGCCCAATTGGAACAAGCCCCAAAGTCACCATGAGAAGTGAACCTTGTTTAAATTGGTAGTGCACGGTATAGACGCCGAAATCGATCTTAATCCACCACTTATAACCATCAGATCCTGGGGTACCTTGGCTCTGTTTGAAGGGAAGCCCTTTCGAACTACACTCCTGTTCGGCATCATCAAAGGTGTCGAAAACTGGAACATCAATTTCTTCGCGAGAGATGATCGAGAATCCCTCGCGCGCCGTGACATAGAGGAATACTGTGTCAAGAACCTGATCCTCATTGAAACGAAATTGGAAGCCACCATCGGTCGATGCCGCCCAATAAACGTCCTCCATATTTTCGTGCGTACGATCAAAATCATAGATCACATTGATGTCGTAATGTTCGAGCACTTCGATGACATCGTCATCCTTCAACCGGCTCCCAAGGAGGTTGGTAAATTTCAACTTATGATCCATTCAACTGACTGCAGAGAAAATCCGGGATACCAGTGGATGCTGGCACGAGGCACGACGGAGGCGATGGCGTTGTCGAACGACCGCTCCTGGCCGACAGCTGGCGGTCACATTGGCTCATTGCACTATGGTGTTGCTCTCAGGACAGGCCATGGGTTTTGTTAGGCGTTCTAAGACTCCGGTATCGGATAAATATAGAAAAAATCGTCGTCACGCTCCCAGCCCTGCGCCTCATAAAGTGCTTGCGCCTTGGTGTTTGTGTTCGCGGTTGAGAGCGCCAGACGGATTGCACCGACCGCCTTGGCGAAATCAACGGAAGCGGCAAGGAGTTTGGCTCCAACGCCCTTGCGACGCCCCGGCTCGGCGACAAACAAATCGTTCAGGATATAGATCCGCCCCAGCGAAACACTCGAAAAACTCGGATATAACTGCGCAAAACCGATGGGATCGGATCCTTCATGCGCCACAAACATGACCGACTCGCCGTGATTGATCCGGTCCAGCAGAAAGTCCTTGGCCGCCGCCACATCGCTTTCGCGTCCGTAGAACTGGCGGTAGCCATCAAATAAAACTGACAAAGCGTCGATGTCGGCCAGTAAGGCCTGACGAATATGAATAGTGCTCATGCGGTGATTATCCAGTAGTAGGTTGGAAGCAGGCTGGCCTGATTAAATGGCAAACGTATCATCAAAGAGACGCAGCCGTGCCGTGGGGCTTGACCTTGACACAGGTGTCAGGCTTTAGCCTGTACTGCGAGTCGGGCAAGTTCTGCCTGAACGAACACAGGGTCAATCTGATGAAAATAGTTAAACTCCACGCCGGCCGCATCGTTGCACGATTGCCGGCATCACTGTTGCTGCTGTCCTTGCTGACAGGCTTCCCGGCGGCTTCCCAAGCAGGGGATGAAACACGGGCCGAACAGCCAGCGTGCGGCACGCAGCGGGCCGACCCCGCCGCAGCCAACCCGGACACATTGGTTAGGGCCCTCTACGATATCGTCTCCGGACCAGCCAATAGCACGCATGACTGGGCGCGCCTGGAACGTCTTCATGCACCGGGCGCCATCATTACCCCGACCCAGCATTCCGGTAAGGTGGCGTTCGCCGCGGCGCCGCAAGCGCTCTCGAAATTCATTGAGCTCAACAAGCGGCTATTCGCCCATCGCGGCTTTCATGAACGCGAGATTTTCCAGCGCGTCGAACGATTCGGCCACATTGCCCACGTCTGGAGCAGCTATGAAACGCGCGAACATCCGGCCGGCCCTGTGCAGGGGCGCGGGATCAACAGTTTCCAGCTCTTGAACGATGGGCAGCGCTGGTGCGTGCTGTCTGCAACCTGGGACACCGAAACTGCCGACCATCCGATAACCAGCGCCGATGCCGTCGAAGGGTTCAAATAACTGGTCCGGACTGGGCTACACTTCGGCAACCCGGACCGGTCTGTTCGTTGCGGGCGGGGACCACCTTCCTGTGGCGCCCAGCCCGGCCGGTCTCGCATACTCAGTGGAGCAATCGTGATGTTAATTGGTGAGCTGGCAAAAAGAACCCTGTGCAGCGTGCGTGTGATTCGCCACTACGAACAGTGTGGCCTGTTGTTATCCAAACGTAGTGGGAATGGCTATCGCATGTTTGACGAGGCGGCGGTGGAACATGTTCTGCGCATTCGGGTGCTGCTTCGCAACGGTTTCACTGTCGATGAAATTCGCCCCGTCACGTTGATGCTCGATGCGCGTCCGAAGAAGCTCATTTGTGCCGATGTGATCCGTCTTTACCAAAGCAAGGTGGACGAGATTGAACAGCGTATTGCCGAACTCACCGAGGTGCGCGACCGGGCGAAGCAGCGTTTGCGTGTCATTGTCGAGCAGCGCAACCAGGGTGGACCCTTCGGACCGGATGGACCGCTTTAAGTCTTTCGAATAAGGTTGAGTATGATGAATGAGGCGATGAAGCAGGAGATCGTCGGGTTAGGCCGCAAGGCGCATGACCTGACCGAGTCAGCCTACCGGGAGCACACGTCAACGCGCGGCGACCCGGCTTGGGCGGAAAAACAGCGGATACTGCTTGCGGACATGGCCCTCCACCTGCTGCAAACCGCACTGAGAGACGGCGAGCTTTCAGCCGATGAGCTAAAGCGCAATCTCTATGCCATCCTGACTGTATCCGACCAATTCATTCCCGATCATGGGTTGAAAGCGAGTGCCGATCGATTCTATGCCGAGTGAAATGCGGCGTTCGGCGGTGCCCTTGTGCTGTTGTGCGCGATGGCAAAATCATCAAGGAGATGGGATACGGCGAAGCCGATGTCGAAAACGGCGTGCGGGTAACGCCGCGTACCGTCTTCCAGTCCGGTTCTGTGGGCAAGACATTCACCGCCGCACTGGTGATGCTGCTCGCGGAAGATGGCAAACTGTCGCTGGACGACCCGATCTCGCGCCATTTGCCCAATACGCCCAAGGCATGGGAAGCGATCACGATCCGCCACTTGCTGACGCACACCTCAGGCCTGGGCGACCCGTACGCCAAGCTGGACCTGCGCAAGGATTACACGGACGAGGAACTGATCGCCCTGGAAGCGGCCATCCCGACCCTGTTCGCGCCCGGCGAAAAGTGGTCTTACAGCAATATGGGCTACCACTTGCTGGGATTTATCTGCAACAAGGCGGGGGGCAAGTTCTATGGCGACCAGTTGCGCGAGCGGATTTTCGCCCCGCTCGGCATGAGCACGCGCATTATCAGCGAGAGCGACATCGTTGCGCACCGCGCCCGTGGCTACGCGCGGGTCGATGGCGTATTGAAGAACCAGGAATGGGTTGCGCCGCGCCTCAATACCACGGCCGATGGCAGCCTGTACCTCACCGCGCGCGACCTGGCGCTGTGGGACATGGCGCTGTATGGCGACAAGATCCTCAATGCGCGCATCCGCGAGGCCAGCTGGACGCCCGTCAAGCTCAACGATGGCAAAACCGCGCCGTACGGCTATGGCTGGCAAGTCGATTCGCGCAATGGGCACCGATTCATCGGCCACAGCGGCTCGTGGCAGGGATTCACGGCGCAGATGAGCCGGTATATCGATGGCAAGCTCACCGTTGTCGTGCTGGCCAATTCTGCGGCGGCGCGGCCGGGCAAATTTGCCGACATTGTGGCGGCGCACTATGTGCCTGCGCTCGCGCCCAAACTGGCCAAGGCAATTCCGGACACCGAGCCGGCCGTGAGTGCCCGTGTCGGCGACGTCGTTCAACAGTTAAGCCTGGGCCGCATGCCCGCGGGACTCAATCCCAAGGCCACAGCACTGATGACGCCGGAACGACTGAAGATGTTCGCCTCCGAGGGCCGTGAATGGGGCGCCATGCGCGCGGTCGAACTGCTCTCGCGCGAGACCGACGGCGAAGCGCGCCGCTACCGCTACCGCGTCAGGTTCGCGAACCTGGCGACCTGGGTGCACATCGGCTTCGACAAGGCGGACCAGATCGACATCCTCTCCTTGCGCCTGGAGTGACTGGTCAGGCGGCCTTGGCCAGACGCGGGGCCGGCAAGCCGGCATAGAATGCGTCGCACAGGTCCGCCACCTTTTTCGGCGCCTCGACCATCGGCACGTGCCCGATGCCGTCGAGCACCACTTTTTCGCTGTTGCGCAAACGCGTGTGGAGCGTTTGCGCATCGTCCACGTGCACGACCTTGTCTTGCGCGCCCCAGATAATCAGTGAGCGCGCACTGATTGAACCGAGCACGTGGCGCTGGTCGAGGTCTTTATCGACGTCGCGCGCGATCCGCTGGTTGATCTCCTCCCGCGCAATGTAGTTCCTGGCCAGCGCACCAAGCAGAAAGCCGGGAATGTACGGCGGCTTTTCCATGCCGATGCCGATCATCTTTTTATAGTCGGCCGTGCTGCGAATCGCAACCATCGGGTTGATCCCGGACTCCGAAAACTGCTGGCGCAGCCAGCTTGGCGACGTTTCCGCTCCGGCCGCGTCGATCAGCACCAAGGACGCGATACTGTCCGGTGAATCGGCCGCCATGCGCAGCGCAATCGCACCACCCATCGAATTGCCGATCACGTGGGCGCGCCCGACGCCCAGCGCCGCAAGAAAGCCGAGCACTCCGTCCGTCTGCGCCTGAATATCGTAACCCGAGGCTGGCGCCGCAGTGCTCTCGCCATGGCCGGGCAGGTCCGGAATCAGGATGGTCATATCGGTGCGCATATATTTCGCCAGCCGCAGCCATGCCGATTTGTCGCTGGCGGCGCCATGCAGCATGACGATTGCCTCGGCAAGGCTGCTACCGCGCCGCAGATAGGCGAATCGCCCGCCATTGACGGCTACCGAGGCCGTCTCGAGCCGCGCCGATTTGCATTCCGCCGTCAGGATCATGGCGAGCAGACGGTCGCTCAGGCGCGTTGTCCAGGAACTCATCTTTGCTTTTCTCCATACCGTAAAGTATGGCCAGCTTCACACCAAGCATTGGACTTGTCAAGGTCATTCGGTATGATGACGCATGGACGATAAAAAGAACCGACAAAGCTGGCTTAGCGCCGGCTTGCAGGCACTGGCTGATGATGGCCCCGAAGGTTTGCGCATCATGACGATCGCGCAAAAGATGGGAGTCACGAAAGGCAGTTTTTACTGGCATTTCAAAAATCTGGAAGACTATCAATCCGCTGTGATGGAAGAGTGGGAGCAGGTTCACACGCAGCGCGTGATGGAGATTGTCGACCAGGAGGATATCGACGTCGGCAGCAAGCTGGCGAAGTTGTTCACCGGCGGTCCGCCGCACCTGTTTACCCTGGGCCGGGCGATTCGCGCATGGTCCATGACCAATGAGCAGGTCAGGGAAGTGCAGCAGCGTGTCGATCGCAAGCGGGTCGATTACGTCGCCAAGCTGCTGACCGATATCGGCTGGCCGCCGGAGCAGGCGCCGGTAATCGCGCGCTGGAATTACTGCGCCTTCATCGGGCATGCTGCCATCGGCGCGCCGGAGATGAGCGAGGCCGAGATTCGCACGGTGGTGCAGTTGCTGACGCCGCCGGGCAAAAAGTAAGGCCGTCGCACTAGGCCAGCCATCCCCGGCCGATGGCAACGAGCACGATGGACACGGCGAGCAGGCCCCACAGAGGCGATTGGGGAAAGGCGACAATCCCCGCCACGCCAATCGCGCAGCCGTACAGGCCGATCAGCCCGAGGGTCGCGAGATCGTTGGCCGCCGCTGCGCGCAGAGCCAGGTGGCCGCACAGGGTAATCGGCGGGCCGAAGGCGATGAACCAGAAGGCCAGCCGGCGCTCGTCATCGGTGCCGAAACGGTTGACCAGGCCTTCGTGCAAGGCCGCGGTCAGCGCGGGATGGAACCGTGCCAGGCCAAACAGGATGTGCAGCAGGCCGAGAGCCAGCAGGGCAGCGGCTGCGGCGTGTTTCCATGTAATGCCCATCGGTAAATCCTTTCGCGTCAAGCGCGCGGCGGGCTGCCGCGCGTCACCATACTTTATGGTATGGTCGGAATGATGACACCCCAGGCATAGCTCGTCAATACCCTTAGGTATGGAAGATCGCATTGACATATTGTCGATCAATGACATAATGTCAGTCATGACCATCACAGAAAATGAATTGCTCCTGCGCGAGGGAAAGAAGATTGTCGAAGCCCTGGGCCGCACCTTGGCACCCATGGTGGAGGTGGTGCTGCACGACCTCACGCGCCCGGCATCGTCCATCGTGGCGATCTCGAACAACCTGTCCGGTCGCGCGGTGGGCGATCCCATGACCGTCATCGGCCGGGCGCGGATAACGGACCCGAATTTCCCGGACATCCTGCAAAACTATCCCAACCAGTTCCCTGACGGGCGCCCGGCCAAAAGCACCTCGATTGGCCTGCGCAACAGCGAAGGCGACTACGTGGCGGCGCTGTGCCTGAATGTGGACGTGTCGATGCTGACCAGTGTCGCCGCCAGCCTGGCGCAGCTGGCGCAAACCGACCCTGTGCAAACCCCGATCCGCGAATCGCTGGCATCGCCGCGCCTGGACGAGCTGCGCGCCACCCTGGAACGCTTTGCCGCCCAACTGAACAAGACCCCGCACGCCCTGAGCCCGGCCCAGCGCCGCGAAGCCGTGCACCAGCTTGCCAACGCCGGCCTGATGGACCTGAAAAACGCCCAGGCGGTCGTGGCGTCCATGCTCGGCGTCGCACGGCCTACCGTTTACTCCTATCTTCCACAGAAAGATCCATCGCCATGATCCAGCTTCCCATTTCCTTTGATGACGTCGCCCGCGCCCATGAGCGCATCGCCGGGGCGGTCCATCGCACGCCGGTGCTCACATCCACGACCGCCAACGCCCTGAGCGGCGCGCAGATTTTCTTCAAGTGCGAAAACCTGCAGCGCACCGGCGCCTTCAAGATGCGTGGCGCCTACAATGCGCTGGCCCAATTCACTGCCGAACAGCGCGCTCGCGGCGTCGTGACTTTTTCGTCCGGCAACCATGCGCAGGGCATTGCGCTGGCGGCCAAGCTGCTCGGCATCAAGGCGGTGATTGTCATGCCGCTCGATGCGCCCGCCACCAAGGTGGCGGCCACGCGCGGCTACGGTGCCGAGATTGTGACGTATGACCGCTATACCGAAGACCGCGAGGCAATCGGCAACGCGCTGGCGCTGGAGCGCGGCCTGACCCTGATTCCGCCCTACGATCACGTGCACGTGATGGCGGGGCAGGGCACCGCGGCCAAGGAATTGATCGAGGATGCCGGCCCGCTCGACGTGCTGCTGGTGCCGCTGGGCGGTGGCGGCCTGCTGTCGGGCTGCGCGACCGCGGCCAAGGCGATGAATCCCCACTGCCGCGTGTTCGGCGTGGAGCCGGAAGCGGGCAACGATGGCCAGCGCAGTTTTCGCAGCGGCGAGATCGTCCACATCGCCACGCCCGATACCATCGCCGACGGTGCCCAGACCCAGCATCTGGGCAAGCACACGTTTGCCGTGATCCGCGAGCGCGTCGATGATATTTTGACGGTGTCCGATGCTGAGCTGGTCGAGGCGATGAAGTTTTTCGCCGGGCACATGAAGATTACCGTGGAGCCGTCCGGCTGCCTGGGCGCGGCCGTTGCGCTCAATCCCCGCAACGACTTCAAGAACAAGCGGGTCGGCGTGATTGTCTCGGGCGGCAATATCGACCTGCAGCGCATGGCGATGCTGATCCAGAAGGGGGCTTGAGCATGCCCTTGTCTTCGTATCTCGATGCCCATCCGCGCCTGGGCGAACTAATCTATATTCACGCGTCGGCGCAGGTGATCGGCGACGTGAACCTGGGCGACGATTCTTCGGTCTGGTGCAATGCGGTGGTGCGCGGCGATGTGAATCACATCGTGGTCGGGCGCTGCTCGAATATCCAGGATTTCGTGATGTGCCACGTCTCGCACAAGAATGCCAACAAGCCGCTCGGTTCGCCGTTGATCATTGGCGACTACGTCACCATCGGGCATAACACCATTCTGCACGGCTGCACGATCGGCGATGAATGCCTGATCGGCATGGGCGCCATCGTGATGGACGATGCCGTCATTTCGCCCAGGGTGATGGTCGGCGCCGGCAGCCTCGTCCCGCCGGGAAAAGTGCTGGAAAGCGGCTATTTGTATGTCGGCCGCCCGGTAAGGAAAGTGCGCGCCCTGACCGATGCGGAACTGGCCTTCCTGAAATACTCGGCGGAGCATTATGTCCGCGTGAAAAACAACTATCTGGCCAGTACGTGACACGCACCGGCGAAAAAAATGCCGCTCTTGAGAGCGGCATTTTTACAACAGCACCCGCAGCTTAGTCGGAAGCGTAGATGTCGTTATCCTTGGTTTCCTTGACGAACAAGCCGCCAATGACCACCGTGACCAGCGCCACGATGATCGGATACCACAGGCCGTAGTAAATATCGCCCTTGTACGCAACCAGTGCGAACGCGGTCGTTGGCAGCAAGC
Organism: Massilia pseudoviolaceinigra; assembly: GCF_030846505.1. Taxonomy (NCBI): domain Bacteria; kingdom Pseudomonadati; phylum Pseudomonadota; class Betaproteobacteria; order Burkholderiales; family Oxalobacteraceae; genus Massilia; species Massilia pseudoviolaceinigra. Next base: position 176,921 of record NZ_JAVCWL010000013.1, on the reverse strand, counting down.
CGCCGAACCAGCCGTTACCGATGTGGTAAGGCAGCGACATCGAGGTGTAGCGGATGCGGGTCGGGAACATTTCAACCAGCATGGCCGCGATCGGGCCGTACACGGCCGTCACATACAGCACCAGGATGAACAGCAGCAGCACGACCATCGGCTTGTTGATCTGCTCGGTGTCGGCCTTGGCTGGATAGCCGGCCGCCTTGATCGCCGCGCCGATTTCCGCCTTCAGCGCCTTTTCCCTGGCTTTGCTGTCGGCATCGAAGTTCAGACCGTCCGGGGTCATCACTGCGTTGAACGAGGTGTATTCCTTGTCGCCGATACGCACCTTGGCAACCGTTCCCGGCGGCGCATCGTCCTTGGTGTAGCTGACCGACGACTGGGTCAGCATGCCGGTGGCGATGTCGCACGACGATGGGAACTTCTTGGTGCCGGTCAGGTTGAACTGGAAGTGGCAGGAATCCGGATCGGCCACGACCACCACTGGCGAACTTTGCAGTGCTGCTTCCAGCGCCGGGTTGGCGTAGTGGGTGATGCCCTTGAAGATCGGAAAGTAGGTGCAGGCAGCAATGGCGCAGCCCAGCAGGATGATCCATTTGCGGCCGATCTTGTCCGACAGCGTACCGAACACGATGAAGAACGGCGTGGCCAGCAGCAGCGAAATGGCGATCAGGATATTGGCGACGGCGCCGTCGACCTTGAGCGTCTGGGTCAGGAAGAACAGGGCGTAGAACTGGCCCGTGTACCACACGACGGCCTGGCCCATGGTCAGGCCGACCAGCGCGAGGAAGACGATCTTGGCGTTCTTTGGCTTGAGAAAGGCTTCCGACAGCGGGGCCTTGGAGGTCTTGCCTTCGGCTTTCATCTTGGCAAACGCTGGCGATTCGTTCATCGACAGGCGAATCCAGACCGAAATGCCGAGCAGCAGCACGGAGACCAGGAATGGAATGCGCCAGCCCCAGGCGGTGAACTCGTCTTCGCCCATGGCGGTACGGGTACCCAGGATCACCAGCAGCGACAGGAACAGGCCCATGGTTGCGGTGGTCTGGATCCACGAGGTGAAAAAGCCGCGCTTGCCGTGCGGCGCATGCTCGGCGACATAGGTCGCCGCACCGCCGTACTCGCCACCCAGTGCCAGGCCCTGCAGGATGCGCAGGGTGACCAGGATGATTGGTGCGGCAATGCCGATGCTGGCGTAACTCGGCAACAGTCCTACCAGGAAGGTCGAGGCGCCCATCAGCAGGATGGTGACCAGGAAGGTGTACTTGCGGCCGATCATGTCACCCAGGCGGCCGAACACCAGCGCGCCGAACGGACGCACAATGAAACCGGCGGCGAAAGCCAGCAATGCAAAAATGAAGGTGGTGGTGGGGTCGCCGACAAAAAACTGCTTGGCGATAATCGGAGCGAGCGCGCCGTACAGGTAGAAATCATACCATTCGAATACCGTGCCCAGGGAGGAGGCAAAGATGACCTTGCGCTCTTCCTTGGTGAGGCCCGCGTCGACGGGTATCCCCTTGCGCCCGTCGGTTGTGATGCCGGGTGTGATTGCCATGTGAGTCTCCGTGTTTAATATAGTTATTGCGTCATCGGAATAGCCGTATGTATCCAGCTGGATTTGAGTGTGGACTCCGAAACTTACGCGATGCTTGCTTGGAACTTACATGAAACTTACTTTTTAGATATCGAAAAGACAGGTGTTTTGTGTAAATACAATCACGTGTTATCAGAGGGTAAACGCTGGAGATGTGGAAGCGGCAAAAATGAAAGGAAGAAATGAGAAGGAGAAACGGGACGGCGCGTAAAACAATGTCTGAACGACAGTGCCAAGGCGCGAGTGATTGCCGAAGCCTTCTGTGCGCCGGGGTGGTGGTCCCTTATCGCCGGTCTGCCTCGGGCAGGATGCTGCGCCCGGCGACAAATTCCGCGCGCCGCCATTCCATGAGAAGCGTTTGCCGGTTTTTGGGATAACGCTCGTCGAGCAGTTCGGAAGCGTCGATGCGGTCGGTCCGGAAGTTGCGGAACGTTGCGCGAAGTTCGCACCAGCACATCAACACGCGCGTCAGGTCGAAATAGACCAGTGCGTATGGCCACACCGTCCGCTGGGACACGGGTCCCGAGGCAGTCCGATAGGTAATCCGCAGTTTGCGTTCGCTGCGTATCGCACGGCGCAACAAGTCGATGTCGACGGCGTGCGTGTCGCCTTGCCTGCCTGCGCCGACCAGTAGCGCGGAAGCGTCCAGTTCGCGCCGCAGTTCGGCCGGCAGAACTGCCGAGATTTTGTCCAGCGCCGTACGCGCTCCTTGTGCCAGCCCCTTGTCGCCTTGCTCTGCCACGAGCCGCGTGCCGAGCACCAGAGCATCGAGCTCTTCCGCCGCGAACATCATGGGCGGCAGCATGAAACTGTGCTTCATGACATAGCCCACGCCAGGCTCGCCTTCGATGGCGGCGCCCTGGGCCTGGAGGCTGGCGATATCGCGGTACAAGGTCCGGATGCTCACGCCGGTGTCGCGCGCCAGCACGTGCCCGGTGACGGGGGCACGATAGCGGCGCAGCACTTGTAACAGCGTGAGGAGGCGTTCGGATCTTGACATGCTCATCATCATACCGGCGTCATTGCACTGTCACCATGGTTGGTTGCAGGACGCCGCCCGGCAAGCATGGCTTATCCTGGAGCGTATTGCACCGCCAAGTCCAGAACCCAGGTGACGCCGAAGCGGTCCTTGAGCATGCCGTACAGCGGCGTGTAGCTGAACGGCCCGAGCGGCTGCACGATGGCCGCGCCCTCCGAGAGGGCATCCCAGTAGCGGGTAAGCGCTTCGGCGTTATCGCCGCGCACCGAGACGAATACCGGAATTTCCCCGGCATTCCATGATCTTGCTGAAGGGACGTCGTAGGCCATGATCCGGAACCCATCGGCGGAGACGACCTGGCCCCACATCACTTGATCGGCTTCGTCCGGGTTTGCGACGGCATGCGCGTCCTTGTAAGTGACACAGGTTTTATGGCCGCCGAATACCGAGTGATAAAAGGTAAGGGCGTCTTGCGCATTGCCGCGGAAGTTGAGGTGGGTAACGGTCTGGATGGTCATGTGGACTTTTCTCGTTGGTTGATGTACGGAAAAGTATAGGTGGCACTACTGCCAGTTTCCGGCAGTAGTGGTGCGCGCCCCTGGCTGGTCAGGTTCGACTGCCCGTCAGGTCCGCTTCGCGGCGTGTTGTCCAGAGTGTAAACGGAACGCATCTGGCACGAGCACAATACTCAACAACACAAGGATCGCCACGCCAAACGCCACCGGCAGCAAGCCGCCCATCAGAAAAGGAGCAACCGCCATTGTCGCCAGCGCCGTCATGCCGAACGCGGCCGTCATCACAAGGCCAGCCGCCTTGCCGGGATTGCCGACGGCCAGCGACAGGGCGCGCGACATCAGGGACGGCCCGCGCAGGCCGAGCCCAGCGCAAAACACGGCCCACGCGGCAATCAGCACGGTCAGCGAGCGCAGGCCGGCCGACGCTTGCGCCATCATCATGGCGGCGGCCAGTATTTGCAGGCCCGCGCCGCCCAGCATGGCCCGCTCCACACCGTAACGCGCGGCCAGCTTTGCGCCGCATGTGGCCGCCACCATGAAGGCGCCGACCCCGCACAGCTGCAGCACGGCGAATCCGCCGACGCCGGTGCCGATCCACGCCGTCACCAGATGCGGCGCGCTGGCCACATACATGAGCAGCGCGCCGAACATGGCCGCGTAGCTGAGCGCGTGCCGCACGAAGCCCCATGTCATCCATGCCGGCCGCGCGCCCGCAACAGGCCCGGCGCTGCCCGCAGCCGGCGCCGTGCGTCCCACAATGCGCGACACCAGCGGCAGCAGGCCCACGGCCAAGGCGGCAATCAGGTAGAACGACAGGCGCCAGTCCAGGTGCAGCACGATCGCCGCGCCCAGCACCGGCCCGATCGCCGGGACGGTCGACTCGACCGTTGCCACCAGCGCCATCGCGCCCACGCTGTCGCGCTCGGAAAAGCGCCGCCGGATCAGCGCCGGCACGGCCACCGTCGCCGCGCCGGCGCCCAGGCCCTGGATCAGGCGGCCGATGAGCAAGCTGGCCATGTCCGGCGCCAGGCCGCACAGCACGCTGCCGACAGCGAGCAGGACGGTGCCGGCCATGATCGCGCGCAGGTCGCCATAACGGTCGGCCAGCCAGCCCCATGCAAACTGCGAGAGGGCCAGCGACAGCATGAAAATGGCCATCGTGCCTTGCCCGGCGAACATCGATGCGCGTAGCTGGGCCTGAATGCTTGGCAGCGCCGGCAGGTACAGGTCGGAGGCGAGCATGCCGACTGCGGTCAGCGCGGCAAGCGGAATGGCAATGCGGCGCTGTCGTAACATGGCTAACCAGAAAGTTTTCAGAAAGCCAATCTTATCATCAGTTCACTTTTGCTTATCCAGATGTTTGGCCGCTTCGCGCCGCGTCAGGGCGGACAAGGCATCGCCCTGCGCCAGCAGGAAATCACGCACAGCGTTCGGATCGTGATGCGCGTAGTCGCGCAGGCCCCAGCCGATGGCCTTGCGGATGAAAAAATCCTCTTCATGCGCCAGTCTTTCGGCATAACCGAACAGCCGGTCCAAGTCGGTATCAAAGCGCCAGCCCAGCTGATGCAGCATGGCGACGCGGCGTGTCCACAGATCCGCATGGCACACGGCCTCGTCCATGAGCGGCTGGCGCAGCAAGCGGTCCGCCCGCACGACCGTGCCCACCACGACCGCCAGCGCGTCGACGCTATCCCACCACGACACTTGGCGCGCCAGGGCCAGCAGCGGCGCGATATGCCCGCCATCGAACTGTTTCGCATGCGCGGCGAGCGGGTCGATGGCGGCGTACTGGCACTCGCGCTGCGGCTCCGTCCAAAGCGCCCCGGCCGCGTCCAGCAGCACATCGGCGTGTGCGCCCTTGAGGCTGCGCACAAGCGGCTTGAGCGCCGCGCGCCTGGCCGGCGTGGGGATGCCGTAAAACGCGAACTGGCCGCGCATGTAGGCGCTCATGGCCGCCGCCCGGGCCGGATCGGCCAACGGCGCGAGTAACTTTTTCACTTCTTCGGCTATGCTCATGGTCAGGTTTTTCAGGGCCTGGGGACAGGGGGCGACGGGCGCAAATAATTTTGCGAACGACCGTACTAAAATGTGCTATTCTCGTAGCGATCAACACAGCGCTATGCGCATACTAATCCAACTCAGGAGACACAAATGATAGATGCCGTCATCGTATCGACCGCCCGCACCGGCCTGGCCAAATCGTGGAAAGGTGCGTTCAACATGACGCACGGCGCCACTCTCGGCGGCCACGTGCTGCAGGCCGCCATCGCCCGCGCGGGTATCGAGCCGGGCGAGGTCGAGGATGTCATCATCGGCTGTGCCAATCCGGAAGGCGCCACGGGCGCCAATATCGCGCGCCAGATCGCCCTGCGCGGCGGCTGCCCGGTGTCCACCGCCGGCATGACGGTCAACCGTTTCTGCTCGTCGGGCCTGCAAACCATTGCGCTCGCGGCGCAGCGCATCATTGCCGGCGAGGGTGACATTTACGCCGCCGGCGGGGTCGAGTCGATTTCCTGCGTGCAGCAGGAAATGAACCAGCACATGCTGGCCGATCCATGGCTGATGGAGCACAAGCCGGAAATCTACTGGCCCATGCTGCAAACGGCAGAAACCGTCGCCAAGCGCTACAACATCGGGCGCGACCGCCAGGATGAATATGGCGTGCAGAGCCAGCAGCGCGCTGCCAATGCGCAGGCCGCCGGCTTGTTCAATGCAGAAATCGTGCCGATGACCACCACCATGGGCGTGGCCGACAAGGCCTCGGGCATGCTGCTCACGCGCGAAGTGACCATCAGCGCCGACGAAGGCATCCGCGCCGACACCACGCTCGAAGCCGTCTCGAAGATCCGCACCGCGGTGCCGGGCGGCGTGATTTCCGCAGGTAATGCCAGCCAGTTCTCCGACGGTGCCTCGATTTCCATCCTGATGAGCAGCAACGTGGCGCAAGCGCGCGGCCTGCAGCCGCTCGGCATCTTCCGCGGCTTTGCCGTGGCCGGTTGCGAGCCGGATGAAATGGGCATCGGCCCGGTGTTTGCGATTCCTAAACTGCTGCACAAGGCTGGCCTGTCGATCGCCGATATCGGTCTGTGGGAACTGAACGAAGCGTTCGCGGTCCAGGTGCTGTATTGCGCCGACCGCCTCGGCATCCCGATGGACCGTCTCAACGTGAATGGCGGCGCCATTGCCGTCGGCCACCCATACGGCGTCTCCGGCGCCCGCCTGGTCGGTCACGCGCTGATCGAAGGCAAGCGCCGTGGCGTCAAGTACGTGGTGGTTACGATGTGCATCGGTGGCGGCCAGGGCGCGGCCGGCCTGTTCGAAGTCGTCTGATCCACGCCGGGGCGCGCCGCTCCGGCGCCGCCCCGCTTCCTTGCTGTCTTCCCCGGGGCCCAAGATGCAATCCAAAATACTGTCGCGCCGCGACCTCGACTTCCTGCTGTACGAATGGCTGGACGTGGAGGCGCTGACCGCGCGTCCGCGCTTTGCCGACCACAGCCGCGAAACATTCAACGCGGCACTCGATACCGCCGAACAGATCGCCACCGACCTGTTCGCACCCCATAACAAGAAGAACGATCAGCACGAGCCGCATTTCGACGGCCAAACCGTGACGATCATTCCCGAAGTAAAGACCGCGCTCGACGCCTTTTCCGCCGCCGGCCTGATGGCGGCCGGGCAAGACTACGAGTTCGACGGCATGCAATTGCCATGCGTGATGGAAAAAGCCATTACCGCGTACTTTACGGCGGCCAATGTGGCTACCTCGGCTTACATTTTCCTGACCATCGGCAACGCCAACACCTTGCTCAAGACCGCCACGCCGCAGCAGATCGAGCGCTTCGTGCGGCCTTTGTACGCCGGCAAATTCTTCGGCACCATGTGCCTGTCCGAACCGCAGGCCGGTTCCAGCCTGTCCGACATCGCCACGCGCGCCGTGCCGGACCCGGTTGACGGCCCCGATGGCGAGCGCCAATACCGCCTCGCCGGCAACAAGATGTGGATTTCCGCGGGCGAACACGACCTTGCCGGCAATATCGTGCACCTCGTGCTGGCCAAGATCCCCGGCCCGGACGGGCGCCTGATTCCCGGCGTCAAAGGCATTTCGCTGTTCATCGTTCCCAAGTTCCTGGTCGGCGACGACGGCGAGCCGGGCGAGCGCAACGACGTCGTGCTGGCTGGCCTGAACCACAAGATGGGCAACCGCGGCACCACCAACTGCCTGCTCAACTTCGGCGAAGGGCGCTTCAAGCCGCTCGGCAAGGCCGGCGCCGTTGGCTATCTGGTCGGCCAGCCGCACCAGGGCCTGGCGAACATGTTCCATATGATGAACGAAGCGCGCATCGGCGTGGGTCTCGGCGCGGCCGTGCTGGGCGTGACCGGCTACCTGCACGCGCTCGACTACGCGCGCGGCCGCCCGCAAGGGCGCCATCCGGCCGAGAAAGACCCGGTCAAGCCGCAGGTGGCCATCATCGAGCATACCGACGTGCGGCGCATGCTGCTGGCGCAAAAAGCCTATGCCGAAGGCGCCATGGCACTGGTGCTGTATTCGGCGCGCCTGGTCGACGAGCAGCGCACCGCCCCTGATCCGGAAGCGCGCGCCCACGCCGGGCGCCTGCTCGATTTTCTTACGCCGATCACCAAGTCGTGGCCGTCGCAGTGGTGCGTGGAAGCGAACAGCCTGGCGATCCAGGTACACGGCGGTTACGGCTATACGCGCGAGTACAACGTCGAACAGTTCTACCGCGACAACCGCCTCAACGCCATCCACGAAGGCACGCACGGCATCCACGGCCTCGATCTGCTGGGCCGCAAGGCGTCGATCCAGGAAGGCGCGCTGTTCAAGGCCATCGGCGGCGAAATTGCCGCGACGATCGCCAGGGTGCGCGCGGCCGATGTGTCGGTCGACCTGCACGCCAATGCCGACCTGCTCGAAGAAGAATGGCAGCGCATCGCCACCGTCACCAGGACCTTGTACGCCGCAGGCGACATGAACAAGACCCTGGCCAATGCCAGCCTGTACCTGGAAGCGGTCGGCCACACGGTGATCGCCTGGATCTGGCTGGAACAGGCGCTGGTGGCCGCGCATGCGCTGGCGGATGCGCGGCCGTCTGTTGATGACAGCAACTTTTACAACGGCAAGCTGCAAGCCTGCCGCTATTTCTTCCACTGGGAGCTGCCCAAGGTCCAGCAGCAGCTCGACCTCCTGGCCAGCATCGACACCACCACGCTCGACATGCAGGATGCGTGGTTCTGAGGATCGACTAATCAATGATCAAACACATCGTCATGTGGAAGCTGAAAGACTTCGCCGAGGGCGCCGACCGCGCTACCAATGCGCGCAAGATGAAGGAACAGCTCGACGCCTGCGCCAACATCGTGCCGGGCATGTTCGCCTTTGAAGTGGCGCTGGCCCAGCCGGGCCTGGAAGCAAGCTACGACGTGGTGCTGTATTCGGAATTCGCCGACAAGGAAGCCTTGAAGGCTTACGGCGAGCATCCGACCCACCACGCACTCAAACCATTCTTTGGCGCCATTCGTGAAGCGCGCCAATGCATGGATTACACCATCTGATAACGACAGCTGACTGACAAGGATTCGCTATGCGCACTACGCAAGAATTATTTTCCCTCGCCGGCAAGACGGCACTGATCACCGGCGGCTCGCGCGGCCTTGGCCTGCAGATGGCCGAAGCGCTGGGCGAGCAGGGCGCCAGGATCGTCATTTCCTCGCGCAAGCAGGCTGACCTGGACGAAGCTTGTGCCCACCTGAAAGAGCGCGGCATCGACGCGACCGCCATCGCCGCCGACCTGGCGCAGGACGCGCATATCCAGCCGATGGTGGACGAAGCGATGAAGCGCCTCGGCCACATCGATATCCTGATCAATAACGCGGGCGCCAGCTGGGGTGCGCCGGCCGAGGAATATCCGGTCGAGGCGTGGGACAAGGTGATGAACCTGAACATCCGCAGCATCTTTTTGGTGACGCAGGCGGTCGGCAAGGCGTCGATGATTCCGCGCAAATACGGCCGCATCGTCAACATTGCGTCCATCGCCGGCCTGGCGGGCAACGCGCCGGGGACCATGAAAACGATCGCCTACAACACCTCGAAAGGCGCGCTGGTGAACTTTACCCGCACCCTGGCGGGTGAATGGGGCGCCTACGGCATCACCGTCAACGCCATCGCGCCGGGATTTTTCCCGTCCAAGATGACCAAGGGCGTGCTGGAAACCCTCGGCGTCGAAGCGCTGGCCAAGGATGCGCCGCTGGGCCGCATCGGAGACGGTGAGGATTTGAAAGGGGCAACCTTGCTGTTCGCGTCCGACGCGGGCAAGCACATCACCGGCCAGACCCTGGCGGTGGACGGCGGAGTGTCCGCGGTATGACGGCCGGTACCTATCAGCGCATCGTCCTGGCGTCGCGTCCGCGCGGTGAACCGCAGCCTGACAATTTCCGCCTTGAGAGCGCGCAACTGCCGCAGCTTGGCGACGGCCAGGTACTGATCCGCAACCATTACCTTTCGCTCGATCCGTACATGCGCGGACGCATGAGCGAAGCGAAAAGCTACGCGGCCACCCAGGCGATTGGCGAGACCATGATCGGCGGCACGGCTGGCGAAGTGCTGGCCTCGAAGCATCCGAAATTTGCCGTTGGCGACATGGTCGTCGGCATGCTCGGCTGGGCGGAGATGGGCGTGGCCGACGGCGCCACCCTGCGCAAGGTCGATACTACGCACATTCCGTTGTCGGCCTTCCTGGGCGTGGCGGGCATGCCGGGCATGACGGCCTGGTATGGCTTGAATCACATCATGAAGCCGAAGGCGGGCGACACGATTCTGGTGTCGGCGGCCAGCGGCGCGGTCGGCAGCGTGGTCGGCCAGCTGGCCAAGCAGCAGGGCTGCCGCGCGGTCGGCATCGCGGGCGGGCCGGACAAGTGCGCCTACGTCGTCAATGAACTCGGTTTCGACGCCTGTATCGACTACAAGGCCGGCAAGCTGGTGGAGGATCTGGCGGCGGCCACGCCGGACGGCATCGACGCCATTTTCGAGAATGTGGGCGGAGCCGGTTTCGACGCCGCCTTGCCGCGCATGAACGCGTTCGGCCGGGTTGCGCTGTGCGGCATGATCGCCGGCTACAACGGCGATGACGTGTCGATCCGCAATATGCGTCACATGCTGACCAGCCGCCTGACGATTCGCGGCTTCATCGTCAGCGAGCACCTCGAGCTGTGGCCGCAAGGGCTGGGCGAACTCGGTGCGCTGGTGGCCAGCGGCAAGCTCAAGTACCGCGAAACAGTGGCGCCGGACCTGGCATCGGCGCCTGAAGCATTCATCGGCCTGCTCAAGGGCCGCAACTTCGGCAAACAACTGGTAAAGCTCATCTGACATGAAAAACTTCCAAGATAAAGTCGCCGTCATCACCGGCGGCGCGAGCGGTCTCGGCCGCGAATTCGCGAAACGCGCCGCCGGCCTGGGCATGAAGCTGGTGTTGGCCGACGTGCAGCAAGATGCGCTCGATGCGACGCAAGCCGAGCTCGAAGGCGAGGGCGCCCAGGTGCTGGCCATGCTGTGCGACGTGCGCAAGGGCGAGCAAGTCCAGGCGCTGGCGGACGCCACCATGGCGCGTTTCGGCGCCGTGCATCTGGTGTTCAACAATGCGGGCGTGGGCTCGGGCGGCTTGATCTGGGAAAATTCCGAGGCCGACTGGGAGTGGGTGCTCGGCGTGAATCTATGGGGCGTGATCCATGGCGTGCGCATCTTCACCAAACTCATGCTGGAGTGCGCCAAGGACGACCCGGCGTATGAAGGGCATATCGTCAACACGGCCTCGATGGCGGGGCTGCTGAACGCGCCGACCATGGGCGTGTACAACGTGTCCAAGCATGCGGTGGTGTCCTTGACCGAAACCTTGTATCACGACTTGCAGCTGGTGGAGGCACCCATCGGCGCATCGGTGCTGTGTCCGTATTTTGTTCCGACCGGCATCAGCCAGTCGCACCGCAACCGGCCCGAGGACGTGAAGATGACGGGCGGGCCGACCGCCAGCCAGAAGGCGGCGCAGGCGATGACGGTCAAGGCGGTCGAGTCGGGCAAGGTGTCGGCGGGCGACGTTGCGCAAACGACCTTTGATGCGATCCGCGACGGGCAGTTCTACATTTACTCGCATCCGGGGGCGCTGGGCAATGTGGGCGAGCGCATGGAAGAGATCGTCAAGGGGATCAATCCGGGCGACCCGTACAAGGCGGCGCCGCATATCCGCGACATGCTGCGCGCGAAGATGAAGGGCTAGGATGGCGAGGCGGCCGGCGCCACGCCGGCCGCTTTCACCTTGCAAGGCGCCGGCCACGGCAGTGGGCGTTGCCGCGCAGGAGCGCAGGCTAAGTCGGCATCTTGTCGCGCGGAAGGCTGATCATGAAGACGCAACTCTTGCACGGGACATCGCGCACGGTCAGTTGCCCGCCATTGGCGGTAATGCTCTGTTTTGCGATGGTCAATCCCAGGCCGATGCCGGTCCGGTCGACGCCGGCCTGGTTGAACGGCAAGAACATGTTTTCCGCGACGCCCGCCCAAGGCCGCCGCACTCATCCTGCACGTCGATATGGATGCGATTGCCGCAGGCTTAGGCCGTCAGGACGATCTGCGTGCCCGGCTTGGTGAATTTGAAGGCGTTTTGCAGCAGGTTGGCCACCGCCGCAATGAGCAGGTCCCGCGTGCCGACCACGGCCAGCTCTGCGTCGACCGGGGCTACCCGCAATGTACAGCCGTGAATTTTTGCCGACAGGGATGCGGCATTGTCGATCTCGGTGATCAGTTCGGCCAGCGAAAACGCCTAGAGCACAATACTGCTTTGACCTACTTCCCTGACATCTTCCAGCGAGGTGGTGATCAGCTTTTCCAGGCTGGTCAGGCTGCGTTCGAGGATATTGCCGGTGGCGCCGCCGAGACTGAGATTTCCCTGCTTGGCGGCCGAAAAGGCCAGCGAAGCGGTCCCCAGCAGGTTGCGCAGTTCATGCGCGAAATAGCCCATTTTTTCGCGCGTGTCCATGGCATGCGGATCGGCGACGGCCGCATCTTCCAGGAACCCGAATTCGGTGACCGCTTCGGCAATGGCGTTGTCGAGGCAACGGTTCAAGGTGCGAAACTCGACCACTGCGAACGGCGCGTCGCGCTCCACCGCAAGGTCGGTGATCGCCTGGCACAAGTCGCCGTAATCGTGCACGACCTGGTCGACGGTCAGCCCCAGCGCCAACAGATCCTTGCCATGCCGTGCGGCTGCCACACGCACTTCCGACAAGGCCGCGCCCCCGCCGGTCGGTCCCGACACGCGGCGGCTGTCGGACGGCGTTGTGGTCTGCTCGATGCGCAGTGTGCTGATCAATTGATCGAGGAACAGGGGAATGCCATTTTCCAGCTGCTCTTCCGTGGCGGAACGGCCCGGCCGCTCGCCAACCTTGACGCGGCACCTGCGCGCCAGTTCGTCGCGGTTGTCCGCTAAAAAATCATGCATCATATGAGCCTCGCGCCTTAAGACTGGCTTGAGAAAAGCATCGCAGATGTGCCAAGCAATCTTGACGATTACTCATCTTAACACCGTCGAATTGGCGCACGGCAATACTATTGGTATTTTTCGATGGATTACCAACCAGGTGGGCTTGGGCACTTCCTTGACCGGGACGAACCTCAGGCCAGCATGCGCTCGTGCAGTTCGGCAGGGGCGTCGTCATACAATTTGACCACGGTCGAGGTGCGCGTGCCGTAGCCGGGAATTTCGATGCACACCGCCGACAGCCCGCGTTCCAGATCGAGCGCGATGCCCGTATCGGGCAGGCGCATATCGGCCGCGCGCGTGGTATCGGCCAGCATCTCGAAATACGCGTCTTCCGGGGCGCCCTGGCACAGCAGGCTGGCGAACTGCGCCTTGGTGCGCACCACCTTCGGCCACGGGGCATCGAGCAGGCTGTTGGAAATGCCGTAAATCCCCGGTTCCAGCGCCTGCCCGTTGCGCGCATCGCTCCCGCCGCGATTCGAGAACCAGTACATGCCCGTACGGTCGCCCAGCACCAGATTGAAGCCGTTGTACGCGGCGCTGCCGTCGGCAATCTGTGCGATGTAGTCAGCCGCAGTCATCGTGCCCGCCAGATAATCGACCACCAGCGCCCCGCGCGATGGCGCATCGGTGCGGCGTTCTTCCGGCGCGCGGATATTGGTCAGGGCTGCGAAGCGCGGGCCGTTGGCGCCGTCCTGCGTGATGCCCATCCAGCTGCCGCCGAATTTCAGGTCGCGCCCGGCATAGATGTTCGGATGCTCGGGCCACACGCCGGCCGGGGCGGTCGGGCGGTCATAGAATTCGTCGCGGTTGGCGGCGGCAATGAGGGGCACGCCGGGAACGACCTGCCATGCAAAAACGATCAGGCACATGTGCTTATATCCGTAAAAACTTCCGTGTGGCGCGGGCCATCGGTGAACTGGTCCAGTCCGGCATGCTGAAGCGCCGCCGACAGTGCCTTGTCGAACCCGTCCGGCGTGGCAAGGTAGATTTCCATCCAGGTCTGGCGCCCATCGAGCGCGCCGGGACGGCGCTTGACCGTGCCCGACACCCCGGCTTGCGCGGCCAGCGCGGCCTGCATGGCGCGCACGCGCGGGGCAAGCTGCTGCGCGTGCTCGTCGCGCACCTTGTAGTAAATATAGAGGTCAACCATGGCAGGCTACAGGTCGAGGGCGTCGAGCGCGTAGGGCAGGGACAACAAGCGCAGGGGCACGCCGCTGGCCGAGCCGAGGCGGACGTCGCCTTGCTCAAGCGCGGCGAGTTTCATTTCCACCAATGCGTCGACACCGCCGCTGCCGTTGGGCGCGCTGTTGACGATCATGCCGCAAGGCTGGTCGGGGTCGTCCACGGCGAACACTTCGTCCCCGGCCTGGGCTGGCGCATCGATGGCAGCCAGGGCCGTACGGCGCTTGAGCTTGCCCAGATACTGGCTGCGGGCGACGATTTCCTGGCCCGGGTAGCAGCCTTTCTTGAAATTGACGCCGCCGAGCAGTTCAAGATTGACCATCTGGGGAACGAATTGTTCCTGCGTCTTGAGCGTCACTTGCGGCACGCCGGCGTGGATCTCGGCCAGGCGCCAGGCATCGGTGCCAGCGGGGCGCAAGGCGGCGGCCAGCGCCGGCCAGGCAGTTTGGGCCGCTTCGGGCGTTGTCAGCCACTGGTAGCGGGCACTGCCGAAAGCATCGGCCACGCGGATCAAGATGCCGAGCGGGTGATCGATACGGGAATAGGGCGTTGGCGGCAGCGCGCCGAACAAGGGCGTCAGCGTGGCCTCGGCAGCGGCGCCGCCGATGCCGAGCAGCACCTGGCCGGTGCCGGCATCGGCCAGCTTGGCCTTGGCGCGCAGTACGAACATGGACAGGCGCTTTTGCAGCGCCGGCTGGAGTTCGCGCGCCAGCTGCAGGAAGACGGACTCGCTGGAGCGCCACATCAGGAACGTCGCCTGCAACCGGCCTTTGGGCGTGCAGTAGCCCGCCAGACGCGCTTCGGCCAGGCCGAGGTGTTCGACGTCGTTGGTCAGCTGCTTATGCAGGAAGCCGGCGGCATCGTCGCCGGTGACGGCGATCAGGCCCTGGTCGGTAACGGGCGCGACAAAGCCCGGCGCGAGCTCGGCGACGCCCAGCGATTGGCCGAAATCAGGCACATGGCCGCTGCCATCTTGCGCGAGGCGGGCGCCCCGGGACGAGAGATATTCATTCCAGTTGTTCATAAATTCCAAATATTTCCCGATTTAAGCTTTATCATTACGGCCTCATTATAGAGATGTCGTGAAAATCGCGCCGGCAACGGCGAAAACCACAGAATCGAGTACGCACTTGTTCAAAAAATTACTCATATTGACGCTCCTGCTGTGTACCGCAGCGATGACGTACTTCTTCCACTGGGCCAAGGAGCCGATCACGACGGACGGCGATCCGATCCCGTTTACCGTAGAGCCGGGTAGCGGCGTGGGCGCCGCAGCCCAGCAGATCGCCGAGGCCGGCGCACCGGTCAACCCGTACATGCTGTCGATGCTGGCACGCGCCACCCAGACCGCGTCGAAGATCAAGGCCGGCACCTACGAGCTCAAACCCGGCACCTCGCCGCGCAAGCTGCTCGACCAGCTGGTGCGCGGCGAGTTCGCCCAGGAATCGCTGACCATCATCGAAGGCTGGACCTTCAAGCAGATGCGCCAGGCGGTGGCCGCCAGCAAGGGCCTCAAGCACGATACGGTGGAGCTGTCCGATACCGAACTGCTGGCCAGGATCACCACCGAATACAAGGCGGCGGAAGGCTTGTTCTTCCCGGATACCTATCTGTTCGCCAAGGGATCGAGCGACTTGCATATCTACAAGCAAGCGCACGCCTTGCTGCTCAGCCGCCTGGGCGCCGCCTGGGAAAATCGCGACCCGAGCTTGCCGTACGAAAATCCGTACCAGGCGCTGGTGATGGCATCGATCATCGAAAAGGAAACCGGCCAGAAGTCGGAGCGCGCCATGATCGCCGGCGTGTTCGTGAACCGTTTGCGCCTGGGCATGATGCTGCAGACCGATCCGACCGTGATTTACGGCATGGGCGACAAATATGCCGGCAACATCCGCAAACGCGACCTCGAAACCGACACGCCTTACAATACCTACACGCGCACCGGCCTGCCGCCGACCCCGATCGCCTTGCCCGGCGTGCAATCGCTGGCAGCGGCGCTGGGCCCGGCCAAGACCGACGCCCTGTATTTTGTGGCGCGCAAGGATGGCACCAGCCAGTTTTCCAGCAATTTGTCCGACCATAACCGGGCAGTGAATCAATATCAACGATAGGCGTTTTGCGTTCCATGACCGACAGTACCGCCTCAAGAGGCAAGTTCATCAGCTTTGAAGGCATCGACGGCGCCGGCAAGTCCACCCACATCGCCTTCGTGGCCGCGACCCTGGAAGCGAAGGGCAAGCGGGTCGTCTCGTCGCGCGAGCCGGGCGGCACCGCGCTCGGCGAAAAGCTGCGCGACATGCTGCTGCACGAGAAGATGCATCTGGAAACCGAGGCGTTGCTGATGTTCGCCAGCCGCCGCGAGCACATCGCCCAGGTCATCGCGCCGGCGCTCGAACGCGGCCACTGGGTCATCTCCGACCGCTTCACCGATGCCAGCTTCGCCTACCAGGGCGGCGGGCGCGGCCTGGACCGCGCCAAGATGGAGGCGCTGGAGCAATGGGTGCACCCGCATCTGCAGCCGGACCTGACCTTGCTGTTCGACGTGCCGCTCGATGTCGCGCGGGCGCGCCTGGACGCCACCCGTACCTTGGACAAGTTCGAGCAGGAAAAGGCGGATTTTTTTGCCGCATGCCGCAATGAATACCTGCGCCGCGCTGCCCAGTTTCCCGAGCGGATTGTTGTCATCGACTCCACGAAAACCATTGCTGAAACGCAGGGAACCCTGGTCGGAATACTTGAGAAACTAGGTTAAGTGTAACTTGAAACCACATGAGGTTTCTCATGCAAGTAATTGATTAAACGAAGAATGTCGCGATGAGTAATACAATTTATCCTTGGCAGGCAAGCGCGTGGCAGCAGTTGCAGCTGATGCGCGAGCGCTTGCCGCACGCGATCCTGTTTCACGGCGCCGCAGGCACCGGCAAGGCCGATTTTCTGGAAGCCTTTGCCCAATCCCTGCTGTGCGAAGACGTGCGTCCGGATGGCCACGCCTGCGGCGCGTGCGGTTCCTGCGGCTGGTTTTCGCAACAGAACCATCCCGACTACCGCCGGGTGCGTCCCGAAGCGCTGGAAGACGAGCCGCCGGCCGAGGGCGAGGAGGGTGCCGAGTCCGATGGCGGCAAGAAAGCCAAGTCGACCAAGGCACCGTCGAAAGAGATCAAGATCGAGCAGATCCGCGCGCTGGCCGACTTCATGAATATCTCGACCCACCGCCAGGGGCTGCGGGTGGTGGTGCTGTATCCGGCCGAAGCGCTGAACATGCCGGCCTCGAACGCCTTGCTCAAGACCTTGGAAGAGCCGCCGCCGGGCACCGTATTCCTGCTCTCGTCGAACAGCCTGGACCGGCTGCTGCCGACGATCTTGTCGCGTTGCCGCAAGTTTGCCCTGCCGATGCCCGACGAGACGGCGGCGCTGGCCTGGCTCAAGGAGCAGGGACTGGCCGACGCCGACAGCTGGCTGCGCGAGCAGGGCGGCGCGCCGCTGGCGGCGCTGGCACAGTCCGAGACCGGTAACCGCGACGATCTGGAAGCATTATTGCAATGCCTGGCGCATCCGAGCGTCGATGGCGCGCTGCGTACTGCCGAGAAATTGAGCAAAGCGCCCCTGGCGACGTTGGTTTCTTGGACGCAGCGCTGGCTTTACGATCTGTTTTCCTACAAACTATCGAACAGTATCCGGTATTATCCACGTTACCAGAAGGAAATCGCCGTGCTTGCTGGCAAAGTGCACACCGCGAACCTGCTGCGCGCGATAAAAAATGCAAACGACCGGCGTGCGATCGCGGACCATCCGCTGTCGCCGAAACTGTTTGTCGAAGACCTGTTGCTTGATTACACTTCATGCTGTACCTGAAAGGATTTTAATGTCTGGCAACCCTACTGACCCGAGCGCTCCGCAAATCACGCGTCCTTCGGTCCTGTCGCTTGCCATCAAGGAAAAGGCGGCGCTGTATGCCGCGTACATGCCTTTCCTGCGCAACGGCGGCATGTTCGTGCCCACCGTGAAGCCGTACAAGATCGGCGATGAGATTTACCTGATTCTGGCGTTGATGGACGATACCAACAAATACCCGATCGCAGGCAAGGTTGCCTGGATCACGCCCGCGGGCGCAAACAATAACAAGGCACAAGGCATCGGCGTGCATTTCCCCGACGACGAGACCGGCCAGCGCGCCAAGTTGCGCATCGAAGAGATCCTGGGCGCCGCCCTGCGGTCCTCGCGCGCCACCCACACGCTGTAGGACCCGGCCTTTTAACCTGACTGTCACCGTTCGCCGTATGCCGTCTTTCGTTCACCGCGTTGCCCGTCCCGACGACTTGCCCGTCATCGTCGACATTTACAATTCGACCATCGCCTCGCGCGAGGTGACCGCCGATACCGAACCGGTGTCGGTGGCGTCGCGCCAGCAATGGTTCGACGACCATGACCCGGAGCGCCGCCCGCTGTGGGTGCTGCACGCGGCAAACGATACGAGCGCCAGCCCGGCCGTGATCGGCTGGATGTCGTATTCCAATTTTTACGGCCGCCCGGCGTATTCGGGCACCGCCGAACTGTCGATCTATATCGCGGAAAGCTGGCGCGGCAAGGGCATCGGGCGTTATTGCCTGGAACAGGCGATTGCCTACGCCCCGAATATTGCCGTGCACACCTTGCTCGGCTTCATTTTTGGCCACAATGTGCCCAGCCTGGCCTTGTTCAAGAAGTTCGGCTTCGATACCTGGGCCAAGCTGCCGCGGGTGGCCAACCTGGACGGCATCGAGCGCGACCTGATCATTCTGGGCAAGCGTATCGCCTAGCGTTTACAATGGCGGGATGTATATCGACTCCCACTGCCATATCAATTTCCCCGAGCTTGCCGCGCGCATGCCCGAGATCCTCGCCAAAATGGCCGAGAACAAGGTTACCCACGCGCTGTGCGTGTCGGTCGACCTGCCGGATTTTCCCCAGGTGCTGGCCCTGGCCAAGGAATATCCCCACATCTACGCTTCGGTCGGCGTGCACCCCGATTATGAGGACACGCCGGAACCTTCGGTCGACCAGCTGGTCGAACTGTCAGCGCATCCGAAAATCGTCGCCATCGGCGAGACTGGGCTCGACTATTTCCGGCTGCAGGGCGACCTGGAATGGCAGCGCGAGCGTTTTCGCGTGCATATCCGTGCTTCAAGAATTACCGGCAAACCCTTGATCATTCACACCCGCGCCGCCAGCGTGGACACGATCCGCATCATGCAGGAAGAGGGCGCGGGAACGGACAAGGGTGGTGCGGCGGGTGTCATGCATTGCTTTACGGAATCACTGGAAGTGGCGGAGGCCGCCATCGCGATGGGGTTTTACATCTCGTTCTCGGGCATCGTCACCTTCAAGAGCGCCAAGGATCTGCAAGCCGTGGCGCGGGCCGTGCCGCTCGATCGCATCCTGATCGAGACCGATTCGCCGTATCTCGCGCCCATGCCGCACCGGGGCAAGATGAACGAACCGGGATTCGTCTGTCATGTGGCGGAGTACCTTGCGGCGTTGAAAGACGTGC
This sequence comes from Massilia pseudoviolaceinigra, assembly GCF_030846505.1. Classification (NCBI taxonomy): domain Bacteria; kingdom Pseudomonadati; phylum Pseudomonadota; class Betaproteobacteria; order Burkholderiales; family Oxalobacteraceae; genus Massilia; species Massilia pseudoviolaceinigra. Next base: position 157,585 of record NZ_JAVCWL010000013.1, on the reverse strand, counting down.
CGCTGGCAGCGGTGGCGCAGCAGACTACCGACAATTTCTTCAATCTTTTCAAGGTGGTACGGAGCTGAGTTCATGTTGAATCCGCGCTGTCCGCGGTAACTGCACAGTTCTCGATGCGCCAATAGTTTTCTCAATGTTTTCAAGGCAGTAGGGAGTCAACTTCATGTTCATTCTGATTAAGCGTTTGCTGCTTGCCACCCTGCTCGCTGGCGCGAACGCGGCGGCCGATCCGGTGCGCGATGTCGTGGTGGCGGCGCAGATGGACAACGCGTCCATGGTGAAGAAACTGCTGAAAAACGGCGTCAGCCCCAACACGGTCGACCCGATCACCGGCCAGACCGTGCTGATCCTCGCGCTGCGCGAGGACGCCAACGACGTCGTCAATGTGTTGCTGGCCCAGCCCGGCATCGACCTCGAACGGGCCGCGCCGAATGGCAACCGCGCCCTGATGATGGCCGCGTTCAAGCACAACAAGCCGGCGGTGCTGGCCATGCTGGCCAAGGGTGCGATCGTCACCTATCCCGGCTGGACGGCGCTGCACTACGCGGCCGCCAGCGGCTACGCCGAGATCGTCCGCATCCTGCTCGAGCACCACGCCTATATCGACGCCGAAACGCCCAGCAAGCTGACCCCGCTGATGATCGCCGCGCGCGAAGGCCACGAATCGGCCGCCAAGCTGCTGATGCAGGAGGGCGCCGACGCCACGCTGAAGAATAACGAAAGCCTGACCGCCGCCCAGATCGCCGAGCGCGCCGACAAGCCGCGCATCGCCGACGCCATCAACGCCCACCTTTCCCTCGGCCGCAAGGGCTTGTAAGGGCTTCCCGCGGCGTGCAAGCGCCGAACTGGCACGGAAAAGCGAGTTATCTCGCGGCATCAAATTACACCCATGTTGTTGATAATGATTATGTCGTACTGATCAAGCCAAGCAACGGCGCAGGGCATCCGGGGCGCCACATCAAAGGGAAAATTTATGCTGAACGAACGCGAAATCGAAAGCTGCTATCTGGGGCAATTCATTCCTGTCCATTATCACCACAATATGTTGATGGACCAAAACCGGATGCACGGGTTCAAGTCAGCGATCCATTACGCGGTTTTCCCTGGCGCCAAGGTGCTTGAGCTCGGCGGCGGCACCGGCGTGCTGTCCTGGTTTGCGGCCGCCAAGGCCGAAAAAGTCTACTGCGTCGAGTTCAATCCCGACATGGTCAAGGAAGCGCGCAAGATGATGGCCAGGAACCCCAACGGCCACAAGGTCGAGGTGGTGCATGCCGACGCCTTCGAATACCTGCCGCCGGAACCGGTCGATATCGTGATCTGCGAAATGATTCACGTCGCCATGCTGCGCGAAAAACAGGTGGAAGTGATCGAATCGTTCAAGCGGCGCTACCTGGCGCGCTTCGGCGGCCCGCTGCCGCGCTTCTTGCCGGAAGCGGTGATCATGGCGGTGCAGCCGCTGCAGCAGGAATACGATTTCGAAGGCTTTTACGCACCCATCGTCCAGTTCCAGGAAACCACGGTGATCCATCCCGGCACGGTGGAACTGGCGCCACCGTCGGTGTACAGCATTCTCGACTTCAGCCAGCCGCTCGACACCCGCATTGCGTGGGAAGGCAAGTTCCTGGTGGAGAAGAACGGCGTTGTCAACGCGATGCGTTTCATCACCAAGAATGTGCTGGCGGTCGTGAGCGAAGAAAACGCCACCATCGACTGGCTGAACCATTACATGACCTTGCCGCTGCAACAGGGCGTGCAATGCAAGGCTGGCGACGTGCTGCAGGTCAGTTTCCATTACCGCGCGGGCGGGTCGATTCCTTCGCTCGAAGCGGCGATCCGGGTCGACGTGCTGCACGCGGTGGTGCCGGAAACCGCCGAACGGGTCCGGGTCTACGCCTGATGCCGCTTGCCGGTGGCGGGGGCTGGCCAGGGCCGCCCCGCCATCCTGGCCGATCCATTTGCCGCGCGGCAGGCGAGCCCGTAAAATGGCGGCTTCAACCGTTTATTTAAGTGCTCCATGGAAAATATTGACCAGCGTTACCTCGTCCAGCAAAACAAACTCAGCGATGATGCGCTGAAACCGCCCGTGTTCGCCAAAGTCATGCGCAGCAAGGAAGGCAAGTTCGAGGGCGTTTCCTTTATCAAGAACAAGGAAAAAGCCACGATCATGACCGTCGGGCAAGCCCAGGAAGTAATCGACTGGGCAACAAACAAGAAATCCAACGCCCACGAGTACGCCACCAAGATTATCTGCGTCGGCCAGTAAATCCCGTTTATCCGCGTTTTTTGCGCTTTGCGCGTGCCAGCCTGCGCTTGGTCGCAGCCGCATTGCCGCATTCGCCCCATGTCCTTACAGTGAACTCACCTGAACTTTTCCGATACGGAGAAAACGATGTTGAGTTTCCTGCTGTGGCTCGTGGTCCTCTTCCTGTGCTGGCCCCTGGCTCTGCTTGCGCTGCTGCTGTATCCGCTGGTGTGGCTGTTGCTACTGCCGTTTCGCCTGGTGGGCATCGGCGTGGAAGCGGTGTTCGAATTGCTGCGCGCCATAGTCATGTTGCCGGCGCGCGTGCTGCGCAGCAGCCCGGGGCGCTAGCCGGGCACCGCTTGCGGCGCGCTTGCCCGGTACTGGCGCGTCACGCCTGTTTTAATGCCTGACGCTTGGCGCCGGCGGCACGGCGCGGTGCGGCGGAAGCAAGGGGACGGGCAGGCGCGGGATGGCGCGCCGCGGCCTGCACTGCTTCATTTCCAAGTGTAAAGATACTCATCGCCTCCACCAGCGTGGCCGCCTGTTCCTGCAAGCTGCTCGACGCCGCGGCCGTCTGCTCGACCAGGGCCGCGTTTTGCTGGGTCATGTCATCCATCTGGGTGACCGCGTGATTGATCTGCTCGATGCCGGCGCCTTGCTCGGCCGAAGCCACGGCAATCTCCGCCATGATGCTGGTGATGCGCGTGACGCTGCTCAGGATCTCGCCCATCGCCGTGCCGGCTTCGTTGGCCAGCTGGTTGCCCGCTTCGACCTGGCCCACGCTATGGCTGATCAAGACCTTGATTTCCTTGGCCGCCGAGGCGGAACGCTGGGCCAGATTGCGTACCTCGCTGGCCACCACGGCAAAGCCGCGGCCCTGCTCGCCGGCCCGGGCCGCTTCCACGGCGGCATTGAGCGCCAGGATATTGGTCTGGAAGGCAATGCCGTCGATCACAGCGATGATGTCGACAATCTTGCGCGAGCCATCGTTGATGTCGCCCATGGTCCGTACCACCTGCGACACCACCGCCGCACCCTTGGTCGCGGCTTGCGACGCGCCAAGGACGAGTTCGTTGGCCTGATGGGCGTTGTCGGCGTTCTGCTTGACCGTGGACGTGAGTTCCTCCATGGACGAGGCTGTTTCTTCCAGGTTCGAGGCCTGCGATTCCAGGCGCGATGACACGTCGTTGTTGCCGGAGGCGATGTCATGCGTGGCCGCGCTGATGTTGTCGATGCTGTTCCGCACATCGCCGACGATGCCGCGCAAGCTGTCGTTCATGTCCCTGAGTGCACGCAGCATCTTTCCGACTTCATTGTCGGCGCCGACATCGAACTCATTGACCAGGTTGCCGCCGGCGACGCTTTGCGCCACCGCGACCGCATTGTTCAGCGGCACCGTGACGGCCCGCGTCACCAGCACCGTAAAGTAGCCGGCGGCGACCAGCAGGGCCAGCATGACGCCGAGCATGGTCCAGCGCTCCGTGTGGAAGTTGCCGATCTTGGCGACAAACATGGCGTCCAGATCGGCCTTGGCGGCGCTGTTGACCGCGAACTGGGCATCGATCGCGCGGGTGGCGGCCGCCACATATTCGCTCGCGCTGTAGCTGAGCGTCTCCGGTTTGAGAATCTGGGCGGTGGCCAGCTCGGTGAGCGCGACCGACATCGACACCGCGTCGTTCATCACGGCGCTCAGGCTCTTGCCGATGTCCGGGTTGTAGGCCGCCGCTTTGCCGAAGGCATTCGTGGTCTGCAGCACGCGGTCGTTGATGCGGCCGATCATCGATGAAATGATCTGGCGTTCTTCCTGGCTCGCTTCTTTCTTGCCGAGCAAGCCGGCACCTTTGGCGCGCAGCTGGCCGAGCTCTTCCGTCAAATACGGGAGCTGGTAGTACATCGCCTGGATCAACTGGTAGGAATCCTTGTCCGGATCAAGGCTGAGGCCGTAGTAATCGCCGACCAGCTCGTTCACCTTCAGCAATTTGGCCAGCAAGGCGGTATGGGCGGCGTAACTTTGAGGCACGGTAATCGTTTTTCCGGAAACGCCAGCGCGCAAGCTTTCCCATTCCCGCTTCGGGTCCGACCACAACCGCCCAATGGCAGGATCGTTGATCTTGCCGACGAGGGCGTCGACGTCCTTGTAGGCGGCGTCGGCGTCTTGTTGTTTGGCGGCACGCTTGTCGCTTGCGTCGCCGGTGCCGCCCAGCACCAGCGCCGACAGGCCGCGATGCTGCTGGGTGAACTGGATCACGCGCAGCATGCTCGCCACGCCCGGCATGCCCTGCTGCTCGGAGGAATAGGCCGCCAGGGCCTTGCCCGCTTCCTTGATGTACAGGTAGGTCGGGATCCCCGCCACCATGATCCCGATGACGCTCAGGATCAGATACGTGTGCCACACCTTGAGCCTGCCGAGTATCGATTGCGCGGACATGATAATTCCTTCATTAAGGTCGGTCAGGATTGCATCTTGAATGTTGCTCTACGCAATCAATAAACCAATCATAGCTTTATCGATCCCAATATGCATCAAAACTCACGGCGTACTCAACAAACGTTGGCACAAAAAAGACATCTCATGTTGAATACTTAACAGACGAACCGGCGCGGCTAGCCTACATTGGGGCACGGACACTGCCTCCACGCGGAAAGCAGGAGTTCGCATTCTCATTTTTATAGGACATCATCATGCGCTTGGACATCTACCGCAGGGCCGAACACGACGGCAAGTTCTCCTACCTGGCAGTTCCGCAAGACCGTAATATTCCGAATGAGGCCACCAATACGGACTGGGAAGTGGAGGCCAGGGCCTTCGAGATCGCTGACGAAGCCGACCAGCTGCCCGACTACGATATCGAACGCCTTAACGAGCAGATCGCCGAAAAAGGCTATGCGGTGACCGCGCTGCATTAATAACCCACGTAACCGTCCCTGCTGGCGGCGCGCGCCATCGATGCGGGCTGCCAGCGCCAGTAATCAATTCCATTTTTTGCAAGAATATCCGGTGAGTCCCACTCCGGACGTGCTGCCTTGCCGCGGCGATCGTCGTGCGGCCAAGGAGCTGAACGAGCCGGGCAGAGCATCCGGGTCGATGGGATAAGGCAGTGGCGGGGCGCAGTGCGCGCCCGCGCCGTATGAAGATTACTGCCCGAACGCAAGGACGGCGCACGCCGTCCCTGGTCTTCGTCAGTCCTTATGCGCCCGTCAGGCCGCTCGTCCCCGCCAGTGCGGCATCGTCGGGCAGCGTCATGCCGACCAGCTGCACGGGCGTTGGCGCCACGCCAGCCGCGCCTTCGGCCTGGTTGAAACCGACACCCTTGGCATCGACAAAGTTCGCCTGCGTCAGTGCGCTGTGCCAGTTCACGGTGGCCAGGTCGATCCGGCCCTCCAATGTCGCTTTGCCATTGTCCGCGCCCGCCAGATCCTCGATCGAGTAGATCATCGCGGCATTGGTGGTGCCGTCGACCACTGCCACCACGTGGGTCATGGTTTCGGCGTTGTAGCCGTTGAAGAGGGCGCTGATCTTGGTCAGCGTGTCGTTGGTCGTGCCTGCCGCGACGATGGTGATCGACTTGTCGGTCGCCAGGTCGGCCGTGAGGGTCCTGCCGCCCAGTGCCGTGAAGTCCAGGTGATCGATGCCGGTGCCCGCCGCGTTGAAGCGGACGATGGTGTCGTTGCCGAAGTTCTTGTCGAAAACCACGGTATCGTTGCTCGACGCCGCTTTGGTCGCCCCTGCGGCCGTTCCAAGGATCACCACATCGTTGCCCATGCCCGGCAAAATCAGGTTGTCGCTGGCCGCGGTACTGTTCGCACCGGTGAGGCTGTGCACAGCGCCGTGATCGACCGCCATCGCGCTCGCGTAGTCGCCGTTCGCATTGAATGCGGCCAGCGAGGTGTGGATCACGTTGAGCAAGCTGTCGATCGATACCGCGCCGCCGGTCAGCCCGTAGGCCGCGGACCAGGCGCTCACCTGCGCCTCGGGCAGGCTGGCGGGGTCCAGCGTTTGCAGCGATATGTTCAGGTCGGCCGGGCTCATGACGCCGTCGATCAGCGCATGCACCATCAGCGCGCTGCCGGGACCGTCGTTGGCGCGGAGCAGTTGGCTCAGCACCGGGTCGTCATTGATGGCATGCTTGATGGCCTCGTTGATATCCTTGTCGGTCGGCATGGTCATCGTCAACTTGGTTCCCACCGTCACCGTGCTGCCGATGCCCTGGAAGGTCACGTTGACCTTGGTGCCGGCCAGCTTGTAGGTATCGAGTGCATCGCTTTTCAGCGCGCCGAACTCGCGCGCCGGCGCCAGCAAGCCAATCTGGTCGGCGGTGTTGAAGACCCATTGCGCCCCGATGTAGGTGGTCGACGTCATGGTGGGCTTGGCCTCGGTCGACAGGGTCACTTCCTGCAAACCAGAGCCTTCGGCGTAGATGGCATCGTTGCCATTGCCGCCGTCGAGCACGGCATCGCCCGCACCGGGCTTGCGCAGCGTATCGTTGCCTTCGCCACCGCTCAGGGTAATGTTGTTGTTCAAGTCCTGGTTGGCCATCCAGGCATTGTTCCCTTGCACGGAAGGCAGGATACGCAAGGTCATCTGGTCGTCCCCGAAGCCGCCGGCCATCTTGAAGCGGAAATCCGTCACGCCGGCCGCGCGGGTGCCGTGCTTGGCAGCCATGTTCGACGTGATGTCCAGCATGAGATTGTCGTTGTTGTTGCCGCCAAGGTAGATGAAATCGACGCTCTCGGTGAGCGCGCCGGTCTGGCTGCCGGGCTGGCCGATGTACTTGGCCACCGCCAAGTCGCCGATCACGGCTTCGATATCGACCTTGCCTTTCATGGCGCCGGCGTTGACCTGACGTACATCGTGGAAACCGTAGGTGTCGCCGTGCTGGGAACCGCTGCGCTCGCTGACGAGGCCGGGCAAGGACTGGTCGGCGCTGTCGGTGCTGCCGCGCACCGCCACATCGCCCTTGACGACGCCATTGACCAGATTGACCGATTCGAGCTTGTTGTAGGTCGAATTGATGGTTTGCAGGCGGCTGGAGTTTTCCACGGTGATATTGAAGGCCTCCACCCCGGGCTGGGCGAGCGTGGCGGTCGCTTTGGCGCCGATGACCAGGTCGCCGCCGGTGCCGCCGCGGCCGACGCCATCGAGAACGACGGTGCTGGTAATGAGCGCGCGCCCCGCCGCGGCCGGACCGATCGGGAGCGCCTTGTGCATGTATGCATCGTTGGGGATGACCGGTGACAGCCAGCCCGAAGTGTTGTCGGTGGTCATGGTGCCGGTGCCCGGATTGGTGATCACGATTTCCGTCCCGCTCAGCAGGTGGCCGGACTGCGAGTCGTACGTCTCGAACTTGCCGCCCAGGGTCGCCACCAGCTTTTCCAGGCCCGGCGTGACGGCGAGCTGCGCCCGGATCGCGACGAGCAGCTCGGGATAAGTCTGGGCGTTGTCGATCGCGGGCGAACGGACCTGCGTCGGCTTGCCATTGAACGAAAACACAAAACCGTCGTAAGGGTTGCCTTTCAAGGGCGCGCCGTCGGTGTCGGCCGAGCGGGTATCCATCAGCTGCAGGCGCAAGCTGTTCCCGCCAACGGTCGGATTGAGCGCGCGCAGGGCGGCCGTGTCGAAGTACACGCCGAAGTCGACATTGCCGGCATCGGTGCCGACCATGGCGACGGTGACGTTTTCCGGCAGCTGCGAACTGGCGATGCCGGCGCGGTCGATGACCAGGTCTCCGCGGCTGTGATTGCTTTCCCAGCGGGTGACGCCCTTCATCAGCGCGCCGTTGATCTCGATCGGCGCGGTCGTGCTGATGCTGCCGTCTGCGCGCACGACAATGTTTTCGACGCCCTGGGTTTCCAACGCCAGCGCGCTCGCCTGGAACACGCCGACATTGGCGCGCAGCGTGTCGACGCCGTCGCCGGCGCTGATGCGGTCGCCCGACTGCAAGGTGTTGCTGCTGCCTGCAATGTTGGCAACGAACAGGTTGGCGCCGCTGACGCCGGCGAGGTTGTCGGCACCGGTGGTCAGCGCGATCGCCTTGGTCATCTGCGCGAGCGTGCCGACGACACCTGCCTGGTACGTCCCCGGGTCGGTGCTTGCGCTGACCCCGGCGAGCACGTCGCGCCCTATCTGGGCGGCGACGGCGCCGTGGTAGGCGCCCACTTCCGCCACCGTGTCGAGGGCGTTCGTGAAATTGGTGGCGACGGCGACTTTCTTGGCGATCAGCGCGGCATCGGCGCCATTGGCGACGATGGCGCCGGTCAGGATCGAGTGGGCGGCGGCGGCGAGGGTCAGCGAGCCGGTATCGATCGCATTGGTCCAGAATGCAAGGCCGCTCTCAGCCGGCGCGCGGCCGAACAGGTAATGGAAGACTTCGGTCACGAAGTGTGCGGTGACGAGGCCGGCCGCGCCGGTGCCGTACAGAACTGTCGACTCTGCGCTCTTGCCGAAACTGTCCATCAGCGCGCGAACGCTTGGGTTCGATGAATAGGCGGCATCGAGGTCGGAGGTCGTGGTCGGCGCGCCGGCCGCGGCCAGCGCGGCGGTCATGCTCTGAAGCCCGGCGCTGTCGGCGGGGCGGCCAAAATAGGAAATATAGAGTTCTTGCGCTACTTTCGTGTATGCACTTGCCGTGGCCATGGTCGTTCCTTGAAAGAATGATGGGATGCAGGAGCAGCGCGCCAACGGAACATACGGGCGCGGCCGGCCTGGCGAATATCTCTATATTGCCACATCGAAATTGCAAAACGGGATGATTTTATTGTAAATATTTCTTTTTGTGGCCGGCTGGCGTCCCGCTCGCGGGTTTCAATACCTGGACGGCAGGGCCGAGGCACTGGCCTGGTCCGGATGCGGCCACCAGGCCGCCCATTCCGCGTTTCAAGTCGGGTAAGGCTTTCCGGGCAAACGGGAAGCCGGGCGCTCCCCGTTGCCCTGCTTATTTCACTGCCGGCAGGATGTAGCGGTTGAGCAAGCTGAACGGGAATTCCGCCTTCTTCAAATTGTAGTTTTCGCCCGTGAAGACGGCGACGATATCGAGCGCGGGGACGATCATGATGTACTGGCCGCCATTGCCGTCGGCGAAAATGACGTCGTAGGAGACGTCTTTCATGGTTTCGACGCTGCGCCACCAGAAATAGCCGTAGCCGTTGCGGTTGGGCAGCGAGGTGAATTGCGTATGCTGGCGCGTCGATTCCGCCATCCATGCCGCGGACACCAGCTGTTTTCCATTCCACTGTCCCTTTTGCAAGGCCAGTTGGCCGAGTTTGACCATGTCGCGCGGACGCATGTGAATGTGGCCGCCGGTATCGGTCTGGGTCCGGTTATCGAACTCGGCCCACCTGGCGCTCTGGATGTTCAGCGGGCCGAACAGGAATTCGTTGGCAAACGCCGGGATCGGCTTCTTGCCGGCCACGGCGATCACGCGCCCCAGCGCCATTGGATTGCCGGTGCAGTAGCGCGTTACGCGGCCGGGGGCGTTGGGCGCCTGCAGGTTGACGTAGAACTTGACCCAGTCGGTCTGCTGATACATGTTTTCTTCGTTGCCCGGCGAGCTGCGGGTCCAGTCGTCGCAGTCGAGGCCGCTGCGCATGGTCAGCATATCTTCCAGCTTGAGGCCCAGGCGGTAGGCTGGCGCGTTCGGATACAGCGGGTTCAGGTAGCTGCTCAGGGTATCGCCCACGCCGCCGACCAGGCGCTGGTCGATCGCCACGCCCATCAACAGCGACGTGATGCTCTTGGTCGCCGAGCGCAGGTCGTGCAGGGTGTCCTTGTCGTAACCGTTCCAGTATTGTTCCAGCACGGGCTTGCCGCGCCGCGTCACCAGCATGCTGGAGATGCCGTGGGCGCTGGCATCGGACAGCGAGGCGACGCCAGCGGCCAGCATGGCCGCATCCATGCCGACCTCGGCCGCTGGAACGAGCGTCCAGTCATCCGACGGGTTGGGGGCCACGCGGACCTTGGTGTCCGGGCTGTTGCCGGTGGCGTTGTTGCCACTGCCGCCGTCGCCACCGCCTCCACAGGCGCTCAGGGCGACGGTGAAAGCAAGCATGCACGCGAAGGCGGCGGTGTCGCGCTTGGCCAGGCGCGACGGTAAAATGGGGGGCTGGGTGTCGTTCAAAGTGTCTCCACGTAATTGTTGTTGTATTTACATTCGTCGCACACGGGATTACAACACAAGTTGGCACTTGTCAGTAAAACGTTTTTTCTTAAGAAATAGCGATGACGGCGCGTCGACGGCCAGCAGTCGGGACGCTATGTCGACCGGAAGCACGCGTCGCTTCGCGTGCGTCGCGCCGCCCCGGTGTGGCGGTCAGGCGCACATGCCAGCACCGACGGCGGCCCATTGGATTTGCTGCTGATTTGGAGGGTAAACGTTTGTCGATAACGCATACTGCCTGTCGTTGTATCCCGAAGAACAAGGCTCCAGTCTTCCCGGGGGCGCACGGCGCTTTTGCCGCAGGGATATGTCTGGCCCTTGTTTTGCACCGGGCCATTTTTAAAATTCGCTTAAGGAAATGTCGTGGAGATCGTGTCCCCCGCCAAAAAAGTTCGCAAGGAGCGCCATGTCGTCCGTTTTTACGATGAGGACGAATCGTTGCTCGAGGAAGTCGCCGATTTTCTCGACGTTGCATTACGTTCGGGAGGCACCTCCATCGTTATCGCCACTGCGGAACACATTCAAACCCTGCGTCGTCATCTGGGCGGTCTTGGTACCCAGGCCGATCAGGCGCCCTGGTTTACTGGCGAGCTGATTGCCTTTGAAGCGGAGGTGCTTCTGGCCCAGTTCATGATCAACGACTGGCCCGATGAGCAACGCTTCAATGAGATTGTCGGCAATATCGTTCGTGAAGCTTGCCGCAGTGGCCGGCCGGTGCATGCGTTCGGCGAAATGGTGGCCATTCTCTGCGACCACGGTTTTTACGATGCGGCTATCCGCCTTGAGCAATTATGGAACGGCTTGCACGACGCGGGTCATGTCTTTTCCCTGTTTTGTGCTTATCCCTGGAGCGCGTTCTCGTCAGCGGACCTGCTGACCAAATTCCAGCAGGTGTGTCGCCAGCACGACCACGCGTGCTCCCATAGCGCTGTGCCTGCGAGGCCGACGCTGGTCGACCTTCCCATGCGTGTGGTCGAACTGGAGCAGCAGAACAGGGTGCTCCAGGGGGAATTGGAACGTGCCAGTGAGGCGACCCAGACCCTGCGCCATCGGGAACAGGAACTGGCCGATTTTGTCAACAATGCGGCGGAGGGGATTCACCGCGTCGGGAGCGACGGCACAATTCTTTGGGCGAATAAGGCCGAGCTGGCAATGCTGGGTTATCGTTGGGAAGAATATGTCGGGCACCACATCGCGCAGTTTCACGTCGATCAGCCTGTGATTGAAAGCATTCTGGTGCGGCTGCGCAATGGCGATATTGTTTACGATCAGCCGGCGCGGCTGCGCTGCAAGGACGGTTCCGTCAAACATGTCGTCATTCATTCGAACGCCTGCTTTGAAGACAACAAGTTGCGCCACACGCGTTGCTTCACGCGGGATGCGACCGATCGGCTTCACCTCGAGCAAGCCCATCGCGAGCGAGAGGCATTACTGACCGAGCTGACGCACATGAATCAGGCCAAAGATGAGTTCCTGGCCATGTTGGCACACGAATTGCGCAATCCGCTGGCCCCAATATCGGCGGCAGCTCAGGCGCTCACGTTGATGGCATCTGATCCCGAGCGCGTCAAGCAGACCGCCGCCATTGTCGCGCGCCAAGCCGGGCATTTGGCCGCGCTGCTCGACGACCTGCTCGATGTGGCGCGGGTCACGCGCGGCCTGATCGAGTTGGATCGGGAGCGGATCGACCTGCGCGCTGTGGTGACGGCAGCCATCGAGCAGGTAGCGCCCTTGGTCAGCTCTCTCTCGCATGTCGTTGCCGTGGAGATGTCCGATATGCCGGCGTGGATCCGGGGCGATTACAAGCGTCTCGTTCAGGTGATGGCCAATATCCTGACCAATGCGGCGAAATACACGCCGGCAGGCGGCCTGCTGGACATCCGGCTGACGAGCAATGCGCACGAGGTGGAGTTGACGGTTTCCGATAACGGCATTGGCATGGCCGCTGACCTGGTTGACAAGGCCTTTCAACTCTTCGTTCAGGGGGAGCGCTCGTCGAATCGTTCGCAGGGCGGCTTGGGTGTGGGCTTGGCACTTGTCAGAAGCCTGGTGCACGCCCATGGCGGTACGATTGGCGCCCGAAGCCCCGGTGTGGGCCAGGGAAGTACGTTTACGTTGCGCCTGCCGCTTCTCCATCACACTGACGTGCCGGCTGTTGCACCGGCTTGCGACGATGCGACGTCGCCGTCACCTTCGTGCTTGGGTGTGCTGATCGTTGACGACAACATTGACGCCGCAAAAATGCTGGAAATGTTGCTGGAAATCGCCGGCCATCGTGTGACGCTTGCCCATACCGCAGCAGATGGCATTTGCAAGGCGCTGGAGCTGGCGCCAGACGTGTGCCTGTTGGACATCGGCCTGCCGGACATGGACGGCAGGGATCTCGCTGCCCGCCTCAGGACCATGCCGGTGTTGGCGCGTTCACAGTTGATTGCCGTGTCCGGGTATGGCCAGCCGCATGACAGGCAGCGCTCAATCGATGCCGGATTCGACGATCACCTGGTCAAACCCGTGAAAACCGACGAGTTGCTGGCCTTGCTGGCTCATGGGCGCGCGTGATTCATCCTGCCAGCAGATTACCGCGGGACTGAAGAAGTATCGCAAACCCGGGGGCTGCGGGCTGCTTCGGCTGCTGGCGCCAGCAGCTATGCCGTGATGGCAAAAACGACGATAATGTCGACTCACTCAATTTGAACACTATTTTAGAATTCCCCCATGGAAATTAAGGTCAACTTTCTCGATAAACTTCGTCTGGAAGCCAAGTTCGATGATTTCACAGTGGTCGCCGACCAGCCTGTCCGCTACAAGGGCGATGGCTCCGCGCCTGGTCCGTTCGATTACTTCCTGGCCTCATCGGCTTTGTGCGCAGCTTACTTCGTGAAGTTGTATTGTGTAACTCGCAATATTCCTACCGATAATATCCGCCTATCGCAGAACAATATTGTAGATCCGGAAAACCGTTACCAGCAGATTTTCAAGATCGATGTCGAGCTGCCGGCCGATATCTCCGATAAAGACCGCCAGGGTATTCTTCGCTCGATCGAGCGTTGTACGGTGAAAAAAGTGGTGCAAGCCGGGCCCGAGTTCGTGATCAACGAGGTGGAGAATCTGGACGCCGATGCACAGGCGTTGCTGACGGTGAAACCAGCGTCCGAGGCGAGCACCTATATTGCGGGCAAGGATCTGCCGCTGGAGCAAACCATCGCCAATATGTCCGGCGTGCTGGCGGGTTTGGGCATGAAGATTGAAATCGCTTCATGGCGCAATATCGTTCCCAATGTGTGGTCGCTGCATATCCGCGATGCGCACTCGCCGATGTGTTTTACCAATGGCAAGGGATCGACCAAGGAAAGCGCGCTGGCGTCGGCCTTGGGCGAGTTTATCGAGCGATTGAATTTCAATCATTTCTATGGCGGCACGTTTTGGGGCGAAGACATCGCCAACGCGGCGTTCGTCCATTACCCCGACGAGCGCTGGTTCAAGCCTGGCCGCAAAGATGCGCTGCCGGCTGACATCCTGGACGAGTACTGTCTGCAAATTTACAATCCCGATGGCGAGCTGCGTGGCTCGCATCTGGTCGACACCAACTCCGGCAATGTGCAGCGCGGTATCTGTTCGCTGCCGTACGTGCGCAAGTCGGACGGCAAGGTGGTCTATTTCCCGTCCAACCTGATCGAAAACCTCTATGTCAGCAATGGCATGAGCGCCGGTAATACGCTGGCCGAAGCGCAGGTGCAATGCCTGTCGGAGATTTTCGAGCGGGCGGTCAAGCGTGAAATCCTGGAAGGTGAAATCGCATTGCCCGATGTGCCGCACGAGGTGCTGGCGAAATACCCTGGCATTCTGGCCGGCATCGAGGGATTGGAAGAGCAGGGCTTTCCGGTGCTGGTGAAGGATGCGTCGCTGGGCGGGGCGTATCCGGTGATGTGCGTCACCTTGATGAACCCGCGCACGGGCGGTGTGTTTGCCTCGTTCGGTGCGCATCCAAGCTTCGAGGTGGCGCTGGAACGCAGTCTGACGGAATTGCTGCAGGGTCGCAGCTTTGAAGGTTTGAACGATTTACCTCGCCCCACCTTTGTCAGTAATGCCGTCACCGAGCCCAATAATTTTGTTGAGCACTTCATCGATTCGAGCGGAATCGTGTCGTGGCGCTTTTTCAGTGCCAAGGCTGATCATGATTTTGTTGAGTGGGATTTTTGCAGCCCGGGTCAGAACGCCAACGCCGAGGAGGCTGCGACCTTGTTCGGCATTCTCGAAGGCATGGGAAAAGAAGTGTACATGGCGGTGTATGAGAATCTAGGTGCCGCTGCCTGCCGCATTCTGGTGCCGGGTTATTCGGAAGTCTATCCGGTGGAAGATTTGATCTGGGATAACACGAACAAGGCGCTGCTGTTCCGCGCCGATATTTTGAACCTGCATCGCCTGGACGATGCCAGCCTCGAGGCACTACTCGAGCGTTTGGAGAACAGCGAGCTGGACGAATACGCCGACATCGCCACCTTGATCGGGATCGAATTTGATGAAAATACGGTCTGGGGACAGCTGACGACGCTGGAGTTGAAGCTGCTGATCCATCTCGCCTTACAGCAATTTGAGGAGACGAAAGAGTTGGTGGAAGCCTTCCTGCAGTACAACGACAACACGGTCGAACGGGGATTGTTTTACCAAGCCTTGGATGCCGTGCTTGAGGTGCAGCTGGATGACGACCTGGAACTGGACGATTACGTGGTCAATTTCCGCCGGATGTTTGGCGACGCTCGCATGGACGCGGTCATGGGGTCGGTGGACGGCAGCGTGCGTTTCTTCGGTTTGACGCCGACGAGCATGAAACTGGAAGGGCTCGATAAGCACGAACGTCTGATCGACAGCTACAGAAAAGTGCACACCGCACGGGCGAAAATTGCGGCTAAATCGTAAATATTCCTGGTATCGCCGCATTTTTCGTTAGGCGCAAATGAAGCGGGCGAGGGCGGGATAGGACGGGGCGGCCATGCGTACTTTTAAGTAAGAGCAATTCATTTCATCTGGTTAAGGATGTCGAGAATCTTTACATATGTTCCAGCGAATTTGCCATGCGCTGATGCAGGTCATTGAATGCATTCATGATTTTTTGACAGGCATGGATATTGCTAAATATCAAATGTAAATTTATCAATCTTAACAAAGGATTCACATGAAGCGCATATTGCTCGCAGCATTGCTGTCGGTGGCAGGTTTGAACGCCAACGCCATCGTCCTGACATTCGACGACATCGACGAGGTTTACCCCGGCCTCGAACACGAGCCCGTTCCGACTCCGTACCACGGCTTCCAGTTTAACGATCCTTCGCACTGGATCAATACCGTCGATTCGCCCTACAACTATGGCGCGCACAGCGGTAAATTCACCCTGTTCAACCTCTTCGGCGGCCCGATTGCCGTCATGATGCAGGACCGTTCGGATTTCACACTTGGCGGCCTGTGGGCGCAAACCTGGGCCAGGCAGCCCGACCGTACAGGCTTGATTCGCGGCTACCAGGACGGAGTGCTGGTATTTTCGTCACCCGTCGACCTGACCTCGAGCTTCAGATATTTTTCCGGCTATGCCGGCAAGCTCGATTCGCTGGTACTGGACTTTGGCGACTACTTCCTGGTTGACGACCTGGAGCTGACCGGTCCATCCGTCGCCGCCATTCCGGAACCGGGTTCGCTGGCTCTGCTTGGCCTCGGCCTGGCCGGTTTTGCCGCCGCGCGTCGCCGCGGCCGCGTCAGGCAAGCATGAACGTGAATGGCTGTGACCTTCTGCGACCTTCATGAAGGCGCAACGATGCTCACGCCATCAGTACTCATGGGCCTGACGACCGGTTAAAGGAGAGTAACTGAACATGACAAAATTTCTCATTTCCTTCCCTGCGAGTGCGATGGATGCTCCTGCCGAGGACATGGCAGCCGTCAGCGAGGCGTCGCGTGCAGTGATCCGCGAAGCCAAGGCTGCCGGGGTTTACGTTTTTGGTGGCGGCATCAACGCCGAGATCGGGTCGCTGTTGGTTGCGCCGGATGGCAGCAGTACAAGCGAGACCTACCGCCAGACTCGCGAGTTCGATGGGGGCTTCTGTGTGCTTGAGCTCCCGTCAAGGGACGTTGCCGTTCAATGGGCGGCCAGGCTCGCCATGGCCTGCCGCTGCGCACAAGAGCTGCGCGAGTTCCACGATGACCCTGAAAGCTGACCATGTCGCGCGCTGGGCACTTGCGACATCGCCCAAGCATGCGTAGGCGAGGGCGGCGGAACGTATGTGCCAGTTGTGGCCGCTTACCCAAGGCAGCTCGCTGAGGACGGAGCAGGGCGCAGGGAAGCGTCACCTAAGGTCAACGACCATGCCGATTTATGCATATTGCATAAAGAAATACGCACAAAGGTGCTTTAAAACAGATGGTAAAATGACAAGAACTCGAGTTGGCCCCTTACACCGAAAGCGACACGCCGATGATCAAGAGCACCGAGGATCTACGGCGCTGGTTTCTGCAGAGCGGGGTGGCCTCGCCATTGGACCTCTGCATTGGTCCATTGCCACGTTCGAAAGCCGCTTTGGGACGCTGGTCTAGCGGCCATGCCGAACACGTGGTCCGTTCTATGAGTCCGCATCCTGGGAATTATCGGCTTTCCCTCATGCTCTCTCCTCTGGAGGCACGGATCTGGGCCGGCAACAAGCCGGTCTGGGGTGGCATGATCGCTGCGAACCGTTTTCGGATTTCCCCGCCTGGTGAATGTGGTCAGTGGACCCAGATGAGCGCTTGCGACATCGTCAATATCTTCATTCCGGTCGACTTGGTCGATCATCTCGGCGGCCTGCGCGATGACGCCGCCAGCAATAAGTTGGTGGCCAACGTGTTCGTGCAGGACCGGATCGTGCTCGACCTCGTGCAGAAAATGCTCAATACCGCAGCGATGGCGGGACAGCTTGCGCAAGAGGCGTGCGACGGCTTGATCACTGTCCTTGTGTGTTATTTGCTTGAGCACTATACCCAGCCAAACAGCTTGCCCGAGAGGAGCGGCCTCGGCGGCAGCAGGCTGCGCAGCGTGCTTCGGCACATTGCGCAGAGTTCGGCTGAACCGGTTTCGAATGCCGAACTTGCCGCACTGTGCGGCATGAGCGAGGCTCACTTTTCACGCGAGTTTCGGCGCGCGGTTGGACTGCCGCCACACCAATACATGATGAAGCTGCGCCTGGAACGGGCCTGCGCGGCGCTACTTGCGGAGCAAGCGCGCGTGCTGGATATCGCGCAGGAATGTGGCTTTACCAATGCCAGCCATTTCTCTCGTGCATTTTCCTCGCAGTACGGAATGTCGCCCACGATCTTCCGCCAACAACACCGAACTGCAACATAAACGTTGATATCATTTTGCTTGGCACGCTCCGCTTACAGCAGCAGTTTTATGCAATATGAGCAGGATTGAAGGCGCGACGTTTCCAAAATGGAAACAAACTCCTTGTTCGAAAACAATAATCTCGAACGAGGACGACAATGAAACTACTCACATCTTTATCGCTTACATTGGTGGCCCTGGCAAGTCTGACAGTCGCGGCACAGGCGCAAAATATCTCGCTGCGCGTGAGCGTCAGCGAAGGACGAACCGGCGTCAATTTTGCGCCGATTCACGCCGAAGTGGGTGAGTTTGCGCTGACCCCGAGCCTGCCCGGCCACGCCCAAGGCCAACAGTGGCGCGTAGTCGCACGCAATGCCGCAGGTACGGTAGTGCATGAAGTGGCGATCAAAAACACCCAGCAAAGGCACGTTGAAGTATTCAATCCGAAAACCGGCGCCATTGATATGTCGCGCCACGTGAAGCAAGCTGACGGCGTTTTTGAGGTGTCCTTGCCGTTTAACGCGGAAATCGCCAGCGTCGACGTACTGGCGCCAGCGTCGACCAATGCGGGCATCAAGGCCGTTACCGCACCGCTGGCAAAATTCGACCGCGCGTCACTGGAAAAAAAGGTGGGCGCCAGCAAGATGATGCGCACCCAGAGTATGGCCGCCGCGGCGCCAGCGGCGAGCGTCACCACGGTCGTCAACACTGGTCCGTCCAACGCGCGCATGGACTATGTGTTCATCGGCGATGGCTATACCGCGGCCGAAATGAGCAAATGGCAAGCCGATGCGAAGAAAGTGATCGACGGCTTCATGGCCGATCCTTTGTTCGCTGCCAATCGCGCCAACATGAATGTTCGCCGTGTCGATATCGCGAGCAATCAATCCGGGGTCGATGAGATCGATAAAGGCATCTATCGCGACACCGCCATGGATGGCGAATTCTACTGCTATAACATCGAGCGCCTTCTGTGTGTCAACGAGACCAAGGTGTATAACATCGTCGGCTCGGTTCTTGCTCCGGACCAGCGCGACGTCATCGTCGTCATTTCCAACTCGACCCGCTACGGTGGTTCGGGCGGGGCGATCGCAACCGCGTCGATGAACACCTCGTCGGTCGAAGTGGCTTTGCACGAAATCGGCCATACCGCATTTGCGCTGGCGGACGAGTACGAAGGCGGCACATGCGACCTCAGTTCCGAGCCAACGGAAGGCAATGTGTCGCTCAACCGCACGCGTAACGTCAAATGGGGCAGCAAGATCGCCGCCGCCACGCCGGTACCAACCACGGTCGGTAGCGTGGCGAACGGCACGGTAGGGGTGTTCCAAGGGGGGCAATACTGCTCGAGCGGTACCTACCGCCCAACCGAAAATTCACGTATGCGCACCCTCGGTTATCCTTGGCACGCAGTCAATGAAGGACTGGTGAAGACGGTGTTCGGCAAGTATACCGCCGTTACCCAAACCGGAACGCTGGGCAGTGGCGGCATCGCCTACGCGCCAAACACAAGCCCGGGTTACATTCAAGCGGGCAATGGCAGCTACAACGTGCAGTTGACCGGACCGGCCGGCGCCGACTTCGATTTGTCCCTCTACAAATCGCTGAGCACTGGCTGGAGCAGGGTCGCGGTCAGCCGGGGCAACACATCTAGCGAATCGATCAACTATGTGGGAACCGCAGGCTATTACTACATAGAAGTGAAATCGTATTCGGGTTCCGGAAGCTACACGGTGAAATACTCTGTTCCGCCGAAGTAAAACTTGCGCTCGCGCGCTGAGCCCATGCCGGGATTCGGCATGGGCTCAATATCGTGCCGGCGCTCGAGCAGAGCTTGGCGCTAAGCGTCACGAACAGTTGGCGCGGCGCGCCCAGCAAGGTCAGGAAACTGCGGCCCGGGTCGGCGGCAAGGAAACCGTTGGTGCCGACCGTGCTGTAGTAGCGCTTGTTGAGTATATTGGTCGCGCTGATCAGCAGTGTCACGTCCTGGATGCTCAGAAGAAGGAGGGCGCTGGTTCGACGATTTCCAAAGTGACTTTTCCAAACGGCAAACGTACCACGGTGAAGAAAGGGACGTTTATCCCGATCCATCTGGAGTACTCAATCAATACACCGCACGGCCTGATTTCCAGCATGATTCCGGATACGAAGTGCAGCATGACGTATGCCGGCGTGACTGAGTCGCTTCGGGGCCAAGGGTGTATTCAGATGGGCTTCACGGTCGGAGAAAAGCGCTCGATCAAGCACGTACGAGTCTTACTGCGCAATGAGGCGGAAGGATACGTCTACGAACAACTTCAGCTTTAACAGCGACTCCCTGATATGGCGAAAAGTACTGGCAGACGCAACACCTAGACTATTACTAAATCTTCGCATAATCTATATTATGTCAAATCAAACCCGAAAAACGCTCGGCAGTGATCGCGGAAAACGATTTATACCGTTTATACTATTCCGCCGCCTAAAAGTCACCACGCTCCCTACGTCGACGAATCGAATGGCATCGCAATTCCAGCTCATAACATCGCTCACAAACACGAACACGAAGACAGTAGCGCGCCTCCCTAACCGCCCAGCGCGGTACCCCAAGTAGATACATGAAGTCGGCCAACACTCGGACCCGATTGACAGCGCGCCAGTTAGTTCCTCGCGAATTCCTGATGATCCAATACTGATTCCGGAACTCATCCTCAACCCCTTGAAGCACAACATTTTCAGCCTCCCTTTTTTGTGACTCTGTTACCAAACCGCCGATTACCAAATTAGCGGCGCGCACGTGCAGCCCTCTTTTTCTCATACCGCACCCCAAGGAAGAACATGACACCTCCGTAAATGTATGCGGGAAAATTCCTCACGAAGACCGAAAACATATCGTCTAGCAAAAACTCCAAAAAGCCCATAGCGTTTCCAAAAATTTCGCAAAGGAAACACTATATCAGAAGGGACAACTTTCACTAGAAAGCAACAGGCCCGGCTCGGTAGCCAAATAAACGACTCCAAGCGCGTTGTTACACCACGACTGAAGACCATTTAACGAATGCCCATGCAAGGCAGCAAACGCAGCGTTGACGGCGCCAAGCATGTCGGTGCAAGGCAAGCGCCAAGAACGGACCTCCGGCAGCACCACGCCCTTAGAGCGGAAGTAGCGCTTCTCGTTTAAATCTCGACACTGCATTTCCTTGCCACAATATTTTGCGATGTAGCTGGCGATTTTGTGCGCGCCCTTATTGCCAAAACCAAACCGATGAGGATCACGCACATTGACCTGCCCCATCTGCTGACCATCAGGACCAAGACCAAGGATGCGTTGCCAAATCGAACGCAGCAGTACGTAGTTCTGGCGCCCGCGTACGGCGACATGAAAGTGAAGCGCGCCGCGCTCCTGCTGTTCAATAACGGCAACATAATGAAACTCCGCAACCTTGCCCAAGCGGCGACAAAAGGCTTTCCAGTGCCTGAGAGCCAGCTCCCGATCAAGCATGTTCTCACGGTAGGTCAAAGTCACCATACGATCGGCACCGATCTGCTTACAGCAAAGACGGACTTGCTTCTTTGCGCGCCGACCGGCGTCATCTTCATTGGCCTCACGCTTTTCAGATTCACCCCGCTTTGTCCGCGTGCTAGGCGTGATTGCAGCCCCTACAAAGAACCGTTCCTTGCATACCGTCACTTCGGTCTGCCCATCTGGAAAAACACGCTGACGGGCCACATAGGTATCTTGCCACGTACCTTTGACACCATCGTCAGACCACCAATCCGGTTTGTACTGATCTACCGCAGGAGCACCTGAGAAATCAATTGCAGCAATGTCACGTTCGTAGTCTAATTCAGTCATTCGAGCTTCCTGTCTGTACCAGGGTGTTCGGATCGACCCCCGATAGTTTGCGGCTACCGGGGGTCAACTTTTTTGTACTTCACATTTCGTTGGCCTAGCGTAAGACAACACGATTGCCACACGATATATTCAACTTGGCGGATCGCTCCGCGCTTAGGCCATCGAGGGCGGCTCGTTCACCACCCTCAATGTTTACCGGGCTCTACATCAAGTAGAGCCTTTTTTTTGCCCCCACTCCAACCTCGCTTCGCGAGAATGACCCCATAAAGAGCCTGTCCCTTCGGGCAGTAAAAGCCAAGGCCCGTGCTACGCCGGTAGAAGCCTGTCCCTTCGGGCAGTAGAAGCCAAGGCCCGTGCTACGCCGGTAGAAGCCTGTCCCTTCGGGCAGTAGAAGCCAAGGCCCGTGCTACGCCGGTAGAAACCTGTCCCTTCGGGCAGTAGAAGCCAAAGCCCGTGCTACGCCGGTAGAAGCCTGTCCCTTCGGGCAGTAAAACCAGAAACTAAGAAAAACAAACCTATAAAGCGGCCCTACAGCCTATTGATGTTCTTAAGTGTCCCTTATACAAGTTTAGCGCTCGCTTCGCTCGCGCAGTCCTCGCAAGCTGCGGGCTGCGCGAGCTGGCCACACGCCGCACCCAGCACACATCTACACACGGCGCTCTGGAGAGCACCCGAAAATCTCCAGTGGTGCCTTACCCCCACCCCTAACGATCTGCATACACTGATAGCTACAGCATCGGGGGGCGATTTTCCCTACGGGCAAAATCGTCGGCCATACCGACAATTCGGCGCAAAAACGCCTCAATGTCGTGCCGATAGCCCCCCACTCGATTCCTCATTTTCGGCTCTGCTGTTTCTGCTTGGCAAAGGAAAGGCATCAACAAAGATAAACGATTTATACGATTTATCACATTGTCAAAGCTTTGTTACTTGAAGCACTAATAGGATTTCGGTACTGGCTTTATCACTACTACGCGTATGCAGGAACGTAGGCAAAAACGACAATCCGTCACGGGCGGTCGTATCCTTGGATTCGGCCAAACCGCCAATGACAACCAGCTCGCCATCGGTCATCGACAGGGCCGTTTTCAGCTCGCGCTTGATGAGGGTCGGGGACGCATTCACGCCGGTATCAGTCTTGACGAAGTTGCTTACCTGCTGCATCACGGTCAGGTCAACGCCCCCGTCATGGATAACCGGCTGGATATCGAAGATCACGCCACTGGAGCGGTACTCCACCGACTGGACGGGCGCACCACCGGTCCCGGAAAAGGTCACGGCGCCGAGGACGGGCACATCCTGGCCAACTGTGAAACGCCCACTGCCCCCGGACACGACACGAAGAACGGGCGTCGACTTGACCACGAAACGGCCATCGGTGGACAACGCGCTGGCGATCAGATCGATACTATTGTTCTTGAAGCGCAGGAAGTCGCCCACGGCGGAACCGCCGCCCAGGGAAAGCCCAAACTTACCGCCCAAAAGATCGAGCGCGAGCTTGAAGCCCGACCCATCACGGCTGTTGGTCTGCACCTCGTACAGCACACCGCGCACCAAGACATCGCCAGCGGCAAAATCGACCTGCTGCAAGAGCTTCCTCAAGCGGTCGACCTCGATGGCAGAACCCGAGAACACTAGGGTATCGCTCTTGCGATCGATGGCAGCAGCCGCCGATCCGGGCGGAGGCGCAGTGTTATCGGCCTTACCGCCGACCGGAGACGCGACGACCTTGCGAGCAGTGAACGAACCCTTGAACAGCGGGGACAGAAGATCGACCAGATAGGACCCGTCGCGAAAACGCGGACGGTACACAAACGTCTCCAGTTCAGGGTCGGGCTTAACAGAGGCAACGGACTTGGCGATGTAGTCGACACCGGAACGGCGGGTGACGGACAAGCCCACCGACGAGAAGAACGCCAGGACGAAAGGCCGGACATCGCCCGCACCGGCGTCATAGCGGAACGAAACGAGCCGGGTATCGGTAAGCACCTCGGGATCGATCACATACGGGTCCTGCAGGGCCTCGGCATAGATCAACTGCACAACCTGGCTAACGCTGATCGAGCGAAAATCGAACCGCGCAGGGACAGGCGACGCAGCCGCGGAACGGCCATCAACCGCGGCACCAGCGAAACCAATCGCGGGGGAAATCACTGCAACCGCGGCGAGAAAAACACACAAGAGCCTCCTCATTTGGGCACCACGGATGAGTGGACGGGTCCGGCCGGGCCGGTGAAGGACGACACGCGCGCGCCGTCGACCTCGCCAATCTGGACCAAGCCGCCGTTCTGGAAAACCGATGGCGACTCCAGGCGCACGCGGCCCTGCGGATCAACGAGCACAACCCAGGAGGCGCCACGCGCCGTATACGAACCGGCAACGCGCCACACGTCACTGAAGGGAGCGCCACCAGGCGGCGATGTAATACCAGGAGAAGAAGCGGCACCAGCTGGGGACGCGGCACCAGCAGCAGAAACGCCGGACGAGGATGCAGCCGCACCGGACGAGGGCAAGGCGGGCGACTTCGCAGCACCACCAAAGAAGCGCGACACGAGATAAGCGGACGCCCCGAACATGAAAATCACACCGGCAATGAACAGCCAGAGCTTGCCGGACGCAAAAACGTTTTGGCGGGCATCGGCATTGACGATCACACCGGAACCTCCACCCTTGAAGCTGGAGTACAGGGGAAAAATCTCCTTCTTGTACTTGCGGATGGACGTACTCAGCAAGGCCGCCTTGACCTGCTTGTGACCTTCCCACATCTGGACCGAATACGTGTTGGTCATTCCCAGGGAAACCTTCTTGTGCGTCCTGAAATTGAAGGCGACCACGTTCTTGATGAACCTATTCAGAGTGCCCATGTCCTGAATCATCAGGACCAGATCGCAAGCGACCTTGGTCACGGGATCAATGAAATGCCTGTGCTCAAGAAAGAAGGACTGGTGGTGCTTGTGGATCTTGGCACCGGCAGCAGGCCAAAAGCGCCAACCTTCATCAATGGCCACGAGATCCCCAGGCTGCACAATCGTGTCGGTGTGAGCGCTCTTGCCATCGTCGTAATACGGGAAAAAGTCGGGCAAAAACACCTGGGCGTTCTCGACGTGGAGAATCGAGCCATAGGCAGCAGGATTATCGTCCGGGTACTTCGCCTGAAGGTAATCGACAATGGCGGCCTCGTTGATGCCATCGACGTTGGTCAC
Organism: Massilia pseudoviolaceinigra; assembly: GCF_030846505.1. Lineage (NCBI taxonomy): Bacteria > Pseudomonadati > Pseudomonadota > Betaproteobacteria > Burkholderiales > Oxalobacteraceae > Massilia > Massilia pseudoviolaceinigra. Next base: position 132,807 of record NZ_JAVCWL010000013.1, on the reverse strand, counting down.
CACCCGCCTGCCAACCCGGACGGCGGGCAAGATAACCTCGCTCACCACCTCGTAGCTTTTACCCGAACCCATCAGGCCCGTATAGACGTTGATCGGCATCGTCTATCCGATCACTGGAATACGGCGGATTATGAACCGAGTGCAGCAAGCGGCCAGCACCAGGGGAATCGCAGCACCGACATTGAACAGGTCGAGGAAGTACCAGGCACCGCTCGGAATGCCGCCCAGGGTGGACGAGAGCGCAGCACCAGTGGGCAACAGCGGCACCAACACGGACATCAGCCCGGTCGTAATCATGAACAACACCGAGAAGGCCACGAACTTGATCAGGACGGTACGAACAACGAAACCCAAAACTGTGTTGAGGGCGGAAAGCAGAATGCCGAACATGGAAAAACTCCTAAGCGCGAAGAACGATAAACAGCGCGACCATGGCCCAAACAGCAGCCATCACAGTAGCAAGAGTGGCGCGGATCGACTCGGACATTGTGCAGTGTGAATCAACGACGAACTGCTTGCCGAAAGCGGAAAAGTTCGCAACAGGACACTGCGACGAATGCGAAGGCACCGCGAACGATTTCAGGGTCGGGAAGAGATCGAGAATGGGCGCGAGGATCATCTGAGGGGTAGGCGTCGGTTCCAGCGTCGGCGCGCCGATGCCGGGATCGGTCCCGAGATTCTGCAAAGGCGACGACGCCGCAGGATTGACACCGGTCGATGGCGCAGGCCCCGGATTCTGCGTAGGCGCCGTAGGCGAGCTGGGAAGAGTCCACGGACTATTGGCCGGCGACTGCGGCGCAACAAAATCACCAACAGTCGGATAACGGTCCGGATTGGCATCCTTCCAGGCGCTGACATCAGCCGGCGTGATGGGATCATTGGCCAGATACGGCAACCCATCGTAACCAGGCTTGGAAGCCGCATTTTTCCAGGCAAGATCAGCGACAGCGGCCACAATCGCAGGATTAAGCGGCTTGCTCGTTTCCGACTGCGGCAACTGCTTGACCGCCTCTTCCGGAGTTAGACCGGTCTTAGGCGGCACCACCGGCATAAGCGGATAGGTCAACGACTGACAAGCACCAAGCACCTCCTGCATGCCACGACCACAGCTTATGGTGGCCTTATAACCCTTGAGCGCGGTAGCGTTACCGCACCAGTAGATAAGCGTTCCATCAGCAAAACAATGCGGCGTAGATGGCTCCTTGACACCCTGACGGATCAAATCCGTGTAGTAATGTTCATTGGCAAGGCTATGGCCCGATCCGCCGAGACGAAGACCGGTGATGAATGGATCGTAGTATCCCCAAACATCATCGCCCGCCTCAAAACCCGGCGAATCATAGGACAGGTTGGATTTTCCGGTCTGATCGATTTTGCCGTCAGGACGGAAATACCAACTCACCAGGGCATCAATGCCAACGCTCACCGCGTAACTGACGACCGTGGCGACACCGGCACCAATGGCAACGCTAACCCATGCCGGAGCCGTAATAGTGCCAACGACGGCAGCGGCAGCGACACCGCCGATAAAAGCAGCACTGCCATTGACGGTCGCCGCGTAACGGGGATCGTTCGCAGCAAATCCCCTTTGACTCATCTTCTGCTGCATGACCCCGGAAATCGAACTCTGCATCCTACTGACAGGAACCGCCTGGGCAAACGCCAGCGAGCAGGAAAGATACAGAACCAGACCAAGGAACAAGGCAGCAAACGAAACACCCGCAATCTTGCCCAAAGCTCTTAAAATGTTCATCCCTTGAAGCCCTCGATCACGGCCCAGGCGGACACGAGGCCCCACAAGAACATGCCGAAATACCAATACTGATTGGCTGTCATAACAACTCCCTAGACTGGAAACGAAAGACGAAAAAAAAGGGCCGCGCAAGCAGCCCCAGGGAATCAGAAACGATTAACCCGATTTGACCATAGCGATAATCCACTTGGCGCCACGCATGACGATATGCACACCCATAAACGCCACGCCGATGGCGAGGATGGCGGTGCTGACGCTGGCGAAGTCGACCGAAGCAGTCAACGGGGACAGATCGACAGGGGCGGCGAAAGCCGAAGCCGACACCAGGGAGCCGACACCAGCAGCCACCAGGGAGAGAGATTTTTTCATCTAAACACCTTACAAAACACCCGGAAAACGCCGGGACGCTGCCTAACGGCGAACCATGGAAACGATCATACCGACGCTCTTGGCGACGAGATAAAGGCCAACCACAAAAGTAAACGCGAGGGACCAGAGGCCAGCGGCAAGCCCATAATCGAAAGGAGCAGCCACGGCATCCAGAAAAGCCTCGGATTCTGGAGAAAGAACGTAGGACGGACGAGCGACAAGAAAACCGTTATTACCATCAGGCAAGGTGCACACGATCTGGTTTGACGTTCCAGCCACAAACAGGGCCGACTTGGGCGCAGTGCGCTGGCAAACGAAAACGACAGCCTGAGAACCAAGCGGCATGATTAGGCAGCTTTAGGAGTAGGCGCAGGGCGCGCTTGAACCTGCACAGGAACCATCGACGAGACAACGGACCCGATCCGCTTATCACGATCTACAGACACTTCAAATTCCACCTCGTAACGACCGGGCAGCGTTTCCTTAAATTTTTCAGGAAGGACCAGTTCGCCTATGAGAGGCTCGGGAGCGCCGGTTTCAGGATTGTTACGCTCAACAATGCACTGGGCCATACGCATATCGTAAGCATTGCCAGTCTTCCTCGAGGTTCCAGACACAACGGCAACATAGATGATTTGAATGATGTTTTTCATAATTTTTCCAAGGTGGTTTCGCCCACTAGAGCGATTTTTTTAACGTGACTGTCACGGAAATCTGCTATCGTTCGCTTAACCCATTCGGGATAGGTCTCATACCAAACGGTATAACTATGGTCTCATACCAAACGGTATATAGCAATGCGCAAAAGTAACAACATTGATTGGATATTGCAATGAACTATGAAGAATTGATAGCTAAAGCGTTAAAGGGAAGGTCAATCAACTCTATGGCGAAAGCATGGGGAGTGAATCAACCGACGCTAAGTAGATGGGTAAACGGCCAACGACTTCCCGACTACAACACTGCGCTCAAGATCGCGAAAGAAGCTGGCGTAGAACCCGGGGAAGCGTTTGAGGTGTTCGCAGCGCAAGAACGAAATCACAGCTCCAAAAACTTCAGATTACAACAGGGTTTTGTACAAACTGAGCTTCTGCTCCTACTAACAGTAGCAGGGGGTGTGACACTTTCTATATTATGTTAAATCAAGGGGGTGGGAAACGCCGTCGTCGACTCTTCTGTCCGAATAGCTTGGCAGACCAAGGCGCCTGTTCCGGATGACGTTTCAGTCCCAATCACGCCCGGGCTGGTCTCGGCCGCACCGATGCACGGAAGCTGCGCTGCCCGCTGCCCGCTGCCCGCTGCCCGCTGCAACGCCACGCCAACCCCGCCGGGCCAGGATGCTGTCGGGTTTGCCAGTTGCGCTCACGAACGGGTAGCAAGTGCGCTCTGACCGTCCGATCACTACGGAGTCAAAATGGCCGCACGGTCGCCATTCCATCAACACTGGCATCAGCGTGGACATGCTCGAGAATCAAGCGCATCACACCGACCTGGTCCGCGCCAAACTTTGCTGCAAGGTTACGCTCGAACTGCACATGGAAGCGATGCGCCTCCGCCATTGCCGCCACAGCGCGCGGCGTCAATGCGAGGCGCTTGCTACGGCCGTCGCCGGGTTCGTCATGGCGTTCGACGTAGCCCTTGGCAACCATGTCATTAATCACCTTCAAAGCACCTTGTGCGGTAATACCCAGCGCCGACGCCACCTGTTTGAGGCTCTGAGGCTGGGCTTCCAACATGCGAAATACGTACCCAAAGGACGATCCGAGATCGTCAAATCCCTTTTCCGCCAGACGCTTGTGCAACTGGATCTTGAACGTGCCGAAGGCCACGTTCAGCAGGATGCCGAAATCCGTCATCGCTTTTGTCGACATTTAATTCACCTAAGCTTATAATCTTAGGTGAATTATATAACAGGAGCCATTATGTCTTTCATTGCGAGCACCGAAGCGCCAACCTTTAACCTGCATGGCGCCTCGTTCACCGGCCTGGCTTCGCCCAGCCGCGGCGCGACCGAAACCGCCGTCTGGATCGTCACGCTCGATTCGGGCACGCCAGCCACGCCTCACCAACTCACGCGCGAAGAGATATTTGTCGGCCTGGAAGGCCACGCCACGGCAAAAATCGGAGATCAATCGTTCGAAGTCACACCGGGCAGCGCCCTGGTCGTGCCACCCCACACCATGTTCACGATTACGAACTCAGGTGCGACCCCGTTCAAGGCCGTCGCGGTCCTTCCGGTCGGTGGACAAGCTGTGATCGCCGGCCAGCCGGCGTTCACTCCGCCTTGGGCTGCGTAGAGCATGTAAACGAGCCAGTCGCGCCGGCCAGCACGCCGGCCAGGGCGAGCGAAGTGCGCCTCAATACATCGCTCGCCATATCAAGATCCATGTGCGGCCGCCCCAGCACCCAGCTGTCAACCAGCGATAGCTGAGCCTGCGCGATCTGACGCGCGATCACCTCGACTGGCATGGTCGACGCACCCGTAGCCTGGCCTTCGAGCCTTTCCAGGACGAGCTTGGTGCGGTAATGCTCATAGAAAGTCGAGCGGCCGATATTGGCCTGAGGTAACTCGAAAACTGCATGCTGACGTACGACCCATGAACCTGCCAGGCTTGATTGCCAGCAGGTGGCCACCGCCTCGTTGCCCAAAATCGAAGGTAATATTTTAAATCGACAATATAACGGGTAATGTCGATTTAAATAAATGGCATGACGGTGTTTGCCTCACTGTCGACCCCGCCAGTTTTTCTGCAGTGTCTCGAAAACGCCTGTTGAAATGGTGACAAAATTTCGAACTCTTCCACATCGTACTGAAGCTACCAGCCATTTTCCGCATCCTCCACCTTTGCCCATGCCAAGCGCGGGATGGGCAAAGGTCAGTCCGGCCCCGGTCTGTTTCCTGATCAGCCTGGCCGGCGTTCGCCGCCCCGCTTCTCCGCCGCTTGCAGATATCGAATGCCGGCTGCACGCAAGGTGCCAGACCGGCGTTTCAGCGCCCTGCTTCGATCGCAAAGCGCCAGGCGCAACCATGTCACGCCTCTGCGCTGCGCAGCCGTTTACCGGAAAAGCCTATCGTCGCATGGGCAATTTTGTCCCAGGCGCCAAAGTGGTACACAATCCTCCCCCGCAGATTGGCCAGGACGATCAAGGCGATACCGAAAAATATTGACGCGATGGCGGCGGCACTGGAATAGCCGGCAAGGAGCCAGGGGGCGGCCAGCAGCCATGCGCCGAATCCGATATTGGCGAAGCGCAGCGGCCGCGCAACCTCCCCCCATGCCATGATGGAAAACGTAACGATCAGCGAACCGATGATGTGGTCGTTGTCGGCAGCCTCGTCCGCCGTGCCGAACAGCAGCCGCGTACACATCAATGCCACCCCGATGGCGGTACTGGCCAGCAGGCTCGAGGGAACACTCACCCCGCTGAGCAGCATTTCGCGCAGAATGGCCCCGATCGGCGCTTCGAAATTGTCCGAATAATCGGCGCTGCCGCCGTCCATCGTGTCGCCGCGCAGCATGACGTACCAGAGGGGCCTGCCCTGCCGCCGGCGCGCCTTGAGGAACTGCAGCGTGGCGAGGATCTCGTCGAATGAATAGGGAATCTGCAGCAGCATCGCCAGTGCGCCGATCAGGCACAGGGTGCACCAGGTGCCGATTACGATCGGCTGGATGATGATGAAGAACACGCTGACTGCGCCCAGCGGCACAATCAGCACACCGAACAGCAATACCAGCCAGGGCATCGTGCGCCAGCGCCGCTTGTCGCCGATGACCCCGGTGACGATTTCGAGCACATAGACCGATGCGCCGAGCCCGGCATCGGCCACCGGCCATGCTTCCGATACCGATGAAGTAATGATGCGCTCGGTCCCGTCGCCGAAGAACGGGTCCCATGCCGCGTCGATGTGCCCCAGCTGGAACGCCGCCAGGTAGCGCGAGATGACAAGGCCGACCAGGGCCAGCGCGATGATGGGCAGGCGGTTGGTCCAGCCGGACGGGCTGTAATCCCATCCCGGCGGGGCGTCCGGGCCGCTGATGCGCGCCACCGGCGTGATTGCGGGCGGCGCTGGCAGCGCGACCGCGAAGATGATCAGTAAGGCGCCTACCAGGGTATCGTTGGCATAGGCCGCCGGGCTGCTGGTCCAGAAAAGAATGGGCGCGAACAGCAGCCACAGCCCGACTGCCGCCGTACTCCAGCGCGCCCAGCCGAAATCGCGCGAGAGCGAGAACAGGCCGAACAGAATCACCAGCAGCCCCGCGGCGATGTCGCTGGCGGTCATCCAGGATGCGCTGTAGGCCAGGCCGCGCCCGTTGGGAGCCCAGGTGGTGCCGGCCTGCATCCATTGCTGCGCCAGGCCGAACGCGAACGGACTGGCGATGAGCCACATGCCCAATGCCATATTGGCGAAATGGCACCAGAGCGTCTGGCGGTGCCCGGCGCGGGCAGTCATGTTGTAGTCGGCGATCATCCGGGCGCTGGCTGCGCCGGCATCGCGCACGTCTTCCAGCCATAGCGGGAGCGTCAGCTTGTTGCGCCGGTACCAGCCGGGCGGATCGGCACGCAGGCGCGCGATGATGGTTTGCAGGCTGCGCCGCAGGGAATGGGCGGGCCGCCAATCGAGCAGCGTCTGCGCCCGGGAGATGTCGAGCTCGTAGTGCTCGTCGGCCATGCGGACCATGAACGGCTTGACGAAGGGGGCCTGGCCGCGGTCGATCGCGTCCGGCACCACGATCTCGGCTTTTTGCTGGAACCAGGCGCCGGCCGCGGCCACGGCTTTGGGAATCCGCCGGGTCTCCCATGGTTCGCCATGGAGCAGCCAGGCGATCAGGTTTTGCAGCGTTTCGTAGCTTTCCGCGACTGGTTCGCCGATCAGCACCGTGGTTTCCTGCGCCAGCCGCGCGCGCCTGTCGACGGCGGCGCGAAATGCCGCTGCCACGTCGTCGATGTGGACGCAGGCCTGCCCATGCGAGGCGTCGCCCGGAAATACGCGGCTGAGCATCTGGCGCTCGAAGATGCGCTCGATCTGGTGCGCCAGCGAGGGCAGCTCGCAATCGTCCGTGTACACCCCGGCAATGCGGAAAATCACCGACGGGGTGGTGCCGCGCTCGGCTTCGACGATGCGTTCCGCCGCCAGTTTCGATTGCGGATACGGCCATGCGGGCGCCAGCGGCGACGTTTCGCTGATGAGGCGCCCTGGCGAACTCGGGGCATGAACCAGCATCGTACTGGCGTAAATGAACTGGCCGACCTCGAACGATTGCAGGGCCCGTAGCAAGTTCCGGGTGCCCATGACGTTGACCGCCTCGTACAGCGGATCGGGTTCGTCCGAGAAATCATAGAACGCGGCAAGGTGGATGACCGAGGCGATCCGCCCGCCGTAGCTCGACCGCAATGTATCGAAGGCCTGCGCCAGCGCCGCCTCCGAGGCGATGTCGGCGTCGATGCAGTCCGGGCCCTTGCATTGCCGCTCGAGGCCCACCACACGGTAGGCATCGGACAGACGGGCAGCAATCGCGGTGCCGATTCTGCCCTCCGATCCCGTGATCAAGACAATCGGTTTGTCCGCGCTCATCTCCGTACCTTCAGGTTGGCTGAAACAGAAGAATCGGCGCCGATCCGGCGCGCATCGTCCTCCAGAGCCCTATTCTAGGATCGGCACCGCATCTCTCTTTGATGTATGCGTTGGTCGGTCATGCAACTTTTAGCGCACATGCTTGCCGGATGCTCGCGTGCATCACATTTGCCGAAGGCCGCATCGGGGCCGAACCAAGTACTCGCCGCACGGATCTATAAGGCAGCGCGTGCATGCGAAAATGGGGCCAGTCGCATGCGTTCGCTTCAGGCCCGGCCGCAAACGGAGGAACCATGTGTGCGACAGAGGCGAAACACATTGATATTGCGCTGCAGGGCGGCGGTGCGCATGGTGCGCTCGCCTGGGGAATGCTCGACCGTTTGCTGGGGGATGAACGCCTGTCGATCAGGGGGATCAGCGGCACCAGCGCCGGTGCGGTGAACGCCGTCGTGCTGGCCGACGCGTTCGCCGGCGCCCGCCGCGCGCTGGCCACCTTCTGGCGGGCGCTCAGCCATGCCGCCCGTCTCAGTCCGTTCCAGCGTACCCCGCTCGACCATCTGATGGGGCGCTGGAGGCTTGACAGTTCGCCGGCGTACGCGTTTTTCCAGATGGCGACCAGCATGGTGTCGCCCTATGAATTCAATCCTTTCAACATCAATCCCTTGCGCAGCCTGTTGGCTGAACTGATCGATTTCGAGCGCGTCCGTGCCTGCGACGAGCTGGGACTGTTTATCTCTGCAACGAATGTGCGCACGGGACTGGCGCGGATTTTTCGCCGGCATGAACTCGATATCGACAAGGTAATGGCGTCGGCGTCGCTGCCACAGCTGTTTCAGGCAGTGGAAATCGACGGCGAGGCTTACTGGGATGGTGGCTACATGGGAAACCCGGTGTGTTTCCACTGATTGACGAATCCTGCCCGCGCGACCTGGTGATTATTCAAATCAATCCTGTGGTACGCAACGAGCTGCCGCGTACCGCCGCCGAGATCGCCAACCGGCTCAACGAAATCACTTTCAACGCCAGCCGGGGTCCGGGAAATCAGTTCCATCCTCCTGCTCAAGCGACTCATCGACGAGGAAAATCAGGCGCACGTCCGCTTCGCCGATACGCGCCTGCATCGGATCAGCGCCGACGACGCGGTGCTGCAACTGAGCGTGTCGAGCAAGGTGAATGCCGCGTGGGACTTTTTGTCTTACCTGCACGACGTCGGGTACGCCGCCGCCGATGGCTGGATCGAGCGCAATTTCAAGCTCGTCGGTCGCCGCTCGTCCATCGAGGCGGGGCCGGTAAGCGGACCGGGTCCGGAACCGGAACCGGAACCGGATGCGGATGCGGAAGGCGGGCCGGCGCGCTCTGCACCTGCCAGGCGCAACCCGGCCCGGCACCGGGATCGCTGAGTGCCCGGAAAAATCGGCTCATGTCGGCGCGCGCCCCGCAGCCCGGCCGCATCCGGGCCGGCCGGCCGCGGCACATGCGGAGCCGTTGACGTCGATGCGATCGCCAGGCGGTGCACCCGGCGTTTCCCCGCGCCGATGCACTCGGGGGCGGCGCCGCAACGCGCCCGAGATCAACGCGCCCGTGATCGGCGCGCCGGTGATTCGGCATCCACCCGGCGGCAGCGGCCGTGGCGCCACCGGCTGGGTGCTAGCGCTTATGCGGCAGTGGCCACCATGCGGCGGCATTCGTCCGCACAACGGCGGCATGTCTGCGAACAGGCCTGGCAGTGCGCAGCCTGGTGCCTGGCGCATTCTTCGCCGCAGGCGTCGCAGACGTCCGCGCACACCTGGCACAGCGCGCGGGCGAACTGGCTGCCGCGGGCCATGAATCCGGCAGCGGCCCGGCAAAGATGGGCGCAGTCGATATCGAGAGCAATACAGCGCGCCATCATCGTCACGTCGTCTTCCTTCAGACAGGCGCTGGCGCATTCGTCGCATGCCGTTGCACAGGAGTGACATGCCTCGATGCAGGAATCAAATTGTCTCTGGTTCATTATTTGCCTCCGGTTTCCAATGATGTCAATCGCTTCCCCGCGCCCCGCGCATGGAGGCGCGAGGGTGCGTACTCAAAAAGCCCGGCACTAGGCCTTCGCGCAGCTCAGGCGTACCGAAGCAAACTCGTCGAAAAAACCCAATGGCTTGCTGATATCGGGTACCCTTTGCCCGGGTTTGAACTGCGCAACCTGATCCGCGAACTTCTGGTTGTCGAACACAGTCAGGGTCGCCTTGGGGCCGATTTCAACGCTGTCGACCTTGTCATCCCAATTGAGCCCGAACGGGCCGCTCATGTCGGCAATGTCGAGCGGTCCTGCCAGGGTGAGCGTGTCGCCGCTGTAGTTCTTGCCCGAATATATCCGGGCCCAGCAGCCGGATTTCATGGCATTGTCCTTGGTGGCGACAGCGACCGGGACCAGCATGAAAATGGTGGCTGGCACCACCATTTGGCCGGCCGCTGGCGCCCCCTGCCCTTGCTGCCCCTCAGTGGCGGCTGCCGCTTTTCCGCCTTGGGAATTGCCTCCTTGCGCCTGCCCGGCGCCGGGCGCGCCATCGGCCAGGCCAGTTGCAGGGGCCGCCGCCAGCGCGGCCAATATGGTAAATCGACGAATCCAGTGTGTGTACATGATGCCTCCCGTAGTCATCCGATGCGGGGCGCGGCACCCGCCTGGCTGCGACGGCGCCCCTGAACATTCGATGGCATTCGCGCTGCGGGGTTCCCGGACCGGCTGCAAGCGCCTGGCATGCGCCCTGGAATACAGCGCGGGCAGCTTGCCGGGGGCGCGCTATTTCACGATCAAGGCGTTCTTTACCTCGCGTACGCCATTGACACGGCGTGCTACATCAAGGGCACGTTGGACGTTTTCATGCGAGTCGACGAATCCGCTTAACTGGACAACGCCGCGGAAAGTCTCGACCTGCACGTCGCGCGCCTTGACGTCCGGATCGCCAGCGAGCGCCGCTTTCACCCTGGCGCTGATGGCCGTATCCTCGATGGCGACACCGATGCGCCGGTCGGTCGGTTCCGAAGCACACCCTGTTGCAAGGGCAACGAGCATGGCGCTGATGAAGGTCAATTTAAGTGGTCTGGCAAGGTTCATGGTTTTCTCCTCAGGTCACGATACGAATCGGCCCGAAAACACGGGCGGGTATGATTCGATCGCAAAAACCCGCGCCGGTTCCTGCGCCGGCCCTGGCAATGCCCGGCGGCTTGCGCCAGCCGCTCTCCTGGCTGTCGAACGCTGGCGCCGTCAGCGTCGCGCGCGGGCCAGCCAGGAGCGGACCTGGTTGGCATCGCGGGCGCGCGAGAATTTGCCTTGTGCGTCGAGAAAGATCATCACCACCGCGCGCCCTTTCACCTTCGCGTGCAGCACCATGCAGCGGCCCGCTTCCGATATATACCCTGTCTTTTGCGTGCCGATGTGCCAGCTCGGGCTGGCAATGAGGCGGTTGGAATTGCGGTACACCGTCGCCTGGCGCCCTTGTGCAATGGTATGGTCGGGGTCGGTCGAATAGGTCCGGATCAGGGGTTGCTGTTGCGCTGCGATAACCAGCCTGGCCAGGTCCTCGGGCGTCGACACGTTCAGGCTCGACAAACCGGTCGGTTCGACAAAGCGCGAGTGATGCATGCCCAGGGCGCGCGCTTTGGCATTCATCGCCAGCACGAATGCGGGCGTGCCGCCGGGATAATGGCGTCCCAGGGCCGAGGCCGCGCGGTTTTCCGAACTCATCAGTGCAATGTGCAGCATGCCGGAGCGCGCCAGGCTGGTGCCGACCCGCAAGCGCGACGAGGAATACTTGAGCCGGTCGACATCGGCGTCGGCCACGGTCAGCACCTCATCCATGTCTTGCCCGGCCCCGATGACCACCAGCGCGGTCATCAGTTTTGTGACCGAGGCAATCGGCATGACCGCGTCCGCATTTTTCTCGTATAACACCTTGTGCGCCGATGGATCGATAATCAGCACGGCGCTCGACCTGAGCGCGGCCAGCGTCGCCCGGCGCGGCGAGTCGGCCCGATAGCGCTTTGCCGGCCTGGCGCCGCTTGTCGCGCGGCGTTTGGCGGGCCTGGCCTTGTGCCTTGCCTTCGGCCTGGCCTGGGCATGGCGCACGCTTTTCGCCACCGCGCCGGCGCCAGCCTGTGCGCTGCGCGCCTGCGCCGGAACAGCCAGGAACGCCAGCAATGCCAGCGCCATTGCCGCCGTGCCGATCATGGCGGGGAGAGAGATTTTCATAAAGTCATCGGCGGCCGCGCCGCCCCTGGTTGGTCGGAAAGCCGATCAAGCGGCTTGCCTGAAGGTGACAAGGACCCGTAGTCCCGTTTCCGGGGGGCGTGAATCGGAAAGTGCAATCGTCGCCTGCATGCTCTCGGCCACGGTGCGCGTGATGGACAGGCCCAGGCCCGAGCCGATTTCGCCATTGCCCAGTACCCGGTAAAACGAATCGAAGACGCGCTCGCGTTCGGCGGGGGCGATGCCCGGGCCGGTGTCGTCCACCTGCAGGATGACCGCCGCGCCCTCGCGCCGTACCGTCAGGTCGACGCGGCCGCCTTCGGGCGTGTAGCGCACGGCATTGTCGAGCAAATTCTTGACCAGCACTTTCAGGTCGACGAAGCGGGCCTGGATGTCACCGTCGGCCTCGCCGATCACGCCCAGGTCGATATTTTTCGCTTCGGCGAGCGGGATCATGTCTTCGAGCACTTCGCGAATGACGTGCGCAAGCGACACCTTGCCCGCCGCTTCGCGCGGCGCTTCCTGGGTCCGCGCCAGGGTCAGCAGCTGGTCGAGCAGGATGCGCGTGCGTTGCAGTCCGGCGCTCAAGGCATCGAGCCGCGAGCGCGCCTCCTGCGGCATGTTGGCCGCGCCCAGGCGTTCGGCCTGCAGGGACATCGCCGTCAGCGGCGAACGCAGCTCATGCGCGGCATCGGCGATGAACCTGCGCTGCACGGCCAGGGACCGTCCCATCCTCACCAGCAGCGCGTTGATCGCCACCACGAATGGCCATACTTCCGTAGGCAGCCCGGCGTGATCGAGGGGGCCGAGGTCGGCTTCGGACCGGCTTGCGAGGTCGCCGGCGAGCGTTTCGAACGGCTTGAACATTTGTTGCAGCAGCACGCCCACCAGCAACACCAGCACCGGCACCAGCAGCAGGATCGGCATCAGCGTGCGCAAGGCGCTGGCGCGCGCCGTGGCGTCGCGCACCGTGGTCTGCTGGCCGACCGCCACCCTCACGCCCCTGGCGTTGGTCTTGACGAAGACGCGCCATTGTTCATTGCCGACCAACACCGTTTGCAGTCCGTCGCCGAGCAGGCTCGAAAAAACCGGCGGACGGGCAGGCAGGGGTGCCGGCAAGCCGTTACCCGTGCGCAGGAAACGCACGACCACGCGCGCATCGAAGTCGACGTCGCCGGCCCGCTCGCGCGCCAGCGGCGAGGACGGTACGGCATCGAGCCGGCTGATCAGGTAGCCGGTCTGGCGCAGTTGCAGGTCCTGCAGCTTGTGCGCTTCATCGGTGGCCCAGACGAAGGAGATGACGCCGGCGGCGGCGGCGATGAGAATGATCGCCAGCGACAGCCACATCGACAGGCGCCAGCGCAGCGAGGCGCCTACCGGCCCTTCGACACCATCCATCCCACTCCCCTCACATTCTTGATGACGTCGGCGCCGAGCTTTTTACGCAGGCTATGGATCAGGAATTCGACGGCGTTGCTTTCCACCTCTTCGTTCCAGCCATACAGCCGGTTCTCGAGCTCCGAGCGCGACAGGATTGCGCCCGGACGCAGCAGCAACGACTGCAGCAGCGAGAATTCGCGCGCGGTCAGGCGCACTTCAACAGCGCCCACCTGGGCTTCATGGGTGGCCGGATCGAGCGTGACGACCCCATTCGACAGGTTGGGGCCGACCGCATGCTCCTTGCGCCGGGTGAGCGCGCGCATGCGCGCCAGCAGCTCGCTCATGGCAAACGGCTTGACCAGATAGTCGTCGGCGCCGCTGTCGAGCCCGGCCACGCGGTCTTCGGTGGCGTCGCGCGCGGTCAGCACCAGCACCGGCACGTCGTTCCTGGCCGAGCGGATCGCGCGCAGCACCTCCATCCCATCCTTCCTCGGCAAGCCCAGGTCCAGCAATACCAGCGAGTAGCCCTGCGCCGCCGCGATGCTGGTGAGCGCGGCCTGACCGTCGCACACCCAGTCGACCGCGTAACTGGCGTCACGCAATTCCTGCTGGACCACGTTGCCGATCATCGGATCGTCCTCGACCAGCAGCACTCTCATGCCGGGGCCCCGGCCGGCAGCGCGCCGGCGGGCGGGCGTTCGAACATCTCGCTGGCCACCCGCGACAGGTCATTCATGCCGGAACCGGCGTCCAGATGGGCGGTGAGCCAGCGTGCCTGGCCGCCGTCGCGCATCAGTTCCCCGATCATGCGGCAAGCCAGGCCGAAGCCGGGATCCGGCGAACGCCGCGCCAGGCGTTCGAGGTCGTCCATGACTACCTGCCTGACCGGCAGGCCGACGCCGGTGCACGGGTTGATCCAGTTTGCCTCGACCCCGTCCTTGGCCGCGTTAAAGCGGTTCCAGGCGTACAGCTCGCGCGAATCGTCGAGCGGCCATGTGCCCGGCGCCTCGAACGCTTCGATGCACAGTTCGCGTGCATAGCAGGCCAGCGCGGCCGCGTAGGACGGGTGCAGCGGGGTATCGAGCACGCGCAGTTCGATGGTCCCGAATTCGGGCTTGGGCCGCACGTCCCAGTAAAAATCCTTGATGCTGTTGACAATGCCATGGCCGGCCAGGCGCGCGAAGTGCCGCTCGAAATCGTGCCAGGTGCGGATGTGGGCGGGCATGGTGCCGCTCATGGGAAAGGCCCCGACGACATTGCTGCGGGCGCTGCAAAAGCCGGATTCCTCTCCCTGCCAGCAGGGCGAGTTGGCCGACAGTGCGATGAACAGCGGCGCGCGTTGGGTCAGCCAGGCGCACAGGCGCACGGCTTCGTCGGCGCTGGGCACGCCGATGTGCACGTGCATGCCGAACACCGTGAACATTTTCGCCAGATAGCCGTACTTTTTGGCCGACTCGCGGTAGCGCTCCTTCGGATAGATGCGCTGCTCGTTCCATTTCTGGAAAGGGTGCGCGCCGCCGCCGGAAATGGCGGCGCCGACCCGGAAGGCGGCCTGCTGGACGCTGGAACGGATTTCCTCGATCTCGGCGGCCGCTTCGGCGTAGCTGCCGAGGATCGAACTGGCCACTTCCAGCATGGACGTGGTGATTTCCGGCGTGGCGATCCATTTCTTGCGTTGCATGTCGAGCAGGCGCAGGATGTCCGGCGCGGCCGGCATCAGGTCGTAGGTGAGGCGGTCGAGCACCATCAGTTCGAGCTCGATGCCCATGCTGCCCAGTTGCGAGTGCGCAAACGGCGGCAGGTAGGCCGGACCCTGCCCGGCCACGGCCAGCGCCTGGGCGGCGGCGAGGCGCTCTTGTTCCAGGATGGCGTCAGCCATGTTCATCTCCTTCGTGTGTCTCGTCTGCAAGCTTCAATCCCCACCAGGTCAGGCCCGGCCCGACCAGCACGTTCAGGGCCAGCAGGGCCGCCATGATGCTGGCCGCGGCCTCGCTCATGTACGAGGCCCCGCTCATCGAATTGTCGACCACCAGCGAGCCGAAACTGACCAGCGAGCACAGCGACAGTGCGATGGCATGCTTCTTGTTCCGGCTCCAGGCGGCGCTTGGCATCAGGGCCAGCCGGGTCAGGCCGATGCGCACGGCGAAGATCAGCAGCGCCGCGAGCAAGGGCATCCATTGGAACAGATGCTGGAGCTGGACCAGCGCGGCCGACATCATGAACAGCAGCGCGTAGCCGATATCCTGGGCCGTCTTGACCTGCGCCTGGAACACGTTTTCGCGCGTTTCTGCGTTACGCAGCAACAATCCCATCAACAGCAGCGACAACAGGGCGCTGGCCGAGCTGACCGAACACAGTCCCAGGTCCATCATCAGAGCCGCCAGCAGGATCCCCGGGCGCAATCCGGCTTGTGCTTTCGAAATACGGGTGGCGATCGTATACAAACCATAGCAGAGAAGCGCAATGGCCGCGCCCAGCGCGAGTTGGCTGCCCTGCCGCAACAACTCGCCGGAAAAGCCGAATTCGGCGTTGATGCCGTGGCTGCGCATCCACGCCAGCGAGCCCGACAGGGCCAGCAGCGCGACCAGGTTGCTGATGCCGACCGTATTGGCCGCGGCATACGTCGCCACCCCGCTGGCGTGCGAGTCCGACACCATCGACGTGAACACGACCGGATTGACGGCGATCAGGATGGCGGCGATGAACGCCGCTTCGCCCCAGCCCAGGCCGAAGGCGGCCAGCACCGCCCACGCGCCCATGCCGCGCAGCACGCAGCCGAGCACCAGCGAGCCGCCCTGGCGCGGACTGCGCCACAGCCACGCCAGGTCCATCTTGCGGCCCACTTCGAACAGGACCAGTGCCGAAGCGGCGTTGAACAGTTCCTGGAACTGCGACAGCAGCGCCGCATCGACCAGGCCCAGGCCGCTGACGCCAAGGATCAGTCCGGCGATGACCGCGCCATACAGCTTGGGCCAGCCGCGCGACTGCATCAGCACCCCGATCACCTGCGACAGCAGCAATCCGGCGCCGACCACGGCCAGTGGTGAAAGCAGCCACAGGGGAAGCGTTGAGACGTCCTCATTCATGCTCGACCGCCCAGCGCGCGGCCAGCGCCCGCAATTCGTTTTGCAGCACCTGCTCGGCGCGCGCGACGGCCTGCGCCTCGACCTGGCCTGGCGGCAGCACGGTCGTGATGCGCAGCCTGACCAGGGGGCCGCTGCCCTTGGTCGGAATCCATACCTGTCCCTTGAGCGTGGTGTTTTCGATCCACACGGCATGGAATTTGGCGCCGCCGCGGGCATGGGGCGCCTTTGGCACCAGGCTGAACGGCGTGAGCCAGGTCGCCTTGGGATAGCGCCGCGCCAGTTGCAATTGCATGGCGGCGCGCTGCTCCAGGCGGCTGTCGTCGGCCGCGTAAGGCAGTTGCATCAATTGCTGTCCGAGTCCCAGGGCATCGACGGTGAGGCACAAGCGCTGCGCCTGCCACTGCCAGGTTCGGGCACCGATTTCGCCGGTCCGCTGCGCGAGGTGCGCTTCGAGGACGCTGTGCAGCATGCGTTCCTCGACCGGTCCGGAGGCCGGCTCGGCAGGCGAGCGCAGCTTGGCGGCGCTGGCTGCCAGCAGTGCCCAGCGCTGCTCCTGCCAGCGCCGGGTGGCGGCGCGTTCGGATGGGTCCCAGCGCCACTCGGTCAAGCGCCATTCGCCGTCGGCCAGGCGCTGCACCGTCACGATGCGCTTCTGCGGTCCGTGCTCGTCAATGACGCTCTGGCTGGCCCACGCGCTGCGCCACACCGGCGCGCCCGTGCCGGCGCGGGCCCAGGCCCACCATTGCGCTTGTGCGCTGACGCAGGCGCCGGGCTTGACGCCACCCTGCCCGCTCCAGCGCCGCATGCGCAGGCGGTTCTGCCATGCGCATTCGGCCACGCCCCCGCTCACACCGGGTCCCGGCGCTGGCGTGGCGTGCTGGTCGACGCAGGTCCATGGCCGTTGCTGCGCAAGCACGCGCAGTTGCGTGCCGACGTCGGCCGCCGGCATTGCTCTCGATGGCGCCGCCGCGCCGATGGCGCTGCCCGGCCATACGATGGCCATGGCCATGGCGATGACAGGCAGGACGCGGGACCAATATGCCGGGCTGCCAGCGGGTAGCTGTTGAGACAATATGCTTTCCTCCGCGTGATGAGCGTGTTGATGCGCGGCATCGTCGTGGACGCCGGCTCAGCAATGGTAGAGATTGACACTTAGCGAATACTTAGTGAGGGGCCGCTTTTTGCCGATCGCGCAACTACGCCATTTTTCCACGAAATTGCCGTTCGCAGCGGCATCTTGTTGATATAGAATTATCGCCCATTAATAGTTGCGGACGGCAATCCCGATCGCTCCGACCCACTGCGACAATGGCGAAAAAACAGATTCCTTCCGACGTGCGCCGCCTGATTTTGAGGAACCTTCCTTCCATTCCCCATCTTGAAGCGCTGATGCTGCTGCATGCGAGCGCGCCTGCGTCCTGGTCCGCGCCGGACCTCGCACGGCGCCTGTACGTGGCGCCCGCCAAGGCGCGCGAGGTGCTCGACTACCTGCGCCGTGCGGGAATGCTGCGTGGCGGCGCCTCGCCGTCGAGCTATTTGTTCAGCCCGCGGCGCGAGGAGTTGCGCCATCTGATCGATACCCTTGCGCTGCTGTATTCGAGCCACTTGGTGGAAATCACGCTGCTCATTCATGCGAAACTGGACCGCGTGGCGCACCATCGGGCCAACGCTGCCGGCGCCAAGACCGGCACGTAGGTGCCGGGCCACGTCATGTCGCTTGCGCGCTGCGGCGACGGCGCCGCCTGAACTGAGCACGGTGACGGCGGCGCTGCGCCTGCGGCACTACGAGACGGCCATTGCCGACTTCCAGGGCACCAGCATGTTCAACCTGGTGCTGATCGCGCTCATCGACGCGCTGTATGCCGGACCGGCCGTGCTCGCCATCGTCGGCAATTTCTCCCTCCTTGCCACCTTGCTGTGCATTCTGATGGGGACCATTTACCTGATCGGGCTGATCGAACGCAGCAACCGCACGATCGCCCGCTTCGGCGTTGATTCGATCGTCATCCTGCTGTGCCATATCGGCGGGCTGTACCTGCTTTTTCAGCTCAGATAGGACCGGGCCGGCCTGACGCCGCGCCAGCGGAGCGATTACAGGCTACCCTTGCCGATCACCGAAGCGATGATCTCGTCGTGGCGCTCGTTGTCGGTCTTGTGCAGGTACGCCGCCGTGGTCGCGATGTTCGCGTGCCCGGCCGTGTCCTGCAGGGTTTTCAGCTGCACGCCGTTGTTGGCATGGTTGGTCAGCATGCTGTGGCGCAGCCAGTGGGGCGATGCCTGGCGCAATACCGCGGCCGTTTCGGTATCGCCCTGGGCCGCGGCGGCCGATGCGGCGGCGCCGAACACGGCTTTCAGGGCCTGCGCGGCAGCTTCGTCGGTGATGCGCACGCGTTCGATGCTGCGGCTCGATAACACCAGCGGCGTGCTATCGCCCCGATGCGTCTGCGGCAGCAAGCCGAACGCATGGCGGTAGTCGCGAAATGCCGCCAGCATCTCCGGCGGGACCGGCAAGCGGCGTGGCTTGTTTCCCTTGCCCACAACGTCGAGCCACCAGCGAGCGTTCCCTTCGGTATAAATCGCCCCCATGCTCGCGCTGACGATTTCGTTCAGGCGCGCGCCGGTATGGGTGAACGCCACCAGCAGGAAGCGGTCCCGTTCGCGCTGCTTGAACGCCGACAGGGTAGCCGCATCGCGCGCGCTGACGGTGGCCAGCGCCAGGGCGATGGCATGCGGCGTCAGGTAGCGCGTGATGCGGCTGGCGCCCGGTGCCTTGACGTTCTTGACCAGCCGCGCCGGATTGCGCCGCATATAGCCGGTCTGTTCGGCGAACGCCAGTAAACCCTTGACCGCGATCATCGCCTGGCGCCGGCTGGCGTCCGACAGCGGCCCGGTAAACGGGCGGTAGCGCGGATCGCTGCGCGGCCATTTGGTCGTTGCCACCCAGTCGGGCGGTGGATTTTTCAGGAATTCCTTGTACAGGTTCAGGTCCGCCACGCTGAGCTGGTGAAACGACCTGCCCGCTTCCTCTCGGCACCAGGTGAGGAAACGAAACAGTTCCTTTTGCGTGTTGGCGATCGATTTTTCGCTCAGTTCCCCGTGTGCGATGAATTCGCGGGCAATTTCGCTGTCGGTGCTGGCGTTGGTGATGGCGTCGTCGGCCACATGGAAAATGCCGATGTCCGGGCGCTTGGTGTCGCTGGGCACCGGACCGTTGCGCGGCACCGGTTCCAGATTGATCGGCGTGAATTTGTGCATGCGGGAAGTGTCGAGTACTGTGTTAACGTACAGTATAGCATCTGTAACAACTTAACGCTGCCCCGGGCGCACCCGGCGTAAACACGATTTCCCCTGGCGTAGCGCTCTTCCAACACTTCAACGGTAAAAACAGCACGCGGTACTGGTAACGTTTCCAGATTGTCATATTTGCATGTTATAAAGATGCGAACAGTAGGCGGTGCAATCCACGAAACCGCACGACGGCGGGGCTGCCGACGCTGCCTGGCCATCAAGAGAAGCGTGGCGGCCGGTTCAACCCGGCTGCATCACTTTAATGAAGTCCGACAATCACGAGGTAAATATGAGGTATTCAACATCGGGTGCGCCGCGCAATGGGGCAACGCCGGGACAGTTGCGCAAGCTGTCGGCCCAGGGGCTTCCCCTCGCACTGGCACTGCTGCTGGCCGCCTGCGGCGGCAACGGCGGCGGTGAGTCCCCGCCGGCCGCCCAGGGCAGCATGAGCGGCACGTCGCGCATGGTCGCCGGCGCCGGGCCGAGCGCGGAAGCGGCGCTCACGCCGCTCAGTGCCAGCGCCAGTTCGGCCGAGCGGCCCGACCTGGCCGGCACGGCCGCCATCGACCACAATGAGAACACGCGCTGGGCCAGCGGCTTTTCCGACGCCGAATCGCTCACGCTCGACTTCGGCAAGTCCGAATTCATCAGCCGCGTGCGCATCGACTGGGAAAACGCCCACGCCAGCCAATACCTGCTGCAAGTGTCGGACGATAACACCAGCTGGACCACCATCCGGACCGTGGACAACAGCCAGGGCGGCACCGAGGACATCACCGGCTTGATCGGCAAAGGCCGCTATCTGCGCATGCAGGGCGTCAAGCGCTCTACCCAGTACGGCTACTCCATCTTCCAGATCCAGGCCTTTTCCGGCGCGCCGGTGAGCACCAACCCGGTACCTGTCCCCGTGCCCGCACCGAATGAACCCGGCCAGCCGGGCGTGGCCATCAAACCGGTCGCGGCCAATTCCTCGCCGGTTGAAAACCAGGGCATGTCGGCCGCCATGACGATCGACGGCAAAGCGGCGACGCGCTGGGCCAGCAGGCCCGAGGACGGCGCCTGGATCGAGTTCGACTTCGGCGCCAAGACCCAGGTCGGCTACATGAAGCTGCTCTGGGAAAACGCCCACGGCAAGCAGTACGAACTGCGCGTGTCGGACGACGGCCAGAACTGGACCCAGGTGCGCAACGTGAGTAACGGCCGCGGCGGCACCGAGGAATTTTTCAACCTCGGCATCAACGCCCGCTTCATCCGCCTGCAGGGCGTGGCCCGCGCCACCCAGTACGGCTATTCGCTGTTCGAGGTGGCGTTCAAGACCCCGGGCAGCGACAACACCGTGCCCGTGTCCTTTACCTCGGCGCATCCCTTCCCCGCCAACGGCAATGGCCTCACTCCCCTGCCCGCTTCGGCCGAACCGCTCGAAACGCTGCAGTTCACGTTGCCCGACGGCACCCTGGTCACCCGCTTCGGCGCGCGCGGCCTGGCCCGCCACGGCCGCGAGCGCGGCGAGGACTGGAACGAGATCGGCCAGGGTCCCAACGAAACGGTCGATCCGGCAACCGGCCTGCCTGTCGACAAGGGCCCGGGAAATTACCTCACTTTCGTGCCGCAATACTTCAAGAACCGCACCTGGGGCGTCGAGATCATCGACAACAGCCGCGTGGCCGGCGTCACCACGCCGCAGCTGATCGTCAACCAGTACACGCAGACCGACTTCCTGTCCGGCGGCGTGGCCTTTTTCCGCGCCTTCGACCGCCCTGGCGTGACCGGCTACGGCTGGATGAATCCCGGCGAACTGGTCGACCGCAGTGTGGCCCAGTGCGCGCCGATCCCCTACCCTGCCAACGGCAAGCTGACCCATGTCAACGGCATCAACGGCGCCTGCACCCTGCTGGTCAAGGGCTACCCGGGACATGGAGGCATCGATGCCAGTGGTATGCCAAATGGCAAGAGCGTTGCGGGACGTCCGCTGGTCGCCGGCGACATCATTGAAGTGTCGCCCTCGTTTTTCTCGACCAGGGAATCGATGGCCGCGAAGGGCGACACCGGCGGCATCCGTTATTACTCGTACGAGTGGGTCTACGTGGTCGGCGCCGGCCTGAAGCCGTGGTACGGCGTGCAGCCGCGCCTGAACTCGGTGCCGCTGCCGGAAGAAACCTTGTCCGGTGGCCTGGGATCGATCTCCTACAACTACACCGACAACGGCCTGTTCATGTTCCAGCAGCCGCATAACAATGTGGGTATGCAAAACATGCAGCGCTTTGTCGAAGGCCGGCGTCTGGTGCATACGAATTTCCTGACAGGCGAGCATAACGAGCCGGGCAACGACCGCTACCTGCCCGCGGTGGGTCTGCAAGGACAGCGCTATAACCAGTCCGCCTGTATCGCCTGCCACGTCAACAACGGCCGCAGTCCGGCGCCGAGCGCGCTCAACCAGCGTCTGGACAGCATGTCGGTGCGCGTTGCCTCAACCAGCCCGACGGGCCAGCAACTGCCGCATCCGTTGTACGGCACCGCGGTCCAGATGAACGCCGTATCGCCCGCCGGCAGTACCCAGAGCTGGGGTGCCGGGGTGCGCGTGGCGGGCTTCGAGACCCGGTCGGTCAAACTGGCCGACGGCACCATGGTGGAATTGCGCAAGCCCACGCTCGGCTTTGAGGGGCCGGTGCCGGACGCCTTCTCGCTGCGCGCGGCCCAGCCGATGATCGGCACCGGCTTGCTCGAAGCCATTCCGGAAGCGGACATCCTGGCGCGTGCGGCCCAGCCGCTGGACGCCGATGGGGTCAAGGGCACGGCCAACTTCGTGTTCGATCCGGAAACCGGTGCGGTGCGTCTCGGCCGCTTCGGTTGGAAGGCATCGAAGGCGACCTTGCGTCACCAGAGCGCCGACGCGCTGCTGCTCGACATGTCGGTCACCTCGCCGCTCTATCCGAACCGCACTTGCGGCGCCAATCCGGCCGGT
Organism: Massilia pseudoviolaceinigra; assembly: GCF_030846505.1. Classification (NCBI taxonomy): domain Bacteria; kingdom Pseudomonadati; phylum Pseudomonadota; class Betaproteobacteria; order Burkholderiales; family Oxalobacteraceae; genus Massilia; species Massilia pseudoviolaceinigra. The sequence continues at coordinate 110,169 of NZ_JAVCWL010000013.1, read as the reverse complement.
TGCGCATCAGGCGGAACGCAAAAAGGCATTCCTGACGCCGACCTGAAGTCGATCGCGCAATACCTGGCACTGGTTGGCGTGCCGGCGCAACGCAGCGTCGTCAGCGGCTTTCCGAAGGGCGTGGCGCCGCTCGATGAGCACCGCGTCGACGCGCAGCAGGTCAACGCCGGCGGCAAGTTGTTCCAGGGTATGCGCTGCGCCGCCTGCCACACCGTGCAGATGAAGACAGGCGCCGGCCATCTGTTCGCCGAGCTGCGCAACCAGACCATTCGCCCTTACACCGACATGCTGCTGCATGACATGGGCGCGGGACTGGCTGACAAGTTTGCCGAAGGCCAGGCAAAAGGCAATATGTGGCGTACCGCACCGCTGTGGGGCATCGGTTACACCGACATGGTCATGGGCAAGAACGGCAAAGCCGGCTACCTGCACGACGGCCGCGCGCGTAACCTGACCGAGGCGATCCTGTGGCACGGCGGCGAGGCGGACCGCTCGCGCCAGCGCTTCGAAAATCTGTCGGCGCAAGACCGCGAGGCCCTGCTGGCATTCCTCAAGTCGCTGTAATTTTTCGCTCGCGTGGTAAATGAAAAAGGGGGCCGGATAGCACGTCTATCCGGCCCCCTTTTTTTCATGGGGCATGTGATGCCCGAGCCGCGCCACCCGCTAGCCGCCGGGGTGCGAATCGGTTATACTGTGCCCTGGGTGTCCACACGTCCGTGTGGCAGGTTTTGCGATGGTCGGGCCGCCACGCGGCTTGTTGACGACCCATGACCCCCTCTTCCTTCTCTTTCCAGCTTTTTTCTCCGCCTGAGCGGTGCATCCTTGCATGCCGCGTGCTTCATCTCGCTCCTCCAGAGCCCCGCTTTTCCTGATCCAACTACCGTGCCAATCTTTGGCGAAAGGAATCACATGGCGATTGTCGCTAGAAGTCTGTCGAACAGTTTCAAGGCGTTCTTTGCGTCGAGCAAAGCCGGGGGCATTGTCCTGATCGTCTGCACCCTGGTCTCGCTAGTGCTGGCCAACTCCCCCGTCGGCGGCGACTACCTGCAGTTCTGGCACCTCAAACTGGCCGGCCTGAGCATCGAGCACTGGATCAACGATGCGCTGATGGCCTTCTTCTTCCTGTTGATCGGCCTGGAACTGGAGCGCGAGCTGTATAACGGCGAGCTGTCCAACTTCAAGAACGCGCTGCTCCCCATCGTGGCGGCGGTGGGCGGCATTTGCGTGCCGGCGCTGATCCACTTCGGCTTCAATAACGGTTCGCCCACGCAGGCCGGCATCGGCATTCCGATGGCGACCGATATCGCCTTCGCCCTGGGCGTGCTGGCCTTGCTGGGCAGCCGCGTGCCGGCGTCGCTGAAGATTTTCCTGACCGCGCTGGCCGTCATGGACGACCTGGGCGCGATCATCGTGATTGCCGTCTTTTATACCGCCCAGCTGTCGGTGCCCTATCTGCTGGCGGCCGTGGCCATGTTCGCGCTGCTGGTTTGCATGAACCGCGTGCTGCGCATCATGGCGCTGGCGCCGTACCTGGTGGGCGGCGCCGTCATGTGGGTGTTGATGCTTAAATCAGGCGTGCATGCGACGATTGCCGGCGTGCTGCTGGCCTTCGCCATACCGTTCTCCGCGAAGCAGGACGATCAGGAATCGCCATCGCACCGGCTGGAACATATCCTGCACAAGCCGGTTGCGTTTATCATTTTGCCGATCTTCGCCCTCGCAAATACAGGCATTCTCATCGCGTCCGGCTGGACCCAGGAGCTGATGTCGGCCAATAGCCTCGGCATTCTCGCCGGCCTGGTGATCGGCAAGCCGCTGGGAATCACCTTGTTCTGTTTCGCGGCGGTGGCAATCGGCATATGCCGGCTTCCGCTCGACCTCGGCTGGCGCCATGTATTCGGCGCGGGACTGCTGGGCGGTATCGGCTTTACGATGTCGATCTTCATTACCAATCTCGCGTTCGTCGGCCAGCCCGAGGTGGTGAACGCGTCGAAGATGGCGATTCTGCTGGCCTCCGTGATTGCCGGCGTGATCGGCTTCGCGTGGCTGACGATGTTCGGCAAACCCCAGGCTAATGACAGCGACCCGGATACGCTCGATTTCGACGACGGCGCGTCCGTGGAGTCGACAGGGAAATCGGCAACGCAGTAATCGGAGGGACTATCAATTTCTTGATGGAAATAATAGAATGCGATGCATGCTTGTTCAATCGACACAGTTGCCACCGCAAGGGATTACCTACTCATGAAAACGTCCGCCGCACTCCTGATGTTTGTTGGCATGACGCTTGGCGCCGCCAATGCACCGGCACAAACGCCGGCTAAAAAAAGCGGCCCTGCTGCGAAGGCGGCTGATCGCTCCTTTGCCCCGGTGCACTGGGATCCGGCACTGCCGCCGACCGCCTACGCCCGCAACGATCCGAAACAGGTGTTCGCCTGGGTCAAGCGCAAGATCGATGCGGTGGGCAAGATCGATGAATTTTCGAGCAGCGCGGACCGCGAGGCGCACGCCGCCGCCGTGGCAGCGGCGATGAGCGCGGTCGCGCCGATTGCCTTCCTGACCAAATGCGAGGCGGAGTACGACGCCGAGCGCCAGGCGTTCATGGTAAAACAGAAGACCGCTGCCTTCCGCGATTCCTTGCTCAAGCAGCCCAACGCCGAAGCGCTCACGATGCGCAAGCTGGTCCTGAGGTCCGATGTAATCGAGAGCAGCAAATCCGCCACGCAGAATGCTTATGGCGCGAGGAGCATGGTGACGTACACGGAGTCGTCGGAGCTCGCGCTGGGTGTGCCGGCAGGTGCGATGAACGAACCGGCTGCGGCAGTAGTTCGTGGCAACTATACCGCCACGGTCATGCCCTACGCTTACGAATTCATTCACTACACCACCGCCGTTCCCATGCCCGCCGCCGAGGCGCGGGTGAAGAAAAGCCCGTTCGGTTGCATTGCCGTGGCGTCGCTGGAAGCGCCTTACCTGTTTAGTTACGAGGAACGTGAGTCCACTACACGCATCGCCCCTTCCCTCGACAGGATCAATGGCACCGGGCTACTAAGCAAGCTCGACCGTGTGCAAGTCTATGACAAGGCCAGCGGCAAAATCTACGCGACGCACGAGCGCGACGGGCTGTAACTGGTTTCAACACGCCCTTGCGTAAAATGTGCCAGTGCAATATATTGAAGCCATGAACCCGCACAACGCCCCTCCCCTTCGCACCCGCCCGGCACTCGATGCCGCCGCCGGCCCGCGCCTGGGCGCGGGTGTTGCACGAATTATCCGAGCGACCACACACGTCGCTCGCTTTCGTGTTTCGGTCGTCGGATAAATTTCAAGCGAGCACTTGGCGGTAATTCGCGAAGCGTTCCGCGCAAGTCTCATCCAGCTTTGCTCCCGACTTTATCGGAGCACTACATGCACACCTCGTTTTCCCCATCGCACGACCACGCCAGCGGCACGCCCGCCGCGTCAAGCTACGCACTTCGGCTGAACCAGCCCGCCTTCTGGAATACCCCCAGTCCGGCGATGGAAGAGCGCCTGCTCGCCCACTGGCGCGCCACCGGCCAGCGCCAGCAGCTCGATAGCGCGCGCCAGGATAAACCGCGCTACTGGCTGCTCGACGGTCCGCCTTACGCCAACGGCGACGCCCATCTGGGCCATCTGCTCAACAAAACGCTCAAGGACGTGCATGCCCGCTACGCCAGCGTGTGCGGCCAGCGGGTCACCTGGCGTGCCGGGTGGGATTGCCACGGACTGCCGCTCGAACTGGCGGTCGAAAAGCGTCACGGCGCGCGCGCCAAGGACAACGCGCCCCTGTTCATGCGGCAGTGCCGCGACGAAGCGACGCGCTGGAAGGATCAGCAGGCGCTATCGATGTCGCGCGCCGGGCTGATGGCGGACCTGGACCAGCCGTGGCTGACCATGGACCCCGAGCGCGAGGCGTCCTCGCTGTCGCTATTGCTCGAGATGTGGCAGGCCGGCCTGCTGGTGGAACGGCATTCGCCCGTGCACTGGTGCCCGGCGTGCCAAAGCGCGCTCGCCGCCAGCGAACTGGAAAAAACCACCCGCGAGCGCATGGAGACCTTCTTCAGCGTGCCGTTCGCGCCCGCGTCCTGCCAGGCGCTGGAACAAGGCGCGCGCCAGAACGGGGCGGCCTGGCCGGCCGGCCCGCTGCACCTGCTGTCCTGGACCACCACGCCGTGGACACTGTGGGCCAATGCCGGTTTCGGCCACCCCCAGGCGGGCGCGCTCAGTGTCGCCACGCTCCATAATGGCCTGCGCGTCGTGCTCGCGGTGCAGGCGCGTGACCGTTTGCTGCGCGACTACCCGGCGATGTTCAGTCACGCCGGCCACGAATTCGATGGTGCGCTCGACTTTTCCCAGCTCGGCGCGCTGCGGCCGGAGGCGGTCAGTCCGCTCACCGGCCTCGTGGCGCCCCTGCTGGCGGCGGCGTTTGCCAACGAAAGCGAAGGCTCCGGCTTCGTGCACCTGGCGCCGGCGTTCGGACCGGACGACTTCGTGCTCCACGAAACCGATGGCGTGCGCCTCGACTGCCATGTCGGCAAGGATGGCCGCCTGATGGACGTCGGCACGGTCGCCATGCCGGACGCGCTGCGTGGCGCCACGCTGGAAGTGGCGTCGCAGGTGTCATGCGACTTGCTGGCGCAGTCCGGCCGGCTGGTGCACGTCGAGCGCAGGAGCGTTGAAACCACGATGTGCTGGCGCCACAAGAAACCGGTGTTCTACCGCGCCAGCCAGCAGTGGGCGCTCGATCTGCACAAACCCTTCGACGGCTGCCCGGAAGGACTGGCGCAGCGCGCCATGGCCGCGCTCGGGCACACCGTGTTCGTACCGGACGAAAAGGCACGCGCGCCTCTGGCCCTGATGATGTCGACGCGCCGCTTCTGGACCTTGTCGCGCGACCGCCTGTGGGGTTTGCCGCTGCCGTTCTTCCGCCATGAGGCGAGCGGCGAACTGCATCCCGATAGCGCCGCCATGTGGCGCGAGCTGGTGCAGCGCGTGCGCAGTGGCGGTGTCGAAGCCTGGCAAACCTTCGATACCCCGCCCGGCTACACAAAGAGTACCCAGAGCGTCGATGTCTGGTTCGACGCCGGCGCCGCCTGGCACAGCGCGGCCGAAGATGGCTGCGGCCAGGCCGACCTGGCGGTCGAAGGCCAGGACCAGACGCGCGGCTGGTTCCTGTCCTCGTTCCTGCTCCACGCCTTCAAAAGCGCCCTGCCGCCTTTCAAAAAGGTGATGACACACCGGTTCGTGGTCGATGAAAAGGGCATGAAGTTTTCCAAATCCGACGGCGGCACGCCGGACCACAAGGCGCTGTTCGCCAAGTGTGGCGCCGATGTGTTCCGCCTGTGGGTTTGCAGCCAGGACGTGGGCGACGAGATGAAATGGTCCGGCACCTCGCTCAAACAGGCCACGCAGGACGCCAAGGACTGGCGCAGCTTCCTGCGCTTTCATCTGGCGAACATGCAGGACGATCCGGCGGCGCCTCGTCCGGACAGCCTGCGAGAGCTCGACCGCCTGGCGTTGCGCAAATTGCAGGAGGCGCGCCACCAGTGGCACGCATGCATGGAGGGTGGCCGCTTCTACCAGGCGCTCACCTGCCTTGCGCAGTTTCGCCAGTGGGCCAGTGCGGAGTGGTTCGAGCTGTCCAAGCGCACCTTGTACTGCGCGAAAAGCGGTAGCGCGGCGCTGGTGAGCGTGCAATGGGCGCTTCGCGAATCGTTTCTGTTGTGCGCACAGATGCTGGCGACGGTGATGCCGTTCGCCTGCGAGGAAGCGTATCTTGCCTGGCCCGGCCACCCTCGCGCGTCGCTGTTCCTGCACGAATTTCCGGAAAAGGACGAGCAGTCCGGCATGGACCCGGCGCTGCGCCACACCGACGCGATGCTGACCTGGCGCCGCTCGCTGCAGCCGCTGGTCGAACGCGCACGCGCCCTGGTCGACAAGGGTACGCCCGTGTGCCTGGCGTTCCAGGGCGACCAGGACCAGCAGAGCGAAGAGCGGCTGCGCGCCCTGTTCCCCGGTTGTTTCGTAGTGCTGGGAGACGAGGCGAACGCGCTCGACGCGTGGGAAGCCGGTCCGGCCGGCGACGCGGTACCAGTCCGTGCCGGCAAGAGCGCCGCTCGCCCGCACCGGTGCGGCCGCTGCCGCGACTACCTGAGGGTGGCGCTCGATGAACGAGCGCTGTGCCACCAGTGCGCCGAGGAGGTAGCGCACGCGAGGTGACGCACTAAACACGGCCCCAGTTGCGCGCTGCCGACTAAAGAAGCCCGTCAATACAGTACATCGTTGAAAAGCAGCGCGCACAAGGCTACCTTGGGTGCTCCCTCACCGCTGGAGAAACACATGACCTACCCACGCACGGCGGGCATCCGCCTGCTCGCCCGTCTGACCGCCCTGATGGCGGCCCTGACGCTGCCCGCTCATTCGCAAGCGGCCGACAACGACACCTGCACCGTCAACCAGCAGATCTGGCCGCTATGCGTCAACGATCACGACGGCTGGGGCGTCGAACGCGGGAACTACTGCATCGCGCGCAGCTTTTGCACCAGCATGCCGCCGGCAGCCACCCGCAGCGCGCCGGTCGACAACAATGCGAATGCCAAAACGCGCGCGCTATTCAGCTATCTGCGCAGCGTCTGGGGCAAGCAGGTCATCGCCGGCCAGGCCGACCTGACCTGGAAAGACGCGATCGACATGGCTGAACGGGTACGCGCCGATACCGGCAAGTCCCCTGCGCTGATGGGCTACGATTTCATGAACTACGGGCTGACGGCCAACTGGGTGGAGGGCCGGCGCAAGACCGAAGAAGCGATCGCCTTTGCCGGCAAAGGTGGGCTGGTCACATTCGCGTGGCACTGGCGCGACCCGGCGCTGCTGAAAACGGCCCAGGTCAACAACGCCAACTTCTATGCGCGCGAGAGCGATGCCAGCAAAAACACCAATTTCATGATTCCCATGGCCCGTGGGGCGCTCGACAAGAGCAGCCCGGCTTACCAGCAGATCAACGACGGCATCGACATGGTGGCGGTGGAGCTCAAAAAGCTCTCCGACGCGGGCGTCACCGTGCTGTGGCGGGCCTTGCATGAAGCGTCGGGCTACAAGGGCGATGGCTGGTTCTGGTGGGGCCGCACCCGTACCGACGGCGTGCCGCAGGCGTACGCGAACATCCTGTTGTGGCGCCACATGTTCGACCGCCTGGTGCACAGGCATGGCCTGCATAACCTGATCTGGATATGGAACGGGCAGGATCCGGCGTGGTATCCGGGCGACGACGTGGTGGACATCGTCAGCTACGATATTTACGACGGCAGCGACAACAAGACCTACGGCTCGCAGCTGGCGACCTACCAGCAGGCGTTGAACACGCCGGTGGAACGCAAACCGGCCGCCTTGAGCGAAAACAGCTTCATCCCCGATCCGGACAAGATCGCCGCGGACAAGGCCTGGTGGCTGTGGTTCATGGTGTGGAACGACGGCGACGGCCCGGCCGGCGTCACCAGTCCGAACAACTTCTGGACCGGCGAGTATTACAACACCAATGCGCACAAGCGCAAGGTGTACAGCCATCCGGACGTGATCACGCTGGACAAGCTGCCGCGTTTTTGATCAGTGCATGTCGGTCGCGTCGAGGAATGCCTGGACCATCGCTTCGAGGCCGACGCGGTCTTCTTCGCTGAAGCGGTTCAGCAGCGGGCTGTCAATGTCGAACACGCCGTACAGCTGGCCGTCCTTGAGCAGCGGGATGACGATTTCGGCGTTCGAGGCGCTGTCGCAGGCGATGTGGCCCTCGAACGCGTGCACGTCGGCGACCACGATGGTGCGGCGCTCCTGCGCGCAGGTGCCGCACACGCCACGGCCCAGGGGAATGCGCGCGCACGCGACCTTGCCCTGGAAGGGGCCGACCAGCAGTTCCTGGGCGCCCTCCTTTTTGCCCGGGCGGAGCAGGTAGAAACCGGCCCAGTTCAGGTCCGGAATGGTGGAATACACCAGGGCGGCGAATTGCGACGCGTTGGCGGTCAGATCGCGCTCGCCGTCAAGAATGCTGCTCACTTGACGCGCGAGAAGAGAATAGTCACCTGTGTTGCTGGAAATGTCGGAGTGCATACGGCTGGCTGTTTGTCCGGTTAATGTGAAAAAGAAAGCGATGGATTGCGGGCGGCTGCATTGTAACGCGTGTCGCCAGGGATACTGTATCGAAGCGAGGGTGGACATGGAGAGCATCGGTCAGCGCAAAGCGCTGTTTCAAGGCCTCGCTCCGGTTAGCCGCTTGCTCAAGCAAGGCATCCGCGTGAGGGGCCGATAGAGGCCGAATCTGAAACGGAATTGCTTAACGAACTATTTTTCCAGAATCCCGTGTTCTCCCCTCATTGTCGGATGCCTGACTCTGAGACACGGCACTGTGGGCTGGAATCGCGTACCGTTCGCGCAGTTTTCTCAGTGCCCCTGAGGCTTCGAGATGCTTGATGCCGTTGGCCAGGACGCGCAGCCAGGTCGCGCTGCGGCTGTCTTCGCGCGCGAAGCCGATCGTCAAGGGCAGTGCTTGCTTCAAGCATCCAGCTTGTCTAAGCTGCGCGGTCACACCCAGCTTGCGTGCTTGAAGGCCGACGACGGCTTCGTGCTCGAGCATGACCAAAAAGCGTCCGGCGAGCATTTTTTGCAGATTGGTCGTACCGGCCTTGGCGCCATGGGAAAAGTCGAGCGCATGGCGGTCTGCGCGCCTGGCCACGATATAGGCGTCCATGGCCCCGTCGTCATAGCCATAGTCGGCGATGACGCCGACGGTAATGCCTGCGAGCGAGCGCTGGTCGCGATAGGCCCATTTCTCGTTCGCGCGAGTATAGAAGCAGGCCCTGGAGTAGGCTATTGGTGCGCTCAGGCGCAACCTGTCGTCGACCGGTGGAGCGTAGACGCCTTCGATATCGCCGGTGCGCGTTTCGCGCATGGCCCGGTTCAGCGGCATCAGGATCGGCTCGACCAGATAGCCGGCGGCGCCCATCGCCTGCAACGTGGCATCCACGAGATAGCCTCCGCTGAGTTTTCCGTCCGTCGCACAGACAAACGGACACCATTCGTCCGACGCCATGCGGATCACGCCGCTGGCGGCGGCAGGTACGGGAAGTATCAGCACAGCGACCAGGCTGAAACAGAAGGGGGTGTCGCACACAAATGACATGGTCTCACTTCACACGGGGATATGGTAGGGATTCCTTCGTGTTGGCGCTGGCGCCGACCAGGTTGGCAGCAAGGCCCGCACCGACTTTTTCTCGCCATGGCTAGCCGGCCTCCCCCTGCGGCCATGTCTGGCCGGACCGCTTCGGCCATCTTGAAAACGCCGATCTCCCGCATCAGCTTACCAGCCTGTTCCTGGGCGGCGCAAGCTTTGCGCGAAACCGGCAAGCTATCCAACAACGGCATGCTGCGATACTTGCCGCCTACCTTGCAGCAAATTGCCATTCAGAATAGCGTCGCGGCAGTGCGCCAGGAAAGATTCGCTCGATTAAGTCGCACTTTGAAACTAATCCGGAAATTTCGCTGCTTCGTCGAGTCGCATGAAAAATAGCTTGCGGTTTCATTTTGAAACTAAGTACAATGCAAACATGTCAACTAAATCCACCCTTCCACAGGAGCCCAGCGTGAATGACGTCATCTGCACCGTCGACACCGTCCTGCTCACCCTTGCCGACGACGGCTTGGCGGTCGCCCTGCTCAAGCGCGAACGCGAGCCGTACAAAGGCGTGGCCGCCCTGCCCGGCGGTTACATCCACACCGATAAAGACCGCCACGGATTCGACGCCGCCCTGCGCGTTCTCAAGTCCAAAACCGGCATCGACGTGCCTTATCTCGAACAGTTGGCCGCCTTTTCCGGCGCGGCGCGCGATCCGCGCGGCTGGTCGGTGTCGCTCGCCTATTACGCGCTGGTGCCGCACGCGGTCATCGCCGCGGCGGGCCACCCGGGCGTGAAGCTGGTCGGCGTCGACCGGCTGCCTACCCTGCCCTTCGATCACGCCACGATCGTGGCGGCGGCGGTCGAGCGGCTGCGCAGCAAGAGCCAGTATTCGTCGCTGCCATGCTTTCTGGTCGGCGAGCTGTTCACGCTGCCGCAGCTGCAGCGTGTGTATGAGGCGCTGATGGGCGAAGCGCTGAACAAGGTGAGCTTTCGCCGCAAGATGACCGAGCTGGACGTGCTGGAAGCGGCCGAAGGACACATGGATGCGTCGAGCCCCAGCCGCCCGGCGCAGTTGTACCGGTTGCGTGCGCAATTTCGCGACCGCCTCGGGCTGCTCAAGCGCGGCCTCTGACCAATCAACCAAGGAGAACACGATCATGGCCATTATCGACAGGGTGAAGTGGGACGGCAGCCCTAGCCAGCTGGCATGGAAATACCCCTCGCAGGAGCTTTCGACGATGACGCAGCTGATCGTCAATGAGTCGCAGGTCGCCTTCGTGGTGCGCGACGGCGTGTACGAAGGCCCGTTCGGCGCCGGCCGCCACACGCTCTCCACCGGCAACATGCCCTTGCTGCGCAAGCTGGTGGGCCTGCCGTTCGGCGGCCAGTCGCCGTTTTCGGCCGAAGTCTGGTTCGTGAACCTGGCCACCACGCTCGATGTACGCTGGGGCACGCCGGACCCGATCCAGCTGCAGGATCCGAAATTCGGCATCATGGTGCCGGTGCGCGCCTTCGGCCAGTACGCCATCGAGGTGGCCGATCCCAAGCTGTTTTTGATGAAACTGGTCGGCACCGCGCGCAGCATGGACGCGGCCACCCTGGCCGACTATTTCCGCGCCATCAACACCACGCGTATCAAAACCGCGATTGCCGGTGCGATCAGCGCCAGCGGCATATCGGTGCTGGAGATCTCGACCCGCCTCGATGCGCTGTCCGCCACGATAGGCGAGGCGCTGGCCGGCGAGACCGCGCAGTACGGCGTGGCGCTGACGCAGTTCAGCATCGAATCGATCAACGTGCCCGAGACCGACAGCGCCGTCCAGAAGCTCAAGGCGGCCCTGGCGCGGCGCGCCGAAATGAACATCATCGGTTTCGACTACCAGGAAGAACGCCGTTTCGACGTGCTGCAGGCGGCCGCGCGCAATGAAGGCAGCGCCGGGACGGTGCTCGGCGCCGGCATGGGCTTCGCCCTGGGCGGCAAGCTGGGCGCGAGCGTCGGCCAGATGGCGGGAGCAATCGCGCCCGACGCGCCGGCCCAGCGCATGGCACTGCTGCGCGACCTGGCGGCGCTGCGCAAGCAGAACATCCTGACCGACGCCGAATTCGACGCCGAGAAAAAACGCATCCTGGCCTGACGTCGACATGACTCCGCTCACCCTACTCTGTCCGCAGTGCGGCAGCCCGCTACCCCGGCAGGCCCTGTGGCGCATCGTCACCTGCATGTATTGCGGGGCGGACGTCACGCGCAGCGAAGAGCTGGTGCGCGCCGCCGATTTTCGCGAGGCGTACCTGCGCTCGCGCTCCGGCGACAGCGAGGCCGACATCGCCTGCGGGGGCCAGCGCTACAAGACCATCGCGCACCTGGGTGCCGGCGGCAGCGCCACACTGGCGCTGGCCGAGCGCAGCGGGGCCATGCCAAGGCGCGTGGTGCTGAAAATCGCCCACGCCGGTGCGCCCGCCGGCCAGCTGGCGCGCGAAAAAGCGATTCTCGACCAGCTGCAGGACGACGGCTTGCCCGGCGCCGCCTATTTCACCCAGCGCCTGCCGCAGGCAGTCGCCGTGAGCAGCAGCGCCAGCGCGGACGGCCAGCAGCGCGAGGTACTGGTGCTGCGCCACCCCACGGGATTCTGGGGCAGCCTGGCCGACGTGCGGCTTGCATATGGACGCGCGATCGATGCGCGCCACGCCGTGTGGATGTGGCGCCGCGTGCTTGAAGTGCTGGCCTACGTCCACGCCGGCGGCTGGAGCCACGGCCGCCTGGCCCCCGAACACCTGCTGGTGCATCCGCCCGACCACGGCGTGCTGATTATCGGCTGGTCCGGCGCGCGCCGCAGCCGGCACGATGGCGCAGCCGCCCAGGGGCGCGACCTGATGCAGCTGGCCTGGGCGATGCGCGCCATGCTGGCGGACGCACCCGGCGAGCCCGCCATCTCGCGCGCCACGCCTCCTCCGCTGGCACGCCTGCTGGAACGTGCCAGTCTCGATGCCGCATGGTGCGCGGCGCTGGGCGCGGAAGGCATGCGCCAGGCGGTCGGCAGCGCGGCGAAAGACGCTTTCGGTGCGGCCAGATTCATCGACTTCAGTCCCACCCCATCAAACTAGACAAACAAAGGAACCATCATGGGTCAAGGTAATTACTCCCACGCTGCGCATGCAGCACTGGTCGCCGACCGCGCGTCGGCATCCCGCAACGAAGTGTTCACCCAGCGCGGATGCCACCCGCTGATGAATCCCCACGGCCTGAAAATCCGCGAATCGCGCGACAGCGACGACCATCCGGGTTCGCTGGGAATCGTGTTCGCGCTCGACGTCACCGGGTCGATGGGCGACATCCCGCAAAGCCTGGCCACCAAGGAACTGCCCACCTTCATGGCCTTGCTCAACGCGGTCGGCGTGGCCGATCCGCAACTGCTGTTCATGGCCATCGGCGACGCCACGTCCGACCATGCGCCGCTGCAGGTGGGCCAGTTCGAGTCGACCGCGGAGCTGATGGACCAGTGGCTCACGTGGAGCTACCTGGAAGGCGGCGGCGGTGGCAGCGGCGAAGAGAGCTACGAGCTGGCCTTTTATATGGTGGCTCAGCATACCGACATGGATTGCTGGGTCAAGCGGCGCAAGAAGGGCTACCTGTTCATCACCGGCGACGAACTGCCGTATCCGGCGGTGTCGCGTCACCAGATCGGCAGCCTGGTGGGCGACACGCTCGACGCGGATGTGCCGATCGCCGAAGCCATCGCCGCGGCGGCCGAAACGTATCACGTGTTTTTCCTGATTCCCGACCTGGGCCGGCGTGGCCGCTGCGAGAAGCGCTGGCGCGACCTGCTGGGCGACCATGTGATCTGCATGGAGGAGCCGGGTGACGCCTGCGCGGTGGCCGCCGCCATCGTCGGCCTGACCGAGCGCGCCATTCCCGACATGGATGCGCTGGCGGCCACGCTGGGCGCCAACGCCATCGCGCCGCAGCGCGTGTCCGCGATCGTGCGTGCCCTGCGTCCGTACGCCGACCTGCTCGATCCGAACGCCGCCACGCGGATGCACGTCCCTGCGGCGGGCACGCCGGCAGCTCCCTCGGCGTGGTGGAAGCGCATGTTCGCATAAGGATGGCCATGTCTTCGACCCGTCTGGTGTCCCTGCTGGGGCTTGGCTTTGGCGATTGCGGCAAGGGCCTGTTCACCGATTACCTGTGCCGGCACTGGGGCGCGCATACGGTGGTGCGTTTTAACGGCGGCGCCCAGGCCGGCCACAATGTGGTGCTGCCCGACGGCCGGCATCACACCTTCGCGCAGTTCGGCGCGGGCAGCTTCGTGCCGGGCGTGGCCACCTTGCTGGCCTACCCGGTCATCGTGCATCCGACGGCGCTGCTGGTGGAAGACGCGTACCTGCGCCGCGCCGGGGTGCATGATGCCCTTGCGCGCATCCTGATCGATGGCCGCTGCCGCGTCACCACGCCGTTTCACCAGGCGGCGGGACGCATGCGCGAACTGCAGCGGGGAGCAGCGGCGCACGGCAGCTGCGGGGTCGGCGTGGGCGAGACGGCCGGCCATGGCATCGATCATCCGGAGCACATTGTGCGGTACGCGGACCTGATGCAGCCGGCAGTGGCGCTGGCGAAGCTGGAACTGATGCGCCGCACGCTGCGCGCCGCATTCGGGCTGCGCTGCGCGGAACCGGCGAATCAGGATGCCTACGACGCCGAACTGGCGGTACTGGACGACGCAAGCATGGCCACGCGCTGGCTCGACCGCGTGGCGGAGCTGACGCGCCAGGCGCCACCGGCCGCGCATGCGCAGGTGGCGCAGCGGCTGCACCTGCCCGGATGCGTGCTGTTCGAGGGTGCGCAGGGCGTCCTGCTCGACGAATGGCGCGGTTTTCACCCGCATACGACGTGGAGCAGCATTCATCCGGCGTCGGTGCGGGCGGTGGCCACGGACGCCGGCCAGCACGCGCGCATCGAACACCTGGGCATCCTGCGTTCGTACATGACGCGCCATGGCAACGGGCCGTTGCCGACGCACGATGCGCGGCTCGATCACCTGCCCGAGCCGCATAACGCGTCCGATGGTTGGCAAGGGCGCTTCCGGCGCGGCCATCCCGACGCACTGCTGCTGCGCTACGCGCTGCAGGTGGCGGGACCGCTCGACGGCCTGCTGGTCAGCCACCTCGATGTGTTCGGGCGCGAACGCGCCCTGCGCTGGTGCACCGGCTACGAGACCGATGCGGCGGACGATGCCTTGTGTGCGCGCGACCCGGACTCGGGGCGGATCAGCGCGATCCTGCCCGGCGCCCGCCACGATCTGGCGCATCAGGAGCGGCTGGGGCACCTGCTTGCGGGCGCCACCCCGCATTACACGGGCGAGCCCGTGGCTGACGCCGGGTCGTTTGTGGCGCAGCTCGAAGCGCTGACGGGTTTGCCGGTCCTGCTGGGATCGCATGGGCCAACACACGAGACGGTCAGGCAGCTAAGCCTGTTGCCATAAACGTACGGTTTATGTTGCAAAAGTAGATTCGTTTGTTGAAATAAAGCTGGCGTCGCGCAACGCCGGGCGGCTCGACGACCTGGTGGACGAACTGAGCGCCGAGGGCGGACAGGTCAATGCCTACGGCTGCGACGCCACCGACGAACGCTCGGTCGCCGCCTTGCTCGCCACAGTCACGGTTGAACTGGGTGCGCCGCACCTGGTGGTGTACGCGGTGCAGGGATTTTGCCCGGGTACGGTGCTCGGCACGGAAGTACCGGCGTTTGAAGAGAGCTGGCGCCAGAACTGCCTGGGCGGCTTATCGTGGCGCGCGCCGCGGCCCGGATGATGGTGCCGTTAAGCCGGGGCAGCATCATCCTGACCGGTTCGACGTCGTCGCTGATCGGGCGCGAAGACCACCTCATCCTGGCCGCCGCCATGGGTGCCAGCGCCTTGCCCCCCGCCTGCGCGGGGGGGACGGGCCATCCGGTTAAACGTTGACGCCGAATGAGGATGCCAGAGGACCCAGGCCGCCATTGAAGCCCTGGCCGACCGCGCGGAATTTCCAGTCGCCGGCATGGCGGTAGACTTCGCCGAAAATCATGGCTGCTTCGGTCGAACCATCTTCGGACAAATCGAAACGCGCGATTTCGGTGTTGTCGGCTGCATTGATGCAGCGAATGAATGCATTCGATACCATCCCGAAGTTCTGCTTGCGCGAAGCGGCGTCGTGGATGGTGACGCACACCGAAATTTTTTCGATGTCGGCAGGAATACGGCTCAGTTCGACGGTGAGACTTTCGTCGTCGCCATCGCCCGCACCGGTGCGGTTGTCACCGGAGTGAGTCACGCTGCCATCGACGGACTTGAGGTTGTTATAGAAAATCATGTCGGTGTCGGCGCGGACTTTGCCGTCGGCCTTCAACAAGAACACCGAGCCGTCGAGGTCGAACTCAACACCGCTGGTGGACCGGGCATCCCAGCCCAGACCGATTACCATTTTCGTCAGGCCGGGCGCTTCCTTGCTCAGGTTGACGTTGCCGCCCTTGGTCAGACTAATTGCCATCTTAAATTCTCCTGTTTTAATGACTACACGAGCCCATATTATAGGTGCTCCGCGCGCGCGACAGAAGACGGCCTTGGAAAGGCACGGGCGGCGCCGAGCCGGGCCAGCCAGTGCCCGGCCTGCAATGACAGGACCCGTGCCGCGATGCGCGCCGCCGGTCTTACTGCGCTTTCAGGTAGTCGAGCAGGTCGAGCCGATCTTCCCTGGTCAGCGGCGGCACGGTTTTATCGCCTTTCACGGTGGCGACCATGCCGTATTCGTGGCCGGCGTTGCTGTTGCCTGGCAGCCGGGTGTCGAAAGTGAAACCGTCGTAGCCTTCGCTTCGCATTCCCACCTTGACGGGATCGAATTCGCGCGAGCCGACCTGAAATTTGACGGGCCGGCATTCGGCCTGCTTGTCCTCGGCCGGACACTGCGCCGGCAGCAGCAGGTCGTACAATGTCGGCACCGAGCCGTTGTGCAGATAGGGCGCCGTGGCCCAGATGCCGTTCAGCGCGCGCCCCTTGTAGGCACGCAAGGACGCGTAGGGGGCGATGGTGGTATCGATCGTGTAGTTGCCCTGCTTGTTTGACGCCTTGATCTCGTTGCCGAAAAAGGCTTTGGCCATGTTGCGCAGCCACTCGGCCCAGCGCTGCACGAAAGACTTGTCGGGATCGCGCGTTTCCAGCACGCTGGTGGTGGCTTTGGTGAGCAAGGCGGCGATCGGCGCCTTTTTGTCGAGCAGGATGCTGCCCACGCCCGCTCCGACGTATTGGTTGCGCAAAATGCCGGAGTAGCCCAGGTATTTGACGCTGTTGTCAGCCATGGTGGGATCGGTGCCTACTTCCTCGACCTTCGACATGTAGGCGACGATGCGCCGCTCGGGCGAGCTGCGATCGATGCTGGCGTGGCAGCTGGCGCAGTGGTTATTAAACAGGCGCTCGCCGCGCAGCACCCGCGCTGCGTCAATCGAGGCAGCGCCGAACACGCTGCGCGGCCATTGGGGGGACTGCAGCGACGCCAGACGGCTCTCGATCAGGCGCAGGTTTTCCACGTTGACGGAAGAGTCGAAGCGGATCGTGCGTTGTTTGACACCCTGGCCGGCCAGCAGCGAGGACAGCGAATAGGTGTCCGCTTCGTGCCAGTCGAGCGTGCCGAACACGCCGATCACCTCGCCGGCGTTGCGGCCCAGCGGCCCCAGGCCGGCATTGTTGCCGATCCCATTCCACTGGACCACGTCGTGCTGGGGCACGTCCCACAAGAAGGGATAGCTGACGGGCGCGTCGGCCTTGATGAACAGTTCGCGCTTGAGCCAGGCGATGTCGCGGGGCGTCCTGGCGACCCGTGCGATGACCTGGTCGCGCTGGGCCGAGCTGAGGGTGTTCCCGATCCCGGCCAGCGCCTCGGCAACCTGCTCCGGCGTGAGAATGTTGCGCAGCACGGCTTCAAGCTGGCTTCGGTTGAGCAGGTGTTGCAGGGTGCGGTTGTAGATGCGGCCGAATGCGTCCAGGCGCGCGTACCCGTAGTTGGTGGCGCTATGGTTGATGATGTTGTAGCTGACCAGGCGCTGGGTGTAGATACCGACGTCCTTGACGATGTCGCCGGCGCTGGCATATTCGCCGCGCGCCAGGACCGCCTTGACGAAGCGGTCCCGGACCGCCGCATCGTCGCGCACCGCCTGCATCGCCATGGTCAGGGATGTGAGGAAGCCGACCATATCGGCGCCGCCCGGGCCGCCGTCGATGCGCATGCCCAGTCCACGGTAATTGATCTGCGCTGTGTGGCAGGCGGCGCAGGTCAGGCCCACGTAGCTCTTGTTGAGATAGCCGTCCTTGACGAAGCCGACCGGCAGCGCGTCCGGATTGGACGCCGTGGCCCGCTGCGGCAGGTAGCGCAAGCGGTTCATGTGCTCGTTGGCCCGGAATGGGAGCGCGGCGCCCGGCTGTTCGAGCGCCATGAAGAAGTCGTAAGGCAGCAGGTTCGAGCCCTGGGTGGTGGTATAGAACCACAGGCTGTCCTGCGGCTTCCAGTTTTGTTCGAGGTAGCTCACCTTGGTGAAACTATCGCCGAACACGTCCTGGGCGACGGTGGCGGCACCCCGGCCAGGATCGGCGTCGGATGCCTGCTGATGGCGGAACAGCGACAGTGCCAGCGGCGGCACGGCAATTACCAGCAGCAGGACGAGCACGATGGCAACACGCCAGTGCTTCAATGAGCGGCGAACCATGGTCGAGTACCTCCCGCGGGGTGGGCTTGCGTACCGAAATAACTAGTCATTTCATGGTACGCCCGGCGGGTGGGCTGAACAATCCTGTCTGAACGATCAGCTCGCAGAAAATCCGGGTTTGTGCACATGAACCCACAGTGCATCGGCCAATGTTCGCCCAATTTCACCTCGGCTTACGCCGACGTTCAGCTGTGCCCGCCCTGACGCTGGCGCCGGCGCACGACCGTTCCGATCGCCAGCATGCCAGCGGTCAGCATGAGGTAAGCCGATGGTTCCGGCACCGGCGAGGTCGAGTGGAGCTTGAGGGAGGTCAGATTGGTGGTTACCTGGTACGAGTTGTTCCAGGCTGAGCTGCCTGGTGCGGTGATGTAATCCGTGAAGCTGTAGACCATCGTAGCCGAGTCGAAGCCGGCGAAGTTCAACGCCGTGGGCAGCAAAGGCACGCCGCTGGGGTCGAGCGCGCTCAGCATCTTCCCGTCCGCCTGATCGAACTGAAATGTTGTGCGTTCGGCAGTCAGCGGATTGTGTTCGGCGTTGAGGGTGTCGCTGAGAATCTGTGCATTGAAGCTGTCCGATCCGGTTCCCGGCAAGTGGTCCCAGAGGAAGATCCCCGTGTTCGCTGTTGGACCCGACGAGTAGACGTACCCAGTCTGATCGACCGAAAAACTTGCCCCGCTCTTCTGGGACGAGTCATCATAATAGGCGTGGGAGGCCCCTCCCCACAGCTGGGGCATGTCCAAGTTGATGCTGATCGTGCCTTTGAGGGTATAGCCCGGTGCCATCAGCGCCCCGTTGATCATATAGCCCGGACCCGGCTCGTGTGGTCCGTGCTCTTTCACGATACTTGCGATGGTAGCGGTAAAGTCGAACATGACCACCTCCGCCTGCGCATAGGAAGTCAGAGCGAGGCCGGCGAGCAGGCCGGCGATGTGTGATTTCATGGTTTTCCCGTGTGTTTATTGAAGGATTGCAATTTATACCACACGCAGCCACTCCCGGCGATCATTTATCGTGGCCCTGTTTGGCGGCCCGCCGCGCTGGTTGCCGATCCTGCCGATGCCCTGACCTGAGCAGCGTGCCGGCGGCGTTGTCCTCGAAGCGGCCGGCTTCTTCTATATAGCCTTGCACGGTGCCGTCGTGGCGCCAGCCGCCCTGGCGTTTGATGTCGCGGAAGTTGGCGCCGGCGCGGTGCGCGCTGGTGGCCATGCCGCGCCGCAGGCTATGGCTGGACAGGTCGGGAACGTAGTCCAGTCCAGCCAGCCGCGCGCATCGTTCGAGAATGGTGTTGACGCTGCCTTCGTGAAGTGCGGCCGCGGACACCTCGCCCCATTTGCTGATCGGGCGAAACAACGGGCCGCTGGCGATGCCGGCCGCATCGAGCCAGTTGCGCAGCGCCGTGGCCGGGCAGCAGGCGCCGTCGCCATAGGGGATCGCCTTGACGATGCCCTCCCCCATCTGGTCGGTTTTCGAGCGCGGCAGGGTGATGGTCATGCCTTCCGTTTGCATGCCGATGTGGCTCACGTCGATGGCCACGAGCTCGCTGCGGCGCAATCCTCCGAAAAATCCGATCTGCAGCAGGGCATTGTCGCGCAAGGCTTTCAGCGTTTCCAGGTTCGCGAGTTGCGCGACGATGCGTTCCAGGTCTTCCACCGGCAGGGCCTTGGCCTTCTTTTTCGGTTTGCCGTTGGTGCGCGTGATGCCGGCCAGGGTTTTGCGGACGGTGGGCGTGGACGCGGGGTCGGCAAAACCCTGGTGCACGTGCCACTGCGACAGCGCGGTGAGTCGCAGCGCGAGCGTGCGCGGATTGAGCGAGGCCGCGAACGCCAGCAGGTAGCGGATCATCATCGGCTCGTCGGCAGGCAGCGCACCGCCCCACGCCAGGAAATGCTTGATGGCCGAACGGTAAGTGCGGCGCGTGTTTTCCGAGGTGGCGGCGGCGAGGAAGGCGCGGTGCTGCGCACTCAGTTCCGCATCGAGGGGCGTAACGGCGTTACGCAGCGGCGCGGGAGCACTTAAGGGCGCTGCAGGGGCGAGAACGAATTCATCAGACATGGCGACACGCGGGAAAACGCGATTTGTAACGGGTATTACGCAGCATATCACGGCGGCATGGCGCATAACTCACGATAACAATTCTTATCGCGATTAACAAAAATGAGAAACTGATATCCATGATTGCGTAATTTAAGATAATATTACGTAACACGTAATACGTTATCTTATTCAGGAGTCCCAAAATGGCACGCGCCGGCATTCTCTATTCCCATGTTGCAGCCGCCGCTGCCGGTCTCGCTGCCGATAACAAGAACCCCACCGTGGACACCGTTCGCGAAGCTCTTGGCGGTACGGGTAGCAAAAGCACGATCGCGCCCATGCTCAAGCGGTGGAAGGAAGAACACCAGCAGGCGCCCTCGCCCGCCGCGCCCGGCGTGCCACCAAGCTTGCTGCAGGCGGTCAAGGGGGTGTATGAGTCGATCAAAACGGATTTCCAGCAGAATCTGGACGTGGAAAAGCTCGCCCACGCGGCCGGGCTTGAGCAGCTCGCCGACGAGTTGCAACAGTCGCGCACGGAACAGGCGGCGCTGGAACAGCGTGTGAAGGCGCTTGAAACCGACCTCGACAGCGCAAACACCACCATCGCGCAGGCCCACCATGCCAACCACTTGCTGACGGTCGACCTGGCCGGTGCCCGCAGCGAACAGGCCGGCCTGCAGCAGCGCCTCGCCGACCGTGCCGCGGAGGTGGCCTCGCTCAACGCCCAGCTGACGCAGGCGCGCGCCCAGTTCGACCATTACCACGAGGCCTCCGCTGCCCAGCGCGCCGAGGAACGCCAGGGCTTTGAACAGCGCGCCGCCCTGGTCGACCGGGAATTGGTGACCTTGCGCCAGCAATTGCTGCACCACAAAGGCCAGGCCGCGCAGCTAGCCGGCCAGCTATCCCAGGCCGGGGCCGAAAACGCCCGCCTGCACCAGGTTGCCGAGGCTGCGCACAGCGAGGCGGCGCGCGAACGCACCGGTTCCGAACGCGCCGCGTTCCAGGTGGCAGCTCTGTCCGCCCAGCTCGACAAGCTGCAGGCCGGGCACGATGCCATGCGGGCCGAACTAAGCGACTGCAAAATTGCCCTGGCGGTGCGGGCGCGCGAGTCGGAAATCGCCGCGTCGCGCCTTGCCAGCGCGGAAAGCGAAGCGCACACCGGGGCGCAGGAAAAACACGCGCTGATGCGGCAACTGACCGTGCTCGAAACCGAGCTGCGCCAGGAGCGGGATCTGGCCAGGCAACGTAAGGAAGAAGAGGGAAAACCGGAAAGATAACGCGTCCAGCATCGCGGCGCGCGAACGGCTCTTTAATCATTTGGCAAAATTGCAGGCATCCCATCGCGCGTCCACCGACGCGGTACAATCATCGTCCGTACGGCGGCCGGTGGCCGGTGGCATTCATTCCGAAGGAGTCCCATGTCCGATAGCAAACCGACCTTTGTGCCCAAACGGCGCCAGTTCTGCGCCGGGGGCGTCAGTCTTGCGGCACTCGGATCGCTAAGCCTGAGCGCCTGCGGCGGCGGCGTGGACGACGCCGGCAGCACGATCAGCGTCACCGAATCGAAGCGTTCCGATGCGATCCGCCCCGCCGCGCCGCGCCGCTTCGTCCACCCCGGCCTGCTGCACACCGCCGCCGACTTCGAGCGCATGCGCGCCAAAGTCGGCGCCCACGCCGAACCATGGGCCAGCGCCTGGAAAGCACTGATCGCCAACGGCCGCTCCCAGCTGAACGCCACGCCGCGTCCTCTGAAAACCGTCATCCGCGGCGGCGACGGACAAAACTTCGCGCAGATGTACATCGACATCGCCCGCGCCTACCAGCTCGCGCTGCGCTGGAAAATCTCCGGCGACGTCGCCTATGCCGAACGCGCCATCGCCTTCCTCAACGCCTGGTCGTCCACGCTCACCACCATCACCGGCAACGCCGACCGCTTCCTCGCGGCCGGCATCTACGGCTACCAGTTCGCCAACGCCGCCGAAATCATGCGCACCTATGCCGGCTGGGCGCCGGTCGATTTTGCGCGCTTCCAGCACATGATGCTCACCGTGTTCTACCCGCTCAACCACCAGTTCCTGATCCAGCACAACGGCGCCGAGATCACCAATTACTGGGCCGCCTGGGACCAGTGCACGCTGGCCTCCATCCTCGCCATCGGCGTGCTGTGCGACCGTGAAGACCTGTACAACGAGGCGTTGAGCTACTACATGACGGGGCCCGGCAATGGCGCCAGCTCCCAGGCTGTTTACCACGTCCATCCCGGACACCTCGGCCAGTGGCAGGAAAGTGGCCGCGACCAGGGCCATGCCACGCTCGGCATCGGCCTGGCCGGCGTGTTCTGCGAAATGGCGTGGAACCAGGGCGACGACATGTACGGCTACGACAACAACCGCTTCCTGGCCGGTGCCGAATATGTCGCCAAATCGAACCTGCGCGATGCCGCCGGTGCCTTCCATCCGGTGCCCTACACGCCCTACCGGAACATCAACGCATTCCAGCCAGTTCTGTCGGCCGAGTCGCAGGGAATCCGCCGTCCCGTATGGGAAATGGTGCACCAGCACTACGCCAACCGGCGCGGCCTGGTTGCCCCGTACACCGGTCTGCAGGCAGTACAAACGCGCCCCGAAGGCGATGGCGGCAACGGCGACCAGCTTGGTTTCGGTACCCTCACGTTTACCCGCGACCCCATGACCGGCAGCGTCCCGAGCGGCCTGACGGCGCGTCTGACTGCGGGAAAGGTCGTTCTCAGCTGGTGGGGCTGCGCCCATGCCAGCAGCTACACCGTCAAGCGCGCCACGGCCCTGGGCGGTCCGTACAAGGTACTGGCCAGCGGCATCAGCGACCTGCTCAGTTACACCGATGCGGCCATGCCCGCCGGCGCCTTTTACTACGTGGTGACGGCGCATATCGCCGGCAAGGAGAGCGTGCCCTCCGCCGCGGCGCGCGTCGTCACGGGACTGACGCCGCACACGCGCCTGAGAATGGACGAAGCGTCAGGCACGGTCGCGCCGGACGCCAGCGGCAATGGCCACGCCGGCACCCTGGCCAGGGGCGCCACGTGGACGACAGGCCGTACCGGCAACGCAGTCGCGTTCGACGGGGTGGCCGGCCATGCGAGCCTGCCCCACAACCTCGTTGCGGACCTGGCCGACTTCACCGTGGCTACCTGGGTGTACCTGAATGCGGCCACGCCGTGGTCGCGCGTGTTCGACTTCGGCAGCGGACCGGGACACTACATGATGCTCACGCCGCGCAACAACAAGGGCGTGGTCCGCTTCGGCATCACCACCAATTTCCCTGCCGGCGAACAAGGCATTTCCGGCAACGCGGCGCTGCCCGTGGGACAGTGGGTGCACGTGGCCGTCACCTTGTCGGGCGGTACCGGCGTCTTGTACGTCAACGGCGTCGAAGTGGGCCGCAACAGCGCCCTGGCGCTGGCGCCGTTTCGTCTCGGACCGACCAACCAGAACTGGCTCGGCCGCTCGCAATTTCCGACCGATCCCTGGTTGAACGGTAAAATCGACGACTTCCGCCTCTTCCACGGTGCTCTGAGTGCCGCCGAACTGGCCGCCCTCATGCGCACCTGACGCCAAAATGACTCCACACCACCCGCTCACCAGCGAGCACATCGACATCTGGCTGGTGTTCTACCAGACCATCACCGCCCCCGAACTGCAGGCGGCCCTGCTCGAGCTGCTCAACGACGCCGAGCGCCAGCAGCAAATCCGCTTCTACCGTCCGGACGACCGCCTGCGCTACCTGGCCACGCGCGCGCTGGTCCGCACCACCCTCTCGCGCTACGCCCCGCTGGCCCCGGCCGACTGGACCTTCATCCCCAACGAGTACGGCCGCCCCGCCATCGGCAACGCGCACGTCGAGGCCCGTTCGCTCAACTTCAACGTCTCGCACACGCGCGGCCTGATTGCGCTGGCAGTCACGCGCGACCGCGTGCTGGGCGTCGACGTCGAAAACCTCGTCACGCGCCAGGTTTCCGGGGACATCGCCGAGCACTATTTCGCCCCGGCCGAAGTGGCGGAACTGGCCACCATCCCCGAAGCACGGCACCAGGCCCGCTTCTTTGAATACTGGACCTTCAAGGAAGCCTACATCAAGGCGCGCGGCATGGGATTGTCGATTCCGCTCGACCGCTTCGGCTTCCATTTTGCGGACGAGCGCAGCGTCGTCCTCGCCGTCGACGCCGAACTGGGCGACGATGCCGCGCGCTGGCGCTTCTGGCAATTCCAGCCCACGCCCGACCACCTGCTCGCGCTGTGCGCGGAACGTCTCGACGGCGCCGTGCCGCTGGTGACCGTGCGCAGCGTGATGCCAACCGTATCCGAGACGCCTTTCGCGTGGACCCTGCTGAAACGTTCGCCGTGACCACTTCCCCCGACCCGGTTGAAGCGCTCAGAGAGCAATTCCAGTCCGAAGACGGCTTCCTGGTCGAACTGCGCTGCTTCGCCCGCTGGGACAAGGCCGCGTTCGCGCGCCTCGTCGCCGCCATGCAGCGCTATCTGGAAAGCGCCGGCCACGGCGAGCACCTGGAGCGCTGGATGGCCGAAGGCTTCTGGCTGCACGGCGACATGGTCAAGGTGCTGTCATCGCCTCCGGAATTTCGCAACGCATTAGGCAAGGAGTACCTCGACGCCGCGTACCAGCGCCTGAGCGATCTGGCCTGCTGGTTCTTCACAGGCGCGTCGATCTGGGAAGAGAACAGCTTGGCGCCGTTCGAGGCGTGAAAATCCTGTCCCCCCATTCCATGCAGACCAGCGAAAACCGATGAAAACAGCCCTGCTGCCATTTGCCCTCTTCCTCATCGCCGTCGGCACCGTCATCACCACACTAGCCGATGCTGTCGGTGCGTCCAAAGGCGTGATTGTGGCGATCTTCTACGCCATGGCCACCTTGGGCCTGTTGTCGACAGCCGTCGTGCGGGTCCTGTTCCGGCCGGGATTACCGTGGAAACCGCGTCTGATCTGGTTCGTGGGCGGCGTTGCGGTCGAATTCCTCAGTTGCCACCTCATATCCTTTGCGTTCCCGCGGGTGTTCGGCTACGAGATGATGTTGACGCCCCTGCCGTGGATCCTGGTGGTTCTGCCGGCGGGCGTCGTCGTTTACTATTTCGAGGAAAGGGCGCGCAAACGTATCCACGCGCCGGCGACTGCCGGACAATAAGCCGGCATGCTCCCGCGCCTCAGGCCGCGCCATCCCGGTCGGGAATCTCCAGCCCCTTCGCCACCGCCGGACGCGCCACGAAGCCCTCCAGCGCGCGCGTCACATGCGGGAAGTCGGCGATCCCGACCAGGTCCCCGGCCTCGTAGAACCCGATCAGGTTACGCACCCACGGGAAGATGGCGATATCGGCGATGGTGTACGTATCGCCCATGATCCACGTGCGCTTCTCCAGCCGTCCATCGAGCACGCCGAGCAAACGCTTCGATTCGGCCACATAGCGGTCGCGCGGCCGTTTGTCTTCGTAATCCTTGCCCGCGAATTTGTGGAAGAAGCCGAGCTGGCCGAACATCGGTCCGATGCCGCCCATCTGGAACATCACCCACTGGATCGTCTCGTAGCGCCCCGCGGCGTCGGGCGGCAGGAACTGGCCGCTCTTCTCGGCCAGGTAAATCAGGATCGCGCCCGACTCGAACAGCGCCAGCGGTTTGCCGTCCGGGCCATTCGGATCGATGATGGCCGGGATCTTGTTGTTCGGGTTGAGCGACATGAATTCGGGCGTCAGCTGGTCGTTGTGATCGAAGCGCACCAGGTGCGGCTCGTAGGCCAGCGCGGTTTCTTCCAGCATGATGGAGACCTTCACGCCGTTCGGCGTCGGCAGCGAATAGAGCTGGATGCGCTCGGGGTGCCGGGCCGGCCATTTTTTCGTGATTGGAAATGTCGACAGGTCGTTCATGGCAGTATCCTTTTAGAGCGTGTCAAAGTGATCTGACAACATAGCAGAAATTTCAAGTTTGCTGTTTTTGCGCCCTTCCTGCACGCCAGGCGATGGCCAGCGCCGCCGCCAGCAGCACGGCGGCGAGCGCGAACGTCCTACGCATGCCTGCCGCCACCGCGTCCGGCGGCGCCGTGGCGGCCGCCGAGCCGAACGCAAACACCGCGCCCATGAGCGATGCGCCGGTGACCAGCCCCAGATTGCGCGCCAGATTGAGCATGCCCGATACCACGCCGCGCCGGTCGGCGCCTGCATCGGCCATCAGCGCCGTATTGTTCGCCGCCTGGAACAGTGCATACCCGATCGTGATGACGACCAGCGGCCCAAGGTAGCCGGGCACGCCCAGCGACGCCGGCAGCACCGCCAATGGCACCGTCCCCACCAGCATCAGCGTCAATCCGGCGATGGTGACGCCCGGGGTGCCGGCACGGTCCACGATGCGTCCCGCCGGCATGCCGCAGAGCGCCGATACCAGCGGCCCCGCCGACAACACCATGCCGACAGCGGCCGGCGCCAGGGCGAGTGCGCGCGCCAGATAGAACGGCCCCACTATCAGGGTTGCCATCATCACCGTCGACACCAGCGTGGTGGTGCCAAGGCGCGCACCGAGGAGCCGGTCGCGCAACAGCGCCAGCGGAATCAGCGGCGAGGTGGCCCTCGATTCGGCCAGCATGAACAGGCCCGCCCCCACCGCTGCGGCGAACAGCAGGCCCAGATTGACGGCCCCGAACCTGCCGCCGCCGGCCGTCAGGGCCAGCGCGTACGCACCAAGCGTCAGCGCCAGCAGGAACGTGCCCGCATGGTCAAACACCGCCGGCCGCCGGACGTCACCGGGCAGCGCGCGATACGCCAGCAGCAAGGTCACCATCCCCAGCGGCACATTGATGAAGAACAGCGCGCGCCAGCCGGATGCTGCGATCAGCAAGCCGCCGAGCGACGGCCCGAGCGCGGTACCGATGGCGGACATCGTTCCCAGCAGCCCCATCACGCTTCCGGTGCCATCTTTTGGCGCGGCTTCGGTGGCGAAGCTCATGGTCAGCGCCATCATCACGGCCGCGCCCAGTCCCTGCAGCGCGCGTGCGGCGATCAGCCAGGGCAGCGCCGTCGCCATGCCGCACAGGGCCGATGCCGCTGTAAACAGGCCGATACCGGCCAGCAGCAGCCGGCGCCGGCCCGCCAGGTCGCCGAGCCGTCCGGCGCCGACAATGACCGTGGTAATCGCCAGCAGGTAGGCCAGCACCACCCACTGCACCTGTGCGAACGTGGCGCCGAACGCCTGCGCGAGCGTCGGCAAGCCCACGTTGGCGATGCTGGTGCCCAGCGACGAGAGCAGCATCGACAGCGACAGCGCGGCCAGCGTCAAGCCCCGCTGTGCAGGCGGCTGCGGCCTCACTGAAGCAGCCACACCGCTTCCGTTGCCGGAAAACGGCCCTTGAAGCCGCCGGCCACGTCGGCCCTGGCCAGCAAGGTCAACGCATATGCGTGGCCGTAGCGCTGCCGGACTTCGTCATCGCCGATGGAAAACGGCGGCCCGTCCATCAGGGACTGGTCGTACTGGTAGCAAATGAGCAGTTGGGGCGCCCGCCCTGCCAGTTGCGTCAGATGGGGGGCGTAACGTGCGCGCATCGCTTGCGGCAGCGCCACGAAAGCCGCGCGGTCGTACACCGCGTCCACCGGGCCGAGCGTCTCGCCATCCAGGCAAAACATGTCGCCGACAAAAATATCGATGTTCCGCGCGCGGTAGTGAAGCAGTTCTCCCGCCTGATGCACCTCCGGCGTCAGGCCCAGGTCGGCAAACAGCTGGTCGACCGCGATCCGGCTCAATTCGGCGCCGGCTACACGAAAGCCTGCGGACAGCAGCCAGTGCAAATCGAGCGACTTGCCGCACAAAGGCACGAACACCCGGCTGCCCTGGGCCAGATCCAGCCGGCCGAGATACGCCACCATGAGCGGATTGGCCGCCCGCTCATGAAACCCGATCTCGTTGATTGCCCACTTGCGATGCCAAAACTCCCTGTCCATATCTGTCCTTTGTCTGATCATGCCGAGCGTCGGCACCCGAACTCAGTCTAGCGGTCCGAGCAACACGGCGGAAGACGCATGGATTGCACTATATCGTTGCGTCTGACGCCGCTCCGGCCGGATACAAATAGCTATAATCTATCGCACCGATATTAATAATTGCGTATACATATCACCTTGATTTCCTTATTGTTTAAACACTTTTACAAAAAAAGGAATCAAAATGATTAACAATGTCCAGCTGCGCGCCTCCGGAGAACGTCGCGCGGCACGCTCGGCGGTGGCATTCGCCATTGCCGCACTGTTCTCGCCCTTCACCTCGGCGGCGCCACAGCTCACGCGCGACAACGGCGCCCCGGTAGGCGACAACCAGAACTCGCAAACGGCCGGCAGAACGGGCCCACCCTTCTGCAGGACGTTCACCTGCTGCAAAAACTGCAGCGTTTCGACCGCGAAAAAATTCCCGATCGTATCGTGCACGCGCGCGGCACCGGCGCCCACGGCGTCTTCGTCGCCAGCGGCGATGTGTCGGGGTTGACCCGGGCCAAGGTGTTTGCGAAAGGCACCGAAACACCGGTATTCGTGCGCTTCTCGACGGTGATCCACGGCAGCCATTCGCCCGAAACCCTGCGCGATCCGCGCGGTTTTGCCACCAAGTTCTACACCAGCGAAGGCAACTGGGATCTGGTCGGCAATAATCTACCGATCTTCTTCATCCGCGATGCCGTCAAGTTCCCGGACATGGTCCATTCTCTCAAGCCTGCGCCCGAGACCAATGTCCAAGACCCGAACCGTTTCTTCGACTTCTTCTCGCACCAGCCGGAATCGACCCACATGCTGACCCAGGTGTACTCCGATCTCGGAACGCCGAAAGGCTACCGCTTCATGGACGGCAACAGCGTGCATGCATATAAATTTGTCAATGCCGCCGGCACGGTCAACTACGTCAAATTTCACTGGAAATCGCTGCAGGGCATCCAGAGCCTGACCGGCCCCGAAGCATCGGCCGTGCAGGGCAAGGATTTCAACCACGCCAGCAACGACCTGATCAACGCCATCAAGCGCAAGGAATTTCCGCGCTGGGAACTGTACGTGCAGGTGCTCAAACCGTCCGAGCTGGGCAGGTTCGACTTCGACGCGCTCGACGCCACCAAAATCTGGACTGGCGTGCCGGAAACCAAGCTCGGCACGATGACCCTGAACCGCAACCCGGCCAACATCTTCCAGGAAACCGAGCAGAGCGCCTTTGCACCCTCGAACCTGGTGCCCGGCATCGAACCGTCCGAAGACAAGCTGCTGCAAGGCCGCGTGTTTTCCTACGCCGACACCCAGATGTACCGCCTCGGCCCGAATGCCCTGCAATTGCCGATCAACCAGCCGCGCGTGGCGGCAGTCAATCACCATCAGGATGGCGCGATGAATGCCGGCAAGCGCACCGGCAATATCAACTACGAACCGAGCCGCCAGTCCCCGCTGGCGGTCAACGCCGACTTCAAGCCGAGCCAGCTTCCCCTCTCGGGCAGCACGGTGCAGCAGCGCATCACCAAGACGCTGAACTTCCGCCAGGCGGGCGAGTTCTACCGCTCCTTGCCTGCGCAGCAGCAGAAAAACCTGGTCGCCAACCTGGCCGGCGATCTTGGCCAGGTCAAGGATGAGGAAGTGCGCTACACGATGCTGTCGCACTTCTACAAGGCCGATGCCGCCTACGGAACCGCGCTCGCCGCCGCGCTGGGCTACAAGGTCGCGCAGGTTGCCTCGCGCGCCGCGTCCCTGGCCGACTGATGAGAAAGCGGCCGCCTGCGGGCGGCCGCTCGGGAGACTGCCATGAAATACCTGATCACAATTGCCGCGCTCGCCATGGCGCCACTGGCGCACGCGGCCCCACCCGACCCGGCGCGCCTGGCCGAACAGCTCAAAGGCTATTACTTCGACGCGGCCCGGCGTGGCGATGTCGCGATGCTCAAGGAATTCACCGGCGCGGCCTACGACCTGAACATGCGCGACGAGAAAGGGTACACGGGACTGATCCTGGCCGCCTACCATGGCCACGGCGCGGCGGTGGACCTGCTCATTGGCGCCGGCGCCGACCCGTGCGCGGGCGACAAGCGTGGCAACACGGCGCTGATGGGAGCGATTTTCAAAGGCGAGCTGCGCATTGCGCGCCGCCTGGCCGATACCGCGTGCCAGCCGAACCAGCGCAATCATGCCGGGCAGACGGCGGCAATGTATGCGGCCTTGTTTCAGCGCAGCGAGATCCTGCAAGCGCTGGTCGAGCGCGGTGCGGATATGAAAGCGGCCGATGGCGCTGGCAACACCCCCGCCAGCCTGGCACGCGGCGAATTCCGTCAGGCGCAGCGCCAACCCTGACAACGGGCGGAGCCGGCGGCGACGTCGGCGCCCGGCAGTGACAAAATCGAGTTTGGCCGCCGCATTGACATGGCGCGCTACGCACACGGTTGCGCCGTATCGATGCATCTGACGCCACGCCAGTCGTAAATTGCGTTATCGTAAGCGCATGTCCCTGCCCGACCTGAACCTGCTCATTACCCTTGACGTATTGCTTGCCGAAGGCAGCGTCGCCCGTGCGGCGCGCCGTTTGCACCTCAGTCCCTCGGCCATGAGCCGCGCGCTGGCCCGTTTGCGCGACGCCACGGGCGACCCTTTGCTGGTGCGGGCCGGGCGCGGCCTCGTGCCCACGCCGCGCGCCATCGCACTGCGCGAACAGGTCAGCCAGCTGGTGCACGACAGTGTCGCAGTGCTGCGCCCCGTCGACAAGCTCGATCTGGCCCAGCTCGCACGCACCTTCACGATCCGCACGCGCGAAGGCTTTGTCGAAAATTTCGGCGCGGAACTCATCACGCGACTGCGCGCCGATGCGCCCGGCGTGCGCCTGCGTTTTCTGCCCAAGCCGGACAAGGACAGCGCCGGTTTGCGCGATGGCAGTATCGACCTCGAAACGGGCGTCATCGGCAAGTCCACCGGCCCGGAAGTGCGTACCCAGGCCCTGTTCCGCGACCGTTTCGTCGGCGTGGTGCGCGCCGGCCATGCGTTGGCCGAAGGCGATATCACGCCGGCGCGCTATGCGGCGGGCGAGCACATCGGCATAGCGCGCGAGGGGATGGAAAAAGGCCCTGTCGACGACGCCTTGTTGCCGCTGGCTCTGGAACGCACCATCGTCACCACGGCTGCCGGCTTTTCCCAGGCGCTGGCGTTGGCATGGGGAAGCGACCTGGTCGCCACTGTCCCGGAACGGCACACCGGCCGGCTGCGCAGCGGCATGCACAGCTTCGCCCTGCCCTTCCCCGTGCCCGAATTCACCGTCTCGATGCTCTGGCACCCCCGGCTCGACGCCGATCCCGCCCACCGCTGGCTGCGCACTCATGTGCGGGCGGTCTGCGGCGTGCAGCGCTGACTGCGGGCGAGCACCCCTATCCTGTTCCTGCATCCGCCAGCGAAGCGCGATGCCGCACCGGCCTGCTTTTCTCAGACGGACGCTCCCTGCCGTAAATGAGCCGGTTGTGCCGGGCGTGTGCGTGTTCTTTTGGAATATGGCACAGCCGGACCCGATGCATGTTCCATGGCAGATTACTTCTGTGGTGATCGTCCCATTCCTCGTCGTGCGCATTCTGCCTGCGCCGGGCCGCGACCCGGGCTAGATTTCTGGTCTTGGGCGCTGCGCTCGGCGAACAAAAAACCCGCCGGCGCATCGCGCGGGCGGGCTGCTGTCCGCTGAACGGCGGCTGCTTAACGCAGGTTCAGCGCCTCGGCCAGCGACCACTTGAGCGGCGTTCCGCTGGCATCGGTGATGGTGGTCAGGTCGCCGATGATACGGCCTTGCATGGTGTCCGGCAGGCGCACGAAGTTGGCATTGCCGACAATCGCGTCCCCGTTCGCGAAACCCCAGGCGAAGAACTTCAGGGCGGCAATCGTCTTTTCAGGATTGTTGGTCGCTTGCGGCGCAACGATGAAGGTGCCCGACGTGATCGGCCAGGTGGCCGGACCGACGCGGTCGGTCAGCATTTCTTCATACTTGGCCTGGGCAACCCATGGGCTGTTCAGCAGCGCGGCCGTAAACCCATCCGCGCCTGGCGCAACAACCTTGCCGTCGCGGTTTTTCAGACGCGTGTAGGTCAGCTTGTCCTGCATCACGTATTGATAATCCACGTAGGCAATCGCACCCGGGGTCTGCTTGAGCGCATTGACCGCACCGTTGCTGCCGTTCACCTGAGTGACGCCATTCGCCCACGCGACCGTGAAGTTGCGGCCGTAAGCCTGCTTCCACGCCGGGCTGACCTTGCTCAGATAGTCGCTGAAGTTGTAGGTGCTACCCGAACCGTCCTGGCGCGCGATCACGGCGATGGCCAGGTCCGGCAATGCCACGCCAGGATTGGCGGCGGTCAGTTTAGGATCGTTCCATTTGGTGATCTTGCGCGAGAAAATGTCGGCCAGCAGTTCGCCGGTCAGTTGCACTTCGCCCCGCTTGAGGCCGGGAAGATTAACTACCGGTACCACGCCCGAGACCGCGCTCGGGAAGCAGATCAGTTTGCCTGCCTTGAGATCAGCCTGGGACGGTGCGATGTCGGTGGCGCCAAATTCAACCGTTTTGGCCTTGGCTTGCTTGAGACCTTCGCTCGAACCGGTCGGTTGATAAGTGAGCTTGACGTTCTGCGACTTGCCGTAGACGTCGGCGAGTTTGACGTACAGCGGCTGCGCCGCGGACGAGCCGGCACCGCTGATATCGATGGCGTGGGCCGCGAATGCGGAGAGAAGCAGTGTCAGGGTGACAGTAGTTTTAACAGCAGAGAACATAAATCCCAGGGGTCTTAAAGTAATCGGAACCGCGCCGGCTGCAGGGCAGCCAGGAAACGAACAACCGACGATGATAGCAGGACTACAACATTGCGGCAATGCGTGTAAATACGTAGTTTGGGCTTAAATGTGGAGAATTTCTTCTATTTGCTGTCAACTTATGGTTGTTGCATATTATTGATTCTTTATGCATGGGCATCGCTCGGGCTTCAGCGAAATGAGCGTGCTACTGTTACAATCGCGCCATGCGTCGCCTGTTGATTATTCTCTTGCTGTTTGTTTTCCCGCTCCAGGTGAGCTGGGCGGCGGCGAGCGCCTATTGCGGGCACGAACCTGCCCCAACCGTCGCGCATCCGGGCCACCATCAGCATGCGCCGGACAACCACGCCGACCCGGACGACTCGCCATTCGGTTTCGACATTGATTGTGGCGACTGCCATTTCACCAGTGTTGGAATCACCGGCACCCCAAGCGATGGCAATGTGCCGCCACCCACCTCGTACGCCGATGCAGCCGACGCGGCTTGCCTGGGGACGCTGCGGCCGGCCCGCCCCGAACGTCCCAAATGGCAACGCGCCGCCTGATCCGGCTGCCGCTGTCGCTTTCCTGATATCCGCTTACCGCGGATAATCACTGCCTTAACCACACGCACACCGCTAGCGCGCCTGGCCGGATTCCCTTGTCTTATTAACCAGGAGAATTCGATGTACAAACTCGTCTTGCCGCTGGCTATTGCCGCGGCGTGGCCCTGCCATACGCAGGCCCAGAACATGACTGCGCCCGCATTGTCCGGGGCGTCAGCAGTTACCCAACCGAGCCCAGGCTCGTCATTGAGCTCCGGCATGCTCAATCCGGCACGTGACCCCGCCGAGCGCCGTCGTGGCGCGGGTACGACGGAGCAACCGTCGCCGGATCTGTCGGACGACGTCGGCATTCCACCGCCACCAGCGAACGCCGGGCGGGCGTCTGCCGGCACCGCGAACGCGGCCGCTCCATTGTCCCTCG
Organism: Massilia pseudoviolaceinigra; assembly: GCF_030846505.1. NCBI lineage: Bacteria > Pseudomonadati > Pseudomonadota > Betaproteobacteria > Burkholderiales > Oxalobacteraceae > Massilia > Massilia pseudoviolaceinigra. The sequence goes on along the minus strand of NZ_JAVCWL010000013.1, from coordinate 76,440 downwards.
CCGCTCCGTTGTCCCTCGCCGCACCTCTATCGCTGGCTGGCGCGCTGTCGCGCGTCCTGCAAGCGAACAACGACCTGCGCGTGGGCGTCCTGGAAATCGACGCTCAGTCCGGGGCCGTCATGCAGGCCGGCGTCGCCCCCAATCCCGAACTGGCCACCCTGGTCGAAGATGCGCGCGAATCGACCCGGACCACGACGGTCCAGCTGAACGTGCCAATCGAACTCGGCGGCAAACGCACGGCGCGCGTCAACGCCGCCCAGCTCGGGCAGGACGCAGCCGGCGCCGACCTGGCCGTCAAGCGCAACGCCGTGCTTGCCTCCACCCGCGCCGCCTTCCACGACCTGCTCGCCGCCCAGCAGCGGCAGCACATCGCCGGCGAATCGCTCACCCTCGCCAACGGCGCGCTCGCTGTCGCGGCCAAGCGCGTCCTGGCCGGCAAGAACTCGCCGGTCGATGAAACACGCGCCCGCATTGCGGCCTCCAGCGTCAAGGTCGACCTTGCCCAGGCAGCCGGCGAACTGGCCGGCGCAAAAAACCGCCTTGCCGCGCTATGGGGCGGGACCGGGCGCGACATCGGCCGTGCCGAGGGCCACCTCGACCGGCTGCCGGCGCAACCTTCCCTGCCCCATCTCATGGAGCAACTGAGGGCCGCGCCGGCGTTGCGGCTTGCACAAACCGAACTGGCGCGCCGCCAGGCTCTGTCGCAGGTGGAACGTTCCGGCCGCGTGCCGGACCTTACCCTCAGCATCGGCGCCAAGCGCGACCAGCAAGCGGGCCGCAATCAGGCTGTTTTTGGCCTGGCCATTCCCCTGCCGCTGTTCGACCGCAACCGGGGCAAGCTGCACGAAGCGCTGCAACGCAGCGAAAAAGCCCGCGCCGAACTCGACGGCGCCCGCGCGCGCCTGACCAACGAGCTGGCACAGGCCCACGAAGCGTTGAGCGTCGCCCGTGAACAGGCCCAACTGCTGAACGACGACATCCTGCCCGGTGCGCAAAGCGCTTACGAGGCCGCCCGCACCGGTTTCGAGTACGGCAAGTTCAATTTCATCGATGTGATCGACGCCCAGCGCACCTTGCTGCAAGCCCGCACCCAGCACCTGCGCGCCCTGGCGGACGCCCACCGCGCCGCCGCCGACATCGACAGCATCCTCGGCGCCCCAGGCGCCACCCAGACAGTGGAGTAATGCATGAAATATCCTTTCGACAAGAAACAGACCATCGTGATGATCGTCGCCCTGCTCATCGGCGTCGTGCTGGCCGTCCTGATCGTGGCGCGCAAGCCCGGTCAGGCGCAGCACGACGACCATGACGAACATGGTGCTCATGCGGACAGCGCCCAGGTCGACCACGGCGGCAAGCCTCACCAGGAAGACGCCGTTCCCGCGCGCGGCCCCCACGGCGGCAAGCTGTTCGTCAGCCAGGGCTACGGCCTGGAAGTCACTATCCTGGACCACAGCGCAGGTCCGCAGTTCCGGCTCTATACCTACCAGGATGGCAAACCGCTCGATCCCTCGGCCACCAAGGCCCAGCTGACCCTGGAACGCCTGGGACGCTCGCCGCAAACCATCCGCTTCGCACGTGAGGAAGATTATCTGCGCGGCGACGCCATCGTCGGCGAGCCGCATTCCTTCAAGGTGGCCGTGACGGCCCAGTCGGGCGGCAAGACTTACCGCTTCGCCTACGATCAGGTCGAGGCTCGGGTAACGATGTCGGAAACGCAAGCGGCGCAAAACGGCATCGACGTTCACACCGCCGGCCCGGCGCGCATCAAGAGCGTGCTCAAGCTCAATGGCGAGATCCAGCTCAACGCCGACCGCACGGTGCACGTGGCCCCGCGCCTGGCCGGGATGGTCGAATCGGTCAGCGCGAACGCGGGCCAGACCGTGCGCAAAGGCCAGGTACTGGCCGTGCTGTCGAGCCAGGCACTGGCGGGCGAACGCAGCGCCTTGCTGGCGGCGCAGCAGCGCCTGGCTTTGGCGCGCAGCGTGTTCGAGCGCGAACGCACGCTGTGGCAACAGAAAATCACGGCGGAGCAGGATTATCAGCAAGCCCGCGCCGCCCTGCAGGAAGCCGAGATCGCCACGCAAAGCGCGCGCCAGAAGCTCGACGCGCTCGGTGTCGGTGCTGGCAGCCTCAAACAACTGGCGCGCTATGAAGTGCGCGCGCCGATCGATGGCGTGATCACCCAGAAAACCGTGGCCGCCGGAGAATCGGTGAAGGAGGAAGCCAGCCTGTTCGTGGTGGCCGACATGTCGACCGTCTGGGCGGAGCTCTCCGTGAGCGCGCGCGACCTCGAAACCATCCGCCAGGGCCAGAGCGCGACTGTGCGCGCCGGCGCCGCCGACACGGTGGCCAGCGGCACCATTTCCTACGTCAGCGCCCTGGTCGGCGAGCAGACGCGCGCCGCCAAGGCCCGCGTGGTCTTGCCCAATCCCAAGGGCGTGTGGCGGCCCGGCCTGCCGGTCACCGTGGATGTGGTCGCCGCCGAGGTCACCGTGCCGGTGGCGGTGCTGGTCGAAGCGGTCCAGAACGTGAACGAGTTGCCCTCCGTGTTCGGCCGCTATGGCGACCATTTCGAAGCACGCCCGCTGGTGCTCGGGCGCAGCGATGGCGAGTCGGTCGAGGTCGTCAGCGGCTTGCTGCCCGGTGAAAAATATGCGGCAAAGAACAGCTTCCTGATCAAGGCCGACCTCGGCAAAGCCGGCGCCAGCCACGACCATTAAGGAGCCGCCATGTTCGATCACCTCATTCGCTTTTCCATCGAACGGCGATGGCTGGTGCTGATGCTGGCCGCTTTCGTGGCCGTGTTCGGCGTCTACAGCTACCGCCAGCTGCCGATCGACGCCGTGCCCGACATCACCAATGTCCAGGTCCAGGTCAATACCGCCCTGCCCGGCTATTCGCCGCTGGAAGCCGAGCAGCGCATCACGTTTCCGATCGAAACGGCGATGGCCGGCTTGCCCCATCTGGAACAGACCCGTTCGCTCTCGCGCTACGGCTTGTCGCAGGTGACGGTGATCTTCAAGGATGGCACCGACATCTATTTCGCGCGCCAGCTCGTCAACGAACGCTTGCAGCAGGTGCGCGCCAGCCTGCCCGACGGCGCTTCGCCCGCCATGGGGCCGATGTCGACCGGCCTGGGCGAAATCTACATGTGGACCGTGGAAGCGAAGCCCGGCGCGCTGAAAACCGACGGCACGCCCTACGATTCCACCGACTTGCGCCAGATCCAGGACTGGATCGTCAAGCCGCAGCTGCGCAACGTGCCCGGCGTGACGGAAATCAATACCATCGGCGGTTACGCCAGGGAACTGCACGTGGCGCCGAACCCCGGCCAGATGGTGGCCCACGGGTTGTCGCTGGCCGATATCGTCGAGGCGCTCGAACGCAATAACAGCAATGTCGGCGCAGGCTACATCGAGCGCGGCGGCGAGCAATACCTGGTGCGCGTGCCGGGCCAGGTTGGCTCGGCCGAGGATATCGGCGGCATCATCCTGCGCTCCAGCCAGGGCGTGCCGCTGCACATCCGCGACGTGGCCGAGGTCGGCGTGGGCAAGGAATTGCGCACCGGCGCCGCCTCCGAGAACGGCCAGGAAGTCGTGCTCGGCACCGTGTTCATGCTGATCGGCGAAAACAGCCGGGCGGTGTCGGCCGCGGTCGACAAGAAACTGGGCGAGATCAACCGTACCCTGCCGCCGGGCGTCCTGGCCCGCACCGTCTACGACCGCACCGACCTGGTCGACAAGGCCATTGCCACCGTACGCCAGAACCTGCTCGAAGGCGCGGCGCTGGTCATCATCGTGCTGTTCGTGTTCCTCGGTAATATCCGCGCGGCACTCATCACGGCGCTGGTGATTCCCCTGGCCATGCTGGCCACCTTCAGCGGCATGGTCGCCAATGGCGTCAGCGCCAACCTGATGAGCTTGGGTGCCCTCGACTTCGGCATCATCATCGACGGTGCCGTGGTCATCGTGGAAAACTGCGTGCGGCGCCTGGCGCACGCCCAGGCCGCCGCCGGCCGCCCGCTCACCCGCGAGGAACGCTTGCGCGAAGTATTCGCCGCCGCCGGCGAAGCGCGCCGTCCGCTACTGTTCGGCCAGCTCATCATCATGGTGGTGTACCTGCCCATCTTTGCCCTCACCGGGGTCGAGGGCAAGATGTTCCATCCGATGGCGTTCACGGTCGTGGCCGCGCTGGTGGCGGCGATGGTGCTGTCGGTCACGTTCATCCCGGCCGCCGTGGCGCTGATGATCGGCAATAAGGTCAGCGAGCACGACAGCCGGATCATGGGCTGGGCCCGCCGCGCGTACCTGCCGCTGCTGCGCCTGTCGAACGCCAACAAGGGACCGGTGATCGTCATCGCCGGCGTGGCGATCGCCCTGTCGGCGCTGCTGGCCACGCGCCTGGGCAGCGAATTCGTGCCGAGCCTCAACGAAGGCGACATCACCATGCACGCGCTGCGCATTCCGGGCACGAGTTTGTCGCAGGCGGTCCAGATGCAGCTCGCGCTCGAACGGACGATCAAGCAGTTTCCCGAGGTCGATACGGTGTTTTCCAAGATGGGCACGGCGGAAATCGCCAGCGACCCGATGCCGCCGAGCGTGGCCGACACCTTCATCATGCTCAAACCCCATGCCGAGTGGCCCAAGCCGGCGCGCAGCAGGGAACAGTTTCTCGCCGCGCTGGAACAGGCGGTCGGCAAGGTGCCGGGCAATAACTACGAGTTCACCCAGCCGATCCAGATGCGCTTTAACGAGTTGCTGTCGGGCGTACGCAGCGATGTGGCGATCAAGGTGTTCGGGGACGACAGCGAGGTCATGGGCCGTAGCGCCGACCAGATTGCCGCCGTGCTGGAAACCATCCCCGGCGCGGCCGACGTCAAGGTCGAGCAGACCACGGGCTTGCCGATGCTCACGATCCGCATCGACCGTGCGCGCACCGCGCGCGTTGGCGTCAACGTTGGGGACGTGCAGCAGACCATCGCCACCGCCATTGGCGGGGCCACCGCCGGTTCGCTGTTCGAGGGCGACCGCCGGGTCGACATCGTGGTGCGGCTGCCGGAAGCGTTGCGCGCCGACCTGGACGCCATAAGGCGCTTGCCGATCCGCGTGGCTGTGCGCGAAGGCAATCAGCCGGCCGCCTACGTGCCGCTGGGCGACGTGGCGCAGCTGGACATGAGCCCCGGGCCGAACCAGGTCAGCCGCGAAAACGGCAAGCGGCTGGTGGTCGTCACGGCCAATGTGCGCGGGCGCGATATCGGCTCGTTCGTGGCTGATGCCGGGGCGGCCATCGGCCGGCAGGTCAGGATTCCGCCCGGGTACTGGATAACCTGGGGCGGGACGTTCGAACAGCTGCAATCGGCCACCAGCCGGCTGCAACTGGTGGTGCCGGCCACGCTGGCGCTGGTGTTCATGCTGCTGTTCGTCATGTTCGGGAATGTGCGCGACGGACTGCTGGTGTTTACCGGCGTGCCGTTCGCGCTGACGGGTGGCATCGTGGCGCTGTGGATGCGCGGCATTCCGCTGTCGATTTCGGCGGCGGTCGGCTTCATCGCCTTGTCCGGCGTGGCGGTGCTCAACGGGCTGGTGATGATTTCCTTCATCCGCGGCTTGCGCGCGCAAGGCATGCCGATGGCGCAGGCGGTGGAAAGCGGCGCCATGACGCGCTTGCGGCCGGTCTTGATGACGGCGCTGGTGGCCTCGCTCGGCTTCGTGCCGATGGCGCTGGCGACCGGTACGGGTGCTGAAGTGCAGCGTCCGCTGGCAACCGTGGTCATTGGCGGGGTGTTGTCATCCACCCTGCTGACCTTGCTGGTGCTGCCGCTGCTGTATCAATGGGCGCACCGGCGCGATGCGAAATAAGGCGGGGAGCGCTACCGGCCTGATCTGACTCCACAAGCAATGCTGGCGAATATAATAGGTGTTTAATCAAGTGGATGCCTAGCCATGCTTACCCGAAGCCAGATCGAAGAATTGAACGCGCTCCTCGTCCGCGTTGATGAGGATGAGGACGAGGAGGACGATGACGACTGGTTTGCGCTGGAGTTCTCCGAGCCCGATTCGGCGGAAGATATCGCCGCGTTGGAGGGCATTATCGGATTCGGCATTCCCGACGCATTAAAGGCGCTGTATCAGCAGTGCGGCGCATTCGGGCACGCGTCATACGGGTTGTCCTGGCAGACGATCAAGGTGCGCTCGGCGAGCAGAATGCTGGAACGGCTGCGTGCGGGCGGCGACGCGACCCCGGCTATGGGGCTTCTTAATTATATTCATGATTCCTGGGGCGGGCGCACGGAGCTTGAGGTAATCGATTCCGAACTGGCGAAGATCGTCAATGAGAACTACGTGGTGTTCGGCGAGCGCATCATCAGCGACGACGTTTACGATTACTGGTATTTCGACCGCAACGGCCTGTTCGGATGCCTGCATTTCGACCAGGATCAAGGCGGCCACAACATATGGAAGCTCGAAACGCTGGGCAATATCGTACCGCCGGAGGTTCCGGCATTGTCGCGCGAAGAACGCCGCGCCCAAACCCTGCTGGAGGTCGCCATTTTTTCGGGCGACGAGGATATTTTCCCCGGCAAGGAATTGGACGAACTCATTACACAGCAGTTCGAGGCATGCGCACAGAGCCTGGCGCACGGCTAACCAGTCGGGCGGGATTTATTAACAGCCCTAACAGTGCTGGGGGCAAATAAGGGCCATAATCGACCAATCAGATACTGCGAAGGCGGAAGGTTCATCATGGATACCCCCCAGATCACGCCGCTTTCGGCACGCAACGTAGGCCTTGTTACGCCCCTCGCGCCAACACACACCCTGGCCATCGAACAGGTCCAGAGCCTGCCGTTGGCGGCGGTCGCCCCCACCACGGTGGACCTGTCGACTTCGGGGCGCTTCCTGTCGCTGGCCTCGCTGTTCCAGAAAAAGATGCTGGACTTGCAAAACGCTGTCACTGCCGACACCGATGCATCCAGGCAGCTTGCCGACGTGACGGTTGCAGCGGCAGCCGTGGCCAGCATATTCAACGAATTGCAGACCAGCGCGGTCGACAATACCGGCGCAGCGATGGACACCCTGGGCGACCAATCGCTGCAATCGCAATTTTTCCAGCAGTTTGGCGGCACGCCGCAGGATGCCGACGCCAGCCTGGCAGCTATCGGCCTGAGCTTTACGCCGGCGACCAGCACCACCCCTGGCACCCTGAGCATGGACGAGACGGCGCTACAGGACGCATTTCGGCAAGACCCTGTCGCCACGTCGGCATTGCTGGAGCGCGCCGCTAACGCCTTCTTCGGCGTGGTCAGCACGCAAGTCCAGGCACAGGCGGCCGGCGTCTCTTTCCTTTCCGACGATAGCGTGATCGGCGCCGCGCCCCCGGTCTTTATCGGCGTGCCCCAGGACATCACCGCCACGCAAGGCCAGCCAGTCAGCAATGCGGACAATCTGTTCGTCCAGAACCTGGTAACAGAGACGCTGCGCAATGAAAGTGCGCAGCTCGACGAAAGCGCAACCAGGGCCGACTTGGGCGAGGGGCGCGATTTTCCGGTGCAGATGGACCTGATCGCCTCGCCGCAAGAGGAGCAACAGGCCCAAGGCGCGCGCCTGGCCTCGCTGCCCGCGGAAGCAGACGCACAAGCGCTCGCCGCCGACGCCATCCCGGTCGAAGCGCTCGCTACGCCGATGGCGGCAACGGCGCCGCCAGCCGCGCTCGCTATGCCACCTGCGACGGCAGCGCCAGTCGCAACCGCTGCGCCACCCGTTGCGGCAGCGCTGAGTACGCAAGACCGGACCCAGTCGGCATCGACCGCTACCACGCCGGCGACGGCCACGATCTCCGAACCCGATGCCACCGCAAGCAACGGTATCAGCGTGGCGGAACAGGCACGCGTTCTGGCGCAACAGTTGCAGGCGGAACGCCAGGCGGCGCGCGAGCTCGACGAGAAAATCGCCGGCGCCAGCGACGCTGTCCGCGCGGCATTGGCCGACGACATCGCCAAGCGCGACGCCCTCAGAGTCGACCAGCTCAACGTGGAAAGAGGCATGGAACAGCGTCGCGCGGACCAGCTGGCGCAAGCCGGACCCGCCCCGGTCCCTGTCGCGCCGGATCAGTTTGCGCGGCCGGCCGGTGCCGTGCGGACGGTCACGACTGCGCAGACAGTAGCCGAAGGCCAGAACGAGGACCCGAACATCACACCGCAGCAAGCGCCGCTCCCGGCGCCGAACCAGGCGCAGCTGGCCGCGCGCGACCCGGCGATCGCCGCCGCCATCGCGGCTTACAACGTCAACACCGGTCCGTTTGCGGCACAAAACGGCCGGCCCGACATTCAGCCGCCCAAGGCCAGGCCGGTTGCGCCGGTTGCCGGCGTCACGAAGGTGGAGCCCGCCGGGGCGCTCGGTACGCCTGGCGACGGATCGTCGCCACTACGATAAGGCGCTCAGAATCGCCAGCATGTCGCTCACGCCCGCTTGCGCGCAACCCCCGTGGGAAACATGCTGGCGCCTTCTCCCGCCGGCAACGTCTTGTCGAGATGCCGGGTGGGATTTCTAAAAGCCTTCATAAAGTCGCTTTGCCTGGCCCAGAAATTGCCTTTATTTACGCCAAATGGCAGACCGAACCGAATCGCAATACCACCACTTATACTGGTGATAGCCTTGGCCGGCCAAAGTGTTCGTCAACTCTGCCATTTCGGTGGCACTCATTCCAGCCTTCGCATACCACTCGCCCTTGCCAGGCACCCAATGCGTGTCGTAGAAAGCGCCATTATCGGTGCAAGCCAGACTTTCTGGCATCTGGCCCGAATCTTTCATGTGATTGAACCAACCCTGGAAGGCCGCGCTCGAGATGTTGTTGACAGTCCAGTTGCCCGTCGAGCGAGGCGCCCAGATCAGGATTGGACCACCCGGAAGAGCGCTTCCTTTCAACAGCGTCCATGGCCCCAAGGGAGACGCAGTACCGTCGGTGTACGGGGTGGTCTGACCGTGTTCGAACTTCATTTCGACCGGGGCATCGTCTTTGAACATGTGGACGTGAAGGTGCGGCAGACTCGAATTCCCGCTGTTTCCGGCCAAGCCCAGATATTGACCTTTGGTGATGGTCGCACCGTCCGTAACCGCCGCTTCGGGTGGCAACGTACTGCCGCTAGGCTTGTCGAAGCGTGTCTTATTGTGCGGGCAAATGGCTGCGGGAACGGAGCCTGGAATCATATGGGAATGCTTCGCGAAGACGCCACCGGCGGTCTTGATCACGACATGGTTGCCACCGACGCCGATTAAGTTGTTCTCGACGTCGGGATCCTTGGTGCCAGCCTTGGCGTTGTCTGGGGCATTGCGCCAGCAATTGACGACTGTACCGGACACCGTGGCGTACACCTTCCTACCGTAGACGAGGTGGTTTGAATTGACCGTCTTGTCGGCCCCGTCGGCAACCAGGTGATTCCACTTGTCATCGCCAACAGGACGCATGGCAATAATATCCTTGCCCATCCCCTGATTTGCGCCCGTCGCATGATCGCTCGTCTTGTAGCGGTGTGTCAGGCCGAGGTCGTCGCTTTTCAGCGGGAACACGTCTGCAAAAGCTGAACCGGATAGGAATGATGCGCCGACGCACAGGACAGAACCGACGCCTTGAGTAATTGTAGATTTCATCTCGATTTCCTTTCAAAATGTTGTAAAAAAATATATTCCATGTGGAGCGCCGCTTCAGGAAGGCTTCTTCATTCGCAGCGTGGATATGCAGGACTCAATGGGAAGTTGATTATTGATTGGCACTGATCTTCATCTAGCCTGAGCGAAGCGTCAGTTCGCTTGCCGGTCGCTGCGGCGGTGTAAAGGAAACGTCGCAGGAGGGCGGACAGGTCGAAGCGCCGGTTGAAGCGGTACTGCGCCTTGGCCAGGTAGCGGTGCCCGTATTTGCGGAAGTTGAACGCGTGATCACCGTAGAGCGCCATGAATTGGTCCGGGCTCATGCGCGCTTGAACTTGAAATTGATTCATATTTGCCATGAACTACCCTCGTTGGGTATCCGCAGCTGGTGCCTTTCTGGCTTAGACCATGGGCAAGTGGGGCAGTTCGGCAAAGCTGAAGAACAGCACTAATCCATGAACAATTTGCTAAATTGGTATTTCATGGGTATTATTTGACGACCGGATTGGTACTTGTTTGGCATGCATATAGCCATTCCTTCCTCCCCATACTGATCGGAACACGCTTGTCACATTTCAACCGGCTCGCGCCCATTGCTGCCCTGCTGCTGACCGTTGCGGCGGGACCGGCATACGCTCAAGCGCCCACCTCTCCAGCGAAAACGCCGCTGCCTGTGCTGCAATGGCCGATTGCCGACGTCGATCCCGATAACGAAGACTTCAGCGATCTGAAGCCCTTCGCCGACGCCATCGGGAATGCGCGGATTGTCGCGCTGGGCGAGCAAACTCACGGCGCGCGCGAAGAGTATCTGTTGAAAACACGCCTGCTCAAATTCCTGCATCAGCGCATGGGATTTGACGTGTTACTGCTTGAAAGCGGCTTCTACGATATCGGACGGCTCGCAGAGCGTGCGGAACGCGGTGAGAAGCTCGATGCTAGCGCGCCCGGCAATGTTTTCTTCATGTACGCCAAAAGCGCCGAGGGCCGCGGCATGCTGCAGTACCTGGACCGCCAGCGCGCGCTCGGGAAACCCATGCAGCTGGGCGGTATCGACAGTCAGCATACCGGTGAGCATAGCCAGAGAGAACTGATCGGGGACTTGCAATCCTATCTGCGCAAGCAGCAACCCGGCTTGGCCGAGGGGGCCGGCTGGACGGCGTATGCGAAGCTCGCCAACGGGCTGTTCATGATGGACCGCAAGGCGCCACAGATGTCGGAGCGAGAGCCATTTCTGGGCCACGCCAAGCTGCTCGAATCGCATTTATGCCAGCAGGACGACGCCGTCTTCAAGGGCCGGACCTGGTGGTGCAACGTCGTTCGCAGCATCCATGCCCAAGCCACCAGCTACTGGAGTGCCGACCGCGACTACCAGCGTGACAATCAGATGGGCGCGAACGCGATCTGGCTTGCCGATCATCTTTTCGCAGGCAAGAAAGTGGTGATTTGGGCGCACACTGTGCACGTGGCGCGGGGGTTTCAGCGCTCGCCAACGAACCTGCAGGCTGGCGAAGTCATGCATCGGCGCTGGGGACGCGACTACAAGGTGGCGCAGTTCAGCACCGCTGGCGGTACGATTTTCGAGTATGTCTCCGGAAAACCGACGGCTGTGCCGGCGCCTGCCGCCCACAGCCTGGAGCAACGCCTGGCGCAGCAGAGCAAAATGGTCATCGGTTTAACGCCGCTGGCGCCGGTCGACCTGACCCAGTTCAGTTACGAATATCTCACCGGCGGCGCGGGAAGGCTCGGCACGCATTGGGATGTACTTTTCTTTATTCCGGCGGTGACGCCGGTTACGATGACGCGCTGACGATGGACAAGAAACTCAGTTTGAGCTACACCACGATTGCATTGCACTGGCTTTGCGCGCTGGCGATGCTGGCCATGCTCGGGGTCGGACTCTACATGGTGCGCTTCGAAGCGTGGAGCTTCTACCCCTGGCACAAATCAGCTGGCGTCATCCTGCTGGCACTGATGCTGGCGCGCGCCGCCTGGCGCATCCGTCAAGGCTGGCTGCCGGCGCTCGGAGCCGCTTCGCGCATCGAGCAAGGCCTTGCCAAAGCGGTGCACTGGATGCTAATCATCGGCACCCTCGCCATGCCACTGACGGGGATGCTCTTTAGCGGAGCGAGCGGACATGGATTCGGTATCTTCGGGATCCCGGTCGTGCACGAACAGCACGACCCCGTGCATCCCGGCCAGGTGATTCCATACAGGGCCGCCTGGGCCGACGCAGCCCAACTGATGCATGCCTGGCTTGGCTACTATCTCATCGCAGTCATCACGCTGCACATCGCCGGGGCGCTCAAACACCACGTGCTCGCCCGTGACGGCACGTTACGCCGCATGTTCGGTGCGCATATTCAGTGACGCTGATGAAGGCTTTATCGCCAGCGTCGCTGCCTGACCGTTCTCGATTGAAAACCGAGCGCGCTTGAAGATCGCCAACAAGACCAAAGTGCGCCTGGTCGATCACGGCCTGTCGCCAGAATATTCCATTTTTTTGATTAACATCGCCCGCTGGCCGGTTTGTTATGATCAGCGTTTCTTATTCGAAGGCGCTCTCTGAATGAACTTGCATGGATAGTAAAACGACCGAATCCAACTGTGTGAACATCGAGGGAAGTTTTTCCTCTGCCGATCTGCGTCGTTATGCAAAACGTGGTCCTGTCGGGAAGCTGTCGCTGACTAAGATTCCTTTGGTGACGGAGCGCATCGCGCAAGGTTTTCGCTCGTTCCAGTCAGTGGACCAATTATGGCTATGGGGCGATATCACCCGAACCGCGATGCGCCATGTCGTGTCGATTCCCGGTTTACGGGTTCTCGATGTGCTCGGGATTGTAAAACCCGGCAGGCTGGAAGGGTTTTCGGCGGCGGCCACGCTGGAGGAGTTCAGAGCAAATCACACTCTCTCTGCAAGTGACGTCATTGAGGTTTGCAGGTGTCAATCCCTGCGCGAACTTGGCGCACAGGGAGCGGAGCTTTCTCCAGAGGCGATAAAAGCAATTCTTCAGTTGCCGGCCCTCGCATCGCTGGATCTGGAGGCTTCCTGCTTCGACGATACGATGGCCGAGCAACTGAGCGCGTCCACGTCGATTACCTGCTTGAGTGTCGGCGCAACCGACATTTCGCGTGAAGGACTCGCATTTCTATCCAGGATGAAGCAGCTTCGCCAACTTGATCTGTGGGCAACTTCTATCCCGGAAGCCGATCTCGTTTTGCTCGCCGAACTTCCCGAGCTCGAATACCTGTCCGTCGGCGGATACGACCACTTGCCTTCCATTCCGGCCGAAACCTTGCTGCCGCTCCTGTTTGCGATCACGTCGTTGAAACGGCTATGGCTCGATGGCGTGGACCTGACGCCATCGCAGCGCGACCAGCTGGCCGCCCGCTACGCGTACCTGCGCATTACCTGAAACGGCAATGCGCAGGCCGAGGCGCTTCCCGGCAATTGCAATAAGCATTCGCAATCCCTGCCGCACTTCCCCCAACCTGCCGGGCAGGAACGCGTTGTATCTGCGAAAGCGTTGCGCGCACGATGAAGTCGCCCGACGCCAAATTACCACAGCGGTGATAATTTTTTTCGTTCTGAATGTGAATGCCATCATGGATGCCGTTAATGAAAAATAACATTCATTTCCGCCGCTATCATTCTTTGTTTTGAATGAAATAAAACGTGCCGTGGCGGGCAATAAGTCATTTCACATTTGCAATTCCATGGATTTTTCAGAAAAACTCCTGTCCTTTGGGCAGGAATGGGATCGCGTCTGTATTGACAAACAGGATCCGATCAGGTTTATCAATTTATTAATTGCGTCATTCCTCTGCATACTTGTATCGCCATTTGGCACACTTTTCTGGAGATAGTCATGACGTCGTACATGAACAAGCTATTGACCGCATTCACCGTTGCAGCACTGAGTTTGCCGCTATCGGCGGCAGCGGGTACGTACACGCTGACCTCCCCGGGAACGGACCAACACGCATGGGTCAACGGCGGGAAATTCGAAATAGGTCGTTTTTCCCTGCAATCGCATGTCGGCGACATCCTTGACCTCAATACATCAGTGACACTGGTGGACCAGGGATGGGGAGGCCAGGATCCGACCAACGGCGTGTACGTCGGGCTCTTTGCCGGTGAAACGGCCCTGTACACGCTGCACGTGGCCGGCGCCGACCACGTCTGGAAGACAGATTATTATTCCCTGACCTCGAATCCCGGGGACTTCGCTGGCATGAATGCTGCTCTCGACAATGCTCAGTGGAACGCCGGTGTCACCGTGCGCATGTACACCGACGCGTGGGATTACGCGGGATGGGAACTCCACACGCGCAATGTCAGCCTTGCCATGACCTCGGGCGTATTGCCCGCGGTGCCGGAGCCGTCGAGCTATGGAATGATGTTGGGCGGCCTGACCCTGCTGGGCGCAGTCGCCTGGCGCCGGCGGGCACGAACGATGTCCTGATTGTTGAACCGCTATGGCATTCGGCGTACCGTGGCGTGGTTTGCCTGCGCTGGTACGCCGGTACAAACATAAGGAAAGTTGCGTCCGGCCGGCACTGTTGGGTCGGTGAATCGCTTCGTCCATAGCCAGATCAAAGCCGCTCTTGCTCACGTACCCCGGCTGCCAGCATTGCCAGGTTGATTTGACGGCGTTCATCCTTGCAAGTCTCCTGCCGTAGTGCCCCATCCCTGTCGTGCGCATCAGTCCATCCACAGACCGTGTCAGCGGCCAGGTTTCGCTGCGGATCATTACTGATAGCTTTACAGCGATGCATACGTTGGCGCGCTGCCCTCCACGTCGACGGCGAACTCCGGCAACGCATGGTATCGCCGTCCTCAGCTCTCCCTGACGCCCCATGCGGATCGCACCAGTGGCTCAATCAGGGCTGCATGCCTGTTTTTTGGCTACCTTCCTGCCTCCTCCGCCTACCCGCCCGCACTGCCAAAGTGTTGCGCCGGAAGATGAATTTGAGCATGATCGATTGCTCAAATGCCAACGATCTACCTCTTTTCGGTTATCATTGCTGTACTGAAAGGTTTAGCCGCACGGCGACGCCTAAACGTTACTCAATGGGATTTAGCATGATCGTAGGAATCGACCTCGGCACCACCAACAGCCTGATCTCCGTTTGGGAGAACGGCGCCGCCCGCCTCATCCCCAACCAGCTGGGCGACGTCCTCACCCCGTCCTGCGTCAGCGTTGACGAAGACGGCACGATCCTGGTTGGCCGCGCCGCGCGCGACCGCCTGCAAACCCATCCGGCCCAAAGTGCCGCCGCCTTCAAGCGCCACATGGGCAGCGACAAGAAAATCACCCTGGGCAAGCGCGCTTTCCGCGCCGAAGAACTGTCGGCCCTGATCCTGCGCGCGCTCAAGGAAGACGCCGAGGCCGCCCTCGGGCAACCGGTCACCGAAGCCATCATCACCGTTCCGGCCTATTTCTCCGACGCCCAGCGCAAGGCCACCCGCGCCGCCGGCCAGCTTGCCGGGCTCAAGGTCGACCGCCTGCTCAACGAGCCGACCGCGGCCGCCCTCGCCTACGGCATCCACCTGCGCGACAGCGAAAGCAGGTTCCTCGTGTTCGACCTCGGCGGCGGCACCTTCGACGTCTCGGTGCTCGACCTGTTCGAGAACGTGATGGAAGTGCGCGCTTCGGCGGGCGATAATTTCCTCGGCGGCGAAGATTTCGTCACCGCGCTGGTCGACCGATTCTTCGAGCACAACAAACTCAACAAGAACTATCGCGAGAACGCGCACTTCATGCAGCGCCTCGGCGCCCAGGTCGAGCTGGCCAAGCGCGAGCTGAGCACGTCCGCGCGCGCGCTGATCCGCGTCACCGACGGCAGCGACAATTTTTCGATGGAACTCGACGAGTCCACCTTCGAGACCCTGTGCGCACCCTTGCTGGCGCGCCTGCGCCACCCGGTCGAACGGGCCCTGCGCGACGCCAACCTGGTCGGCGCCCAGCTCGACAATATCGTGCTGGCCGGCGGCGCCACCCGCATGCCGGTGGTGCGGCGCATGGTGGCGCGCATGTTCGGCCGCTTTCCGGCCTGCGACATCAATCCGGACGAAGTCGTCGCGCTCGGTGCGGCAGTCCAGGCCGGCCTGAAAGGCAAGGATGCCGCCCTCGACGAAGTCGTCATGACCGATGTCTCGCCCTATTCCCTGGGCGTCGAAATCGCCATGCACTACGAATCGGGCGGCCACTCCAGCGGCCACTTCGACCCCGTAATCGAGCGCAATACCGTGGTGCCGGTCAGCCGCGTCAAGACGTACTCGCCGATTCACGATCAGCAAAGCGTTATCGAAATCAATGTCTACCAGGGTGAAGCGCGCATGGTGGCCGACAATATCAAGCTGGGCACCCTGAGCGTTCCGGTCCCACCCGGCACGCGCGACGACAGGTCGGTCGAGGTGCGCTTTACTTACGACGTCAACGGCCTGCTGCAGGTCGAGGCGACCGCCCGCAAGGGTGCCGAGAGCGCCGTCCTGATCATCGAAGGCAACCCGGGCATGATGTCGCCGCAGGAAATCAAGGAACGCCTGGCGTCATTGTCGCAGCTGAAAATCCACCCGCGCGACCGCATCGAAATGCGCACCCTGCTGGCCCGCGGCGAGCGCCTTTATCAGCAATTGCGCGGCAGCGTGCGCGATCAGCTGTCGGTGGAAATGACGCGCTTCGAGGGCAACCTGGAAACCCAGGACAAGCGCATCATCGACGCTGCGGCCAAGCGTTTTGTGGAAGTGCTCGATTACGTCGAACACCAGCACGCCGGCAACCCTTTCGGTGATGCCGACCTGTGACGCTCCCGGCGCCGCCTCCAGGCGGCGCCCCGGCCTCACCCTCACCCTCACCCTTTGCCTGCTCCTGCGCACCTCTTTTTTCTGACCAATGCCCCACATACCCCCTTTTCTCGCCCGCCTGGGCCTCGACCGGAGCGCGGACGAACGCGCGATTCGGCGCGCCTACGCCCGCCAGCTCAAGCAAATCGACCAGGAAACCGAAGCGGACCGCTTCCAGATACTGCGCACGGATTACGAATCGGCCCTGGCATGGCTTTCCTGGGCCAGCCACGAGGATGAGGACGACGATGATGACGGCATCGACGACCGCATCGGCGACGGCGGCGATCACAGCAGCGCCAGCGCCGACGCCGGCCACGCCAGCGATGGCGGACCCGAACCACAACAGCCATCGTACGCGCCGTCCCAGGCCCCGGTGGCATACAACGTTCCTACCTACCGGGCAGATGCGGACGTAGCGCCATCCGCCCGCGACGCTGGCATGGAAACCGATCCCGAGCAGTTGGCCGACGCCGTCTTTCAGCAATTCCTGGACGCGCTGGCCAAGCTGCGCGCAGGCCGCATGCTCTATGATGACGGCCTCTGGGCCGACGAACTGCAGCGCTGCCTGAACGACGACCGCCTGCTCAATATCGCCGCCCGCATGGTATTCGAGGCGCGTATTACCTATTTCCTGGCCGGTACTCGCCAGCTCGGTCACGAGACCCTGTTTTTCGCCGCCCTCGGTGTGTTTGGATGGATGTCAGACCGCCATCGCCTCGAAAGGTTCGGCCATCCCGGCGCCATCGTCAATCGCGCCATCGACGAGCGCAATATGTTCCACGTCCAGGACCAGGCCGACCGTGTCGGGCAGCAAGAAGTGCTGTCCGCCTTGCGCAGGCCGGCCGTGCCCCGGCTTGGCGAAGTGCGCCGCATGATGCCGCATTTGCAGACGATGATGGCGCGTTTTCCGGTGTTGATGAGGATCATCGCTGACCAGGAGGCAATCGGCCGCTGGCAAGAGGCATATGCCAGCTTAACGGCAAAGAGCGGCGCGCCGCTAACCGTCAAGGAGAGCGAATGGGCAGCAGCGGGCGAAACGGAAAAGTCAGGCTCGTCGTACGGTTGGATTATTGGTGTGATGATATTGCTTTCCACCCTGTTCAACACGATGAAGTCGAAATCCCCCAATATCCCTATCGCGCCGCCGCCCACCTTGGAGTCGCTCAGTGAGGCTCCGTGGAGGCCGTCACCTCCGAAGCTCGGCCAGGAACAGGATTACGCTCCCCTGCTCACCGCGATGAACAAGAATCCCAGAACCGCGTCCAGCCCGGCGCGCCCCAAGGGCGAGCCGCTGACGCGTGCCCAGCTCGACGAGATCGGCTCGCGCATCGACTACAAGGTCGACAAGGATGCCGCGCCCGGCCTTCGATCGGTCGAGTTTGAAGTACTTCTCGATGCCCGGGGCAAGGTCAAGTCCCTGAAAAAATTGAGCGGATCGGGCGATCAGCGCTACGAGGACGCGGTCGCCAAGGCGATGAGGGAATCGAAGCCGTTCCCGGCGTCGACTACGCGCTTCTTCAGCGTGACCCATTCGGTCCGGATCACACGCGTGCTTCGCCCACCGCAGTTCGTTTCCCCGCCAGTGCCGGTGTTTCCGCCGCCCTCGCGGGAACTCGGGCAGGCACCGGCGGTACCCGAGCCGGCCGAGACCAAGCCGCGCCCTGCGCCGCCCCCGCCCGACGAGGCCAATGAAGACCCGCTGACCACGCAGTAAGCGGGGGCGCACACGGAGGGACGACAATGCACGTATTACGAATTGACATGCGCTTCGCCGGTCCGCCGCCTGCTGACGGCCCAGGAGAGGAAATGATTCTGTATCTGGGCGCGCTGCGTATGAACGGCCAGGTCTGCGGCAGCGATTGGCCGATCGTCATGGAAAATGGCTGTTACGTCGCGACCGTCCTGGCGCCCGCGGCCGATTCGCTCGACGCGCGGTATAACGGCACCCATGTCAGGCAGCGTATCGCTGATGCGCGGCAGGCAGGCGTCACCTTTGCCTGGTCGGTGATCGGGGAACAGTCCGACTCCGCTCAGGCATGCGGCTGTGCCGACCCCAGCGCTTACCTTTTGTTCACCACCTATCTGACGGTGGAATCGCCAGTGCAGTGCATGGACTGCTTCGGCGTGGTGCCGCTCTATCGCTTCAAGGCGCCGCCCGATGCCGATTTTTACGACGTCATGTCGTGGCAGTCTGATTATCAATCATGCGATCAGTTGCAAATGAATTGCACGGTACTGGAACAAGCGGCCACTGGCCAGATGTCTGCGGTCGATAGCGCACTGTCGCTGGCGGGCCGCGCATGCTGCGCCAGGTTGTCAGAACGGTCCGGTAAGCCATTCTATTATTATCTGTACCGGGGCAAGGGCCGCAGTGCTGCCCAGGAAGCGCTGCGACGCTGTCCGGGTTGCGATGCACCATGGCATTCGCCCGCGACACCGCATGGAGTTTTCGACTTGCGGTGCGACCAGTGCCGGCTACTGTCGAACCTTGCCTTTAATCTGCGCGGCAGCTATATGATGGCAGCCTCTGACACATTTTCCGACCCGATTTCCCCATGCCCACCCTGATCCTGACCCCGCGCCATACCGACGATTCGCTCATACTGTGGAAGGCGGCGGCGCGCCTTGGCTGGCAGGTGGAGCGGCTGGCCGCGTGGCGCGTGCCGCCGGCGCTGCAATCGCTGGCCGATCCGGTGCTGTACGGTGAAGCCCTGTTCGGCCCGACCCTCGCGCAGCAGCTCGGCCTGGCCTTGCTCAATCCGGCGGAAGACTGGCTGGTGCAGCTTCCCTTCGACTACCGCAAACGCGACATTACCCTTTCCACGCTGGGCGCCGCGCGTCAGCTTGCGGCGCCGGCATTCATCAAGCCGCCCAACGACAAGAGCTTTCCGGCGGCCGTCTATCGCGGATCGGAACTGCCTGCCGAATATGACGATGCCATGCCGGTCCTCGTTTCCGGCGTGGTCACATGGGAAATGGAATTTCGCTGTTTTATTCTCGGCCGGACCCTGTGCACCTATTCAATCTATTCGCGTTGGGGCGAGCTGCAGCGCGATGCCGGCTTTCACAGCACCCCTGAAGAGGATGCGCAACTGGAGGCCTTCATTGCCCGGCTGCTGGCCGACCCGGCCGTCGATCTGCCCGCCGCCACCGTGGTCGACGTCGGCGTCATCGCGGGTCTCGGCTGGGCCTGCGTGGAGCAGAACGCGGCCTGGGGCGCGGGCATCTACGGCTGCGACGCCGAACGCGTTCTCGCGGTGCTGGAGCGTGCCTCGGTCAAATGTTGATAGTGCTTATGCGAAAAACGCGGCGCAGCAAGTGTCGCAAATCAAGGACGTTTCGTGACCGCCTTTGATGCCGCGCAAAGTCGGTGCACTTGACGCGGGATGCACGGTGGGTGATGCCTATAATTTAATCCGCAGCCAGCCTCAGCATTAATGGTGAACGCGGCTCGGCCGGGAATACGCGCCACCTTTCCCGAGGAGCAAATTACTGACGGCATCACGAGGAGCATCACGCTATGGATACCAACGCTGTCGATCTGCGATTGACCTCATCGTCAACGCCCTTCCCGCCGTTCCGGCATCCGGTAAGGCGCTCGCGCCGCCGCACGTGCAGCTGAGCCCTTGCTATGCGGGACCTACCGGAATCTGGCGTTGGCATGGTCTGTCTTCCCGGCCTCGAAGCGTTTATCGATGCCAATAAAGACCTGATCGACGTCATCGAAATCGAGCCCCAGCCGCAGTGGTTCAAATCGGCCGCCGCCGGGGTGCCGTACGCAATCAACACCGACGTATTGGCGCAATTGCGCGCCGACCCTCACCCCAAACTGGTGCATGGCGTCGGTTTTCCGATTGGCGGCAGCGTGCCGCCTCAGCCTGAGCAGGTGGCGCTGTTTGTCGATGTCGTCAAGGCGCTCGACGTGGAATGGGCCAGCGAGCATCTGAGCTTTTCGCGCGCCAGCGGACCGGATGGCGTCTTCAATACCGGCTTTTTGCTGCCGCCGCTGCAAAGCGCCCAAACGGTGGCGCTGGCCGCAGCCAATATCCGCACGCTCAGCGCCCGGTTACCGGTGCCGTTCGCGTTCGAGACCGGCGTCAATTACCTGCAGCCGGTGCCTGGCGAAATGGCGGACGGCGCGTTTTTCGGCGCCATTGCCGAGGAAGCCGACTGCGCCATCCTGCTCGACCTGCATAACCTCTGGTGCAACGAGCGCAATGGCCGCCAGAGCGTGCTGGCGGCGCTCGACGATATGCCGCTCGAACGCGTGTGCGAAGTCCATCTGGCGGGCGGCGATTATCTCGACGGATATTATCTCGATGCGCATTCGGGGCTGGTGCCGGCCGACCTGATGCAGCTGGCCCACGCGGTGCTGCCACGCCTGCCCAATCTCAAGGCGCTGGTGTTTGAAATTGTGCCAGCGTATATGCCCGCGCGC
Source organism: Massilia pseudoviolaceinigra (assembly GCF_030846505.1). Taxonomy (NCBI): domain Bacteria; kingdom Pseudomonadati; phylum Pseudomonadota; class Betaproteobacteria; order Burkholderiales; family Oxalobacteraceae; genus Massilia; species Massilia pseudoviolaceinigra. Next base: position 55,505 of record NZ_JAVCWL010000013.1, on the reverse strand, counting down.
GAGATCGCGCATCGCCATCTGACGGCGCAGCTGCACGAGTTGCACCGCCTCTGGGACGAGCGCAAGTCAACCCTGCAGGTAGCGTGCACGGCGCCGCGCGGCGTTGTGCCCCACGCGGCGGCAGCCGACGGCGCCTTGCCGTCACCGCCGCAATGGGAACGTGCGCTGGCCGGTAAAGTGCTGGGAATCGACCACGACGAGCCTTTTGCGCTGCCGCTCGATGCCGATGAAGGTATTCGTGTGCTGCGCCAGATGGTGGCGGCGGTACGCAGCGGAACCATCGTGGAGTCGATGACGCTCAGTTACCGCCTCATTTCGCTCACAATTGGCGAAACGGCGTTTCTCGCGCTGTTGCAGGCATTCTGGAAAACCCGGCCGCCGGAGCCGTTTGCCACCGAAGAAGCGCTCAACTTCGCTGAATTCCTGCGTACCCAGGCGCTCCACATTCCGCATCTGGACGAGGTGCTGGCGTTTGAAGTGGCCACGCACCAGGTGCGCATGTACGGGCAGCCAAAAACCGTGCGCTTCACCTGTTCGCCCATGCCGCTGCTGATGGCGTTGCGCACCGCGCGCATGCCCGACTTTACCGACCGGGGGGAATTCGCATTGACCATCGGCCCCTGAGCACCGCGCCCTGACGCTCAGCGCCCCTGGCGCCGCACCAGTTCGATTTCGAACAGCTTGGGCCAGAGCTTGCCGGTGACAAACAGACGCCGCTTCTTGCTGTCGTAAGCGATGCCGTTGAGGACATCGACCGTTCCGGCGGCCCGGCTTTTCTCGTCCAGCAGTCCGGCCAGGTCAATCCAGCCGACCACCTTGCCGTCGGCAGGGTCGATGCGCGCGATCACGTCGGAACCCCACACATTGGCAAACAGCTCGCCGTCGACCCATTCCATTTCGTTGAGGCGGTCGACCGGCTTGCCTTCGGCCGTGACCTGGATGCGCCGCACTTCCGCCAGCGTTTTTGGATTGAGCACGCGGATGGCGGCGCTGCCGTCGCTCATGAAAATGTCGCTGCCATTGTTCGCCAATCCCCAGCCTTCGCCGGGGTAGGAAAAGGTCTGCTTCATTTTCAGGGTCGTTTTATCGAACACGAAACCGACATGCGAGGTCCAGGTCAGGCTCACGATGTTGTTGCCGACGTCGGTAATGCCCTCGCCGAAGTAATCCGACGCGATGTCCGTTTTCATCAGCACCTTGCCGGTTTTCAGGTCGGTTTTACGGACCGACGACTTTCCGTTCAGGCCGGTGCTCTCGTACAAAATGCCATCGGAATAGAACAGCCCCTGGGTAAAGGCGTCCGGGTCGTGCGGATAGGTGTTCTTGACCACAAAGCCGTACACGGGGATGGCGGCCTGCGCCGCGCCGGCACAGGCCAGCAGCAAACTCAGTGCCGCAATTGGGAATCTCTTCAAATAACACCTCAGGTCGAATCGCTGAAACGGAAGCCATGCCATGCTTCAAGGCATGAATACTAATACAATTGTAGCGGGACGGCGCCGCGAGCGCGGCTGCCGCCATAAAAATGAACAGCCAACATGGGAGTCTGTCTTGAACATTCGTGATGCCGGAGCTGACGACGCCGCCGCAATCGTCGCCATCTATAACCACTATATCCTGACCACCAGCATCTCGTTCGAGGAAGAGAGCGTCAGCGAGGAGGCAATGGCCGGCCGCATCAGCGATATCCAGCAAGCCGGATTGCCCTTCCTTGCCATGACCGAAGGCGACACCGTCATCGGCTACGCCTACGCCACCAAGTGGCGGGTGCGACGTGCCTACCGCTTCGCGGTCGAGAGCTCGATCTATCTTGCCCCGGAGCTGGGCGGCAAAGGCTATGGCGCCGCGCTGTACCAGGCATTGCTGGCGCGTCTGGCGCAGGGTGAGGTTCACATGGTGATCGGCGGCGTTGCGCAGCCGAACGAGGCCAGCGTCGCGCTGCACGAAAAACTCGGCTTCAAGAAGGTCGCCCATTTCAGCGAAGTCGGTTTCAAGTTCGGGCGCTGGATCGACGTGGCGTACTGGGAACTGAAACTGCAAGGCGCGTAAAAGGCGACTAATCATCGAATGGTAGCAATTTCCGCTTGGAATGCTAACATGCAAAATTGCATAGTTTGCAACCCAAGGAAAATTGATGGACGTAATTCTGTTTTTGCTGCCGTTCGCATTCTATTATCACTTCCTGCGCTTTCGCAAGGCGGCGGCGCGACGGGCCGATGAGCTGGAGAAAACCGTCGCGGCATTGACCGCCGAGGTGATCGCGCTCAAGGAAGACAGGTCGCGTGGTCCATCCGTGGCGTCGGCTACCGCGACGGCTGCCATACCCGAGGCCGCGCCGGTGACCGCGCCGGTGACCGCGCCGGCTACCGCGCCGTCGGCTGCGCCCGATCCCGCGGCGCCACCCATGCCCGCGCGGGCCACTCCCGACGAAGCCAGGGTACTGTATATGCCGGTGGTGATGCGACCGGTCCGCGTACCCGCGCCGCATTCTGGTCCGGCGGTGCCGTTTAGGCCTGCCGATCCCCTGCCGGCGCCGCAGCCTGCCGCGCCCGCGCAGCCGATGCGCCGCCCGGAGCGTGTCGATCCGCCTCTGGCGCCGACCCCGGCGTGGATGCTGGCGGCGAAGAAATGGCTGTTTACCGGCAACCTGGTCGCCAAGCTCGGCCTGTTCATTTTGTTTATCGGCGTCAGTTTCCTTCTCAAGTATGCGGCCGAGCGCACCACGGTGCCGATCGAACTTCGCCTGGTCGGCATCGTCATTGCCGATATCGCCCTGCTGGTCTGGGGCTGGCGTATCCGCGATACGCGCCGTGGCATCAGCCTGCCCGTGCAGGGCGCCGCACTGGGTATCCTGATGCTGGTGACCTTCGGCGCGTTCCGGCTGTATCAGCTGATTCCAAGCGGCATGGCGTTCGGCCTGCTGTTCGTGCTGACCTTCTTCACCTGCCTGCTGGCGGTGCTGCAAAATGCTTTCTGGCTGGCCGTGTTCGGCATTTTCGGCGGCTTCCTGGCGCCGATCATGACCTCCACCGGCCAGGGCAGCCATATCGCGCTGTTTTCGTACTACGCACTGTTAAATGCGGGCATCCTGGGCATTGCGCTCAAGCGCTCGTGGCGCACGCTGAACCTGATCGGCTTCGCCTTCACCTTCGTGATCGGCACGGCCTGGGGCGTGCTGCGCTACACGCCGGAAAATTACCTGTCCACGCAGCTGTTCCTGATCGTCTTCGTGTTCTTTTACGTGGCCATCGCCATCGCTTTCGCCGCGCGCCAGGCGCCGGCGCTGAAGAACTATGTCGACGCCACGCTGGTCTTCGGCGTGCCGCTGCTCGCCTTCGGCCTCCAGTACGGGCTGGTCAAGGATACCCGTTTCGGTGTGGCGTTCTCGGCGCTCGGCCTGGGCCTGTTCTACACCACGGCGGCGCTGGCCATGTGGCGGCGCGGCGCGCAAAACTTCAGGCTGCTGGTCGAATCGTTCCTGGCCCTCGGCCTGGTGTTCGGCACGCTGGCCCTGCCGTTCGCGCTCGATGGCCGCTGGACCTCGGCCGCATGGGCGCTGGAAGGCGCCGGCGTGGTCTGGGTCGGCCTGCGCCAGCGCCAGGCGCTCACCTGCGCCTTCGGCCTGCTGGTGCAAGCCGGTGCGTGGATCTCGTTTATCGCCACCATCAGCGGTATCGATGGCCAGGCCGAGGCCGCGAATGCCAATCTGTGGCTCGGCTTCCTGCTGCTCACCGGCACCGCTTTCCTGATGGCTACCAATTTCCGTTCGCGCGATGGCGACCTGCCCGCACCGCTGCCGGCCTGGCTGGCCGGCGCGTTCCTCACCATCGCGGCGCTGTGGCTGGTGGGCGGCGCGTGGACCGAAGTCATGCTGCGCACCAGCGGCAGCACCCAGGCCGCGCTCATGGCCGCGAGTGGACTGGCGGCATCGGTCATCCTGGCGCTTATCGCCAAACGCATGCAATGGTCGCTGGCGCGCAACCTGGCCCTGGGCGTGCAAGTCGCTGGCGGCGCCGTCCTCGTGCTGCTCACGCTGGCCCTCTTGCTTACCTCGTACTCGCCGCGGGCCGAGCTGTTCCGCACGCCGTTCCTGGCCGCGCTGATCATCTTCGCCGGCGCGATCTTCAGCAGCTGGGCCATGCAGCGCGTGCCGGAGCAACAGTATCCCAAGCTGTCCAAGGCCATGCTGCTGTGGTCGGCGCTCTGGTGGTTCGCTCCCGTGCTGGTGTTTTTCTGCACCTGGCTCAACAGCCGCTACCAGCTGATCGGCGCCGGTGAGTCGGCCAGCGTTTCCCTGCTGTCGGTGTATGGCGTGGCCGTGGCGCTGTCGGCGCTGGCGTTTGCCGCTGCGGCACGCCGGCTGGCGTGGCACTCGCTGCGCTGGCTCAGCGTTGCCGGCTGGGCCGGGCTGCTGGTGGCGACCGTGACCATTCTGGTGGAACTGTACGAAGGCTACGCCATCGCGCTCGAAGCCGGGATTGCCCTGGGCAGCCTGTGGCTGACGTCGGAATACCTGCTCAAGCGCTGGCCGCTCAATGGCTGGACCATCCCCGCGCCGTGGCTGAAGGCTCTGCACACCCTGCGTACCGCCGGTCCGTGGCTGATGATCTGGCCGGCCGCCGCGATCGCGGTATCGCGCTGGCTGTACGGTGTCGACGACGCCGACGCAGTCCTGCTGAGCCAGGCGGGCTGGCACACCAGCGGCAGCTGGGCCAACTTCATCCCGGCCTGGCTGATGATGCTGGCCATCGTCTGGGTGAGCGCCCGCGCGCGCGCCGGCAAGTGGCCGACAGCGCCCGTGGCCAGCTGGCACCGGGGCGTGCTGATCCCGCTGGCGACCGGCTGGTCGCTGACGCTGGCCGCCGTATGGAACCTGACCCAGGACGGCGCCATGGCTCCCCTGCCCTATCTGCCGGTGCTCAATCCGCTCGACCTGACCAGCGGCTTCGCCATGCTGCTGGCGGTGGTGTGCTACCGCATGCGCCTGGCGGACCAGCCCGGCGAGAGCGAGCAGATATTCCTTGCGCGCGTACCCACGGCGCTGGCCTGGGCCGGCTACGCCTGGTTCAACCTGATGCTGCTGCGCACGGCGGCGCATTATCTGGGCATCCCGTACAACTTCGACACTTTGTTCGCGTCGCAGTTCATTCAGGCCATGCTGTCGCTGGTGTGGAGCGTGTCGGCGCTGCTGCTGATGTGGCGCGCGGCAAAGCAGGAATCGCGCAGGCAGTGGATTGTCGGCGCGGTGCTGCTCGGCCTGGTGGTCGGCAAACTGTTCCTGGTCGACCTGTCGAACGTGGGCGGGGTGGCGCGCATCATCAGTTTTGTCGGCGTCGGCTTGCTGATGGTCGTGATCGGCTATATTGCACCGTTCCCAACCCAACACGACACGCCGCCCGAAGCGACGGCAACATGAACCAAGGATCCGACTCGATGCTGAACAAACCACTGGCCCTTTTCTACGTGGCCGCACTGGCCGCCTCGGCCGCTCCGCTGGGCGCGGCCGAGGCGCCGGCCAGCGACAGGCCGGACGACTATCGCCACGCCCTGCCGCTGAGCGTGAGCGGCAAGGAATCGGTGGTGCAGCTGCGCCTGCCGAAAGAGGTCTACTTGCATGCGCGCACGGCCGACCTGCGCGACCTGCGCCTGTTCGATGCGCAGGGCAACAAATTGCCGTTCAGCCTGCAGGAACCGGTGGCGCGGGCCGAGCGTTCGCGGCGCGACCTGCCGGTGCGCCTGTTCGGGGTGCAGACGGCGCGTCCCGCAGGTTCGACGGCGGACATCGACATCGACGTGCAGCGCTCCGGCGACGGCACGGTGCTATCGGTCAGCACGCGTTCGCGCCCGGCCGCGGCCGCTTCCGGCATCGATACCCTGGTGCTCGACCTGGGCGCGCCGGCAACGTCGGTCAGCATCGATGCCCTGCGTTTCACCCTGCCAGCCGGGGTGAGCAGCTACAGCGCGCGCGTGGTGCTGGAAGTGAGCGACGATCTCAAGCGCTGGGATACGGTCGGCGAGACCGATCTTTCCTGGCTGGTCAATGAGCGCACCGAAACCTTGGCCAGCGACCGCATGGACTTCGAGGCACGGTCATTTCGCTACGCGCGCCTGGGCTGGCGCCAGGGCAAGCCGCTGCAGTTTGCCGCCATCAGCGCCGAATCGCCCTTGAATACGGCGCTGGCGCCGGCCGTGGAGCGCCTCGTCATCCAGCCCAAGCCGGGCCGTTTTCCCAATGACCATGTCTATCCTTCGTCGCTGGCCATTCCCGTGCAACGCATCGGGCTCGACCTGGGCGAACAGAATGTGGTGATGCCGGCCCAGCTGGGCCGTTACGTGGAATTGCCCGACCGCCAGGGCGGCCGGACGACGACCTGGCATTTCGAGCCGCTGGCGGCCGCCACCTTCTATCAGCTGACGCAGGGCGGCAGGCGGCGCGCCTCGGGCGACATCAGCATTACCCCAGCGCATCAGGCCGAGTGGGTTTTGCGCACCGAAACAGCGGGTACGGCGGCACCGGCGCTGCGCCTGGCATGGTCGCCCGCCACCGTGGTGTTCCTGGCGAATGGCAAGCCGCCGTACCGGCTCGCTTTCGGCCGGGCCGACGCCAAACCGGGCGCCAGCGCGCTGGCCCAGGTAGCGCCCGGATTCACGCCGGCGGAAATTGCCGCGCTCGAAAGCGCCGTGGCCGGCCCGCTGGAATCGGTCAAGGCGGGGGCCGCCGACGCTCCCGGCGCTGCGGAGAAAGCAGCCGCTGCCGCGCGGACCCGCATGTTCGGCCTGTGGGCCGCCCTGCTGGCCGGGGTGGGCGTGCTTTCCTTCATGGCGTGGCGCCTGATCAAGCAAATGAAGTAGAGAATCGGAAAGGACCGCATGCCGCGCGCTTGCGGTGCGACAGTGCCGGGCCCGGCTTTGCCGCCTACGCTGACTGACAGGGAGTTCAACGACTGGCAGTCATTCGGAGGAAATCGACATGGAGATCCGGCCTGGTTCATTCAATTTTGCGCGCACAAGCGACGATGGACCGCAGACGGCGGAAACGGCCGTGGTGTTTCCGCGCCGGGTGCTGCGCGCCACCGCCGGCATGGCCGGCTACTCGGCTACCTTCGACGACGGCGACCACCACCTCGGGCGCCTGACCGTCGAACTGAGCGCCACCATCGATCCGGCCGACGACACCCGGGTGCTGGTCGGCGCAACTTTCGGCTTGCGCGACTGGTCCAACGACTGGGATGACGATTACAGCGGCAACCTGCAGTTCGTCGTGCTGGCCGAGCTGGAACGGGTCACGCCGCCGACCCCGGGCAATCCGCGCGGCGACCTGATCATCGCCGATGCCGAGATCAGCCAGGTCATCCAGCACTTTCGCAGCAGCGCCCATCTGAACAGCGCGAACGTGTTTCCGGATAACTCGATCCGGCTGGTGGCGGACAAGCCGACCGCCGTGCGCCTGTACGTCGACTACGATGCCAGCTCCGGCCTGGCGCCCATCCCGAGCCTGAGCGGCACGCTCGACGTGACCGGCCCGGGCGGCACGCTCACGCTCACGCCGCTGGCACCCATCGTGCCGCGGCGCGACGCGCAGATTGCGCGCGGCCAGGCCGGCCATACCTTGACGTTCATCATTCCGCAGGAACGCTCGGTCGGCACGGTGACAATGCGCGCCCGCGTCTTTTCCGCGTTCGACCCGACCCAGTTCTCGGCCACGTTCGAGCGCACCCTGACTTTCGAGGCCATTCCCGCGCTGCCGGTGATGGCGGTCGGCATCAATTACACGGGACCGGACGTGAACGATGGCGCCACCCCGGCTTCCCTGGCCGCGCCCGGCCTGGCCGACTTCGTCAATACGGTGATGACGACCGAAAAGCTGTTCCCGATTCCGCAAGTGAACATGACCAGCTTCGTGACCATGGATTACGATGAAGAAATCGAGTCCGACATTAACGAGGGCTGCGACAAGTTCGACGACCTGCTCGATGCCGTGGCCGAGCTGCGCGGCGATTCGGAAGACATCGTGCTCGGCCTGTACAACACGGGCGTGCGCACCGGCTCGGTGGGCGGCTGCGGCGGCGGTGGCGCCGCCGTCGCGCGCAGCGGACGCGGCGCCACCGTGGCGCACGAGCTCGGCCACGCACTGGGGCGCGCGCATGCGCCCTGCGACAACGTGACGCGCTGCGCGACGCCGCACAATACAGACGACGGTTATCCGCGCTACAGCGGGTTTGACTCCGACAGCATCGGCGAGTTCGGCGTCGATACCGCCGACGGCAGCATCAAGGATCCCGCCAGCGCGCACGATATCATGGGTTACTCGGGCAACAAATGGATCAGCCCGTACACCTACAAGGCCCTGCTGAGCCGCATACCGGCCGTCGCCGGCCCCTCGCCGGCCGCCGCCAGCCGCATCGACGAGGACCGTGGCGACTGGATCAAGATCAAGACGCCGCAGCTGTTCCTGGTCATGAGCATCACCCGCAAGCGCGTGATCCGGATGGGGCCGGCCTTTCATTTTCCCGCCTATCCGCAACCGCTGGGGACGATGCCGACCAGCTTCGAGGTGGAATTGCAGGATGACAAAGGCAATATGCTCAAGCACGCCTGCCTGTTCGCCTCGGCGCATGCGGGCGCCTGCGCCTGCGCGCACGACGCATTTCCGCTGCGCATACGGCAAGCAATCGGCTTCGATCCGGCCGCCACGCGGCTGGTGATCTACGAATGCGGCGAGCCGCTGTTCGAGTGCCAGATCGGCGAAGCGCCGCCGCTGGAACTGGCCGTCGATGGGGCCGCGGATGCACTGGCGCCATCACTGAGCCTGCGCTGGAGCGCCGCCGCCGATCATCCTCTCTGGTATCTGGTGCAGTGGCGCGACGCCGTGGGCACCTGGCGCGGGCTGGCGCCGCGCACCACGGCGAACTCGCTGACGGTGCCGAAATGGGTGTTCGGGCGCCAGCAGGCGGTCGGCATCCGGGTGCTGGCCAGCAGCGGCATTGCCACTGGCGAAGTACGCTGGGAAGGCCAGTTGGCGCCGCCGCCCATCCTGCGCGCCGCGCGCGTGACGATCGGACTGGCCGGCATTTCCTCGGCGGCCAGCGGCACGGTCGCGATTCCGGCCTTGCTGCGCGCGAACGTCCGAACCGAACGCGGCGCGGCCCTGCCCGCCTCCCAGGTGTTCTGGTACGACCATCGCGGTACCGAAATCGGACGCGGCGGCACGCTCGACCTGCGTGTGCTCAGTCCGGGTTTTCACACGATCACTACGGTCGTGCTCGACGGCGGCCAGGGAGCGGGCAGCAAGGACTGGGACATCGAAGTACGGCGCGGCGGGCAATTCCTGCTGCATCTGAAGCAGCCTTCCTCTCACGACGCAAAGGAGTAAGCCATGCAAATCCTCAACGGCAATATCGCGTTCAACCGCAGGCGCAACGAAGGCCCACGGCGCGAAAGTACGGAAGTTGTTTTTCCGACGGCGGTCACGCAGGCCACAGCCTTGCTGATCGGCTTCGATGCGGCGTTTTCGCCGCGCGACGACCACCATGTCGGCAATCTGGAAATACGCCTGGAAACGGAGATCGATCCTCTGGCGCCGCGCCGGGTCAACGTGCACGCCGTTTTCGGCCTGCGCGACTGGTCGGGCGACTGGGATGATCATTACGAGGGGGAAGTGTTCTTCAGCGTCGTGGCGGAGTAAGCGGCGCGCGGCCAGGCGCCGCGCGCCCGTATTAAAACAGCAGCGAGACGCTATGCAGCGCCAGGCCCACCAGCCCGCCGACGATGGTGCCGTTGATGCGGATATATTGCAGATCGCGCCCGACATGCAGCTCGAACTTGCGCGCGATCGTTTCCGCATCCCAGCTGCGGATCACGCGCCGCACCAGGGCGATGATCAGCTCGCGCTTGGCCACGATGGTCTCGGCGGCGAAGGTGCGCAGCCAATCGTTGATGCGCTGCTGGATCGCCGGATTGCGCTCCAGCGCCCGGCTGAAGGCTTGCAGGGCCGATTGCAAGTGCGCGGACAGCTGCGAATTTTCCGATTCGGCATCGGCCAGCAAGCGCTCGCGTACGTCTTCCCACACCTGTCCGACGTAGGTACGGAACAAGGGATGGCTCAGGCTACTTTCCAGCAAGCCGCGCAACTTGGCTTCGTACTCGGGTGAATGGGCCAGGTTGTCGATCAGCTCTTCGGTGGCAGCCTGGAAACGCACGCGCCATTCGCTGTCTTCGCCCTGGATTTCTTCCAGGGTGTTCTGCACCCCTTCCATCAGGCGTTCGTAGAATTTCTCGTCGATCGCGCGGGGCAGCCAGCGCGGGCTGTGCTCGTGCACTTTCTGGCGGATATACGGACGGTGCGATTCGAGCGCGCCCGAGACGATCCCGAGCAAACGCTCCAGCAGCACATGGTGCTGGCGCCCGGCCACCAGCACCGACAACACTTGCGACAGGATGGGTGCGAGCTTGACGTCTTCCAGCGCGCCGGAGAGGGCTTCGCGCAGGAAGCCGGCGGCGTCCTTGTCGTCGATCATGCGCAGCAGCACCGGCACCGCGCTGACGGCCTGGTCTGCCACGGCGCGGCTGTTGGCGGGCTGCGCCAGCCAGTGCGCGGCCGAGCCGGCGAAGTCGATGCGCACCAGTTCAGCATGCACGACGTCGTAGCTCATGAAATTCGTTTCGAGGAAATTGCCCAGATTCTCGCCGATCTTTTCCTTATTCGTGGGAATGATGGCGGTATGCGGGATGGGCAAGCCCAGCGGATGGCGGAACAAGGCGGTGACGGCGAACCAGTCGGCAATCGCGCCGACCATCGCCGCTTCCGCGAACGCGCCCACGAAGGCGAAGGCCGCGTGGCGCGGCTCCAGCAGGCGCGCGACGACGAACAGCACGGCCATCGCCACCAGCAGGCCGGTGGCGATCAGACGCATGCGCGTCAGCCGGGCCTGCTGCTCGCTTTCGTGCACGGAGTGCAACTGGCTCAGAGGTTGATCTTGCCGTGTTCGCCCGGATCGACGTCGGGAGTCGTGCCGGTCAGCACGGCCTTGGCCATCTCGAACAGGCTGACCACCTTGCCGGCGCTGGAATCCCAGTACTCGGCGCTGCTGGAAACGACGCGCACCAGCACGACGTGCGGATCATCCGGACCGTGCGGGTACCAGGCCTGGACCGCCGGGTTCCACATGGCCTTGATCTTGGCGCGGTCGACGATGCGCTCGGCGCGGCCGCTAACCGAGACATACACATGGTCTTCCGGCTCGGCGAAGCTGACGTTCACCTCCGGGCGCGACACGATGTCTTCCCACAGTTCGGTATCGGTGGACGTGTAGAACCACAGGTTGCCGTCGTTGTCGGTTTCCTGGTTGGTCATCGGGCGGCTGATGAGGCGGCCCTGCTCATTGACGGTGGTGAACATGGCGAAGCGAATCGACTTGATCTTGGACCTGAGTTCAGCCACTTGATCGGAATGGGTAAATGCTGACATGGGCTTTTCCTTCACGCTGTTCTAGGTTATTAAGAAACTATATCGTAATCGCAATAGTCATGCGCTTCTGTGCGCAAGCGAACTTACCCCGCACGATGGCCGGATCAAGGGGTCAGATGCGGTTCAACACATCAGCTCGAAAAACTCCCCATAGGTTCAATTACGCACATTGATGTGTATCAGTCTGCGCATTGAGCGCGCGCTGATACTGAAAAAAGACCCACAAGGAGCCAACGTGAGTATTCCCGGCGATGATCCAGTGACGACCGTGCAAGAGACCGTGCAAGACCCGCATGCCTCATTCATCGAGAGCCTGGGCATCTTCACGCGCCAGCATCGGGCTGGCCACTGGTCGGGCACGTTTGCCCAGTTCATGGAACAGGTGCTGCCGCGCGCGCCGCATCAGCTTGCGCGCAGCTCGCACCAATACATCTGGGACATGATCCGCGCCACCTGTACCGACGCGGGCGACGGCCACTTCCGCTGCCGCCTGTTCGGCGAAGACCTGTTCGGCATCGACGACGCCATCGACCGCGTGGTCGACTACTTCAGGGCGGCCGCCGCCGGTTCCGAGGTCGGGCGCCGCCTGCTCTTGCTGCTGGGACCGCCCTCGGGCGGCAAGTCGACCCTCGTGATCCTGCTCAAGCGCGCTCTGGAAGAGTACAGCCGCACCGACGACGGCGCGCTGTACGGCATCGGCGGCTGCCCGGTGCACGAATCGCCCCTGCACCTGGTGCCGCACACCATGCGCGCCAGTTGCCGCAACACTTACGGCATTGAAATCAGCGGCGAGGCCTGTCCGCATTGCCGGGCGCGGCTGGAAGACCAGTACGCCGGCGACTTCATGCAGATGCCGGTCGAACGCTTCTTCGTGTCCGAATCCGGGCGCAGCGGCATCGGCACCTACGCCCCGCACGACCCCACCACGGCCGATCTGGCCGATCTGGTCGGCTCGGTCGACCTGTCCAAGGTGGCGCAGTACGGCGACGAGGGCGATCCGCGCGCATGGTCGTGGTCGGGCGCGGTGTACGCGGCCAGCCGCGGCGTGCTGGAAATGATCGAAATCCTCAAGGTCAAGCGCGAATTCCTGTACCTGCTGCTCACCCTCACCCAGGAAAAGAACGTCAAGGTGTCGCGCTTTCCGCTCATTTACCTCGACGAAACCATCCTGGCGCACACCAATCTGGCCGAGTTCCGCAAATTCCTGCAAGAGAGCGAAAACGAAGCGCTGCTCGACCGCATGGTCATCATCCAGGTACCCTACACGCTCAACTACAAGGAGGAAGCGCGCATCTACAAAAAACTCATTTCGTCGGCGGCGCCGGCATTTCGCGACGTGCACCTCGACCCGCATGTACTGCACGCGGCGGCCGTGTTCGCCATCCTGAGCCGCATCCAGGATGGCGATGAGAAGGACGTGGAGCTGGTCAAGAAAGTGCGCATTCACGCCAACGAAGAAGTCGAAGGCGTGAACCGCGCCGATGTCCGGCGTGTCAAAGAAAAGGACAAGGCGCCGGACGAGGGACCGGCCGGGGTCTCGCCGCGGTTCGTGATCAATGCGCTGTCGAACGCCATCATCCAGTCCAACCGCAAGAGCCTGTCGACCATGGACGTGCTGCTGGCATTGAAAGATGGAATCGAGAGCGATGCCCGCATCGACCCCAAGAAAAAGCGCAAATGGGTCGATTACCTGGTGCTGACGCGCAAGGATTTTTACAACCGCTGGGTCAAGGAAGACGTGCACAAGGCGCTGTTCGTCTCGTTCGAGCAGGAAGCCCAGGATTTGCTCAACAAGTATCTCGATGAGGTTGAAGCCATGCTCGACAATCGCCAGATCAAGGATCCAATCACCAATGAAGAGCGGCGGCCCGACGAGCGCTTTTTGCGCGCGGTCGAGGAAAAGATCCATATTTCGGAGTCCGGCAAGCAATCGTTCCGGCAGGAAGTCGTACGCAAGGCGATGGGCGCCTACAAGCGCGGCACCAAGTTCAGCCTGGAGAGCCATCTTCAACTGAACGACGCGGTACAACAATATCTGTTTGAACAACGGCGCGATGTGCTGCGGCTGGTCAGCTCGGCAAAGCGTCCCGATGACGACATCCGCACAAAAATTTCCGCCGTCGAGAAGCGGCTGGTCGATGAATACGGCTACGACAGCCACAGCGCGCGCGAAGCGCTGAACTACGTAACGACCCTGCTGGCGCAAGAATAGCCGGGTTTTGGAGAGATGGCGTGACGGCGACGATCAACACGGCATGGTACGACCTGTTCTCGCGCGGAGCGCGCGACTGGCTGCGCCACAACGACAAGGTGCGCGACGCCGTGCACAGCCACCTGCCCGAGCTCATCGCCGGCCCCGACCTGATCACCGGTCCGCAGGAACGTACCGTTCAGGTGCCGGTGCGCCTGCTCGAACACACCCGCTTCCGCCTCGCCGACAGCCGCAGCCAGACCGGCGCCGGCCAGGGCGTGGGCAAGCCGGGCGATGTGCTGCAGCCCGGCTCGCCGGAGGAAGAGGACGATGGCGGCACGCCGGGCGAAGGCGGCAATCAGGACGGCGAAGTGCGGCTGCTGCTCGAATTGCCGATCGACGACGTCATGGACTGGGTATGGGAAGAGCTCAAACTGCCCGAGCTCAGGCCAAGGACCAGCGCGCGCATCGACGAGGTGGAACTGGTGCGCGAGGGCTGGGACAAGCGCGGCGCCCGCTCGCGCCTGGACCGGCGCCGTACCGTCAAGGAAGCCATCAAGCGGCGCGCCGTGCAGGCCGATCCGGTGCCCTTCACAAACGACGACCTGCGCTTCCGGCAACTGGTGTCGCGGCTGCGTCCGAGCACCAGCGCGACCATCCTGTTCGTCATCGATGTCTCGGCCAGCATGAGCGAACACGAACGCAAGCTCGCCAAGTCCTTCTTTTTCTTCGCGCTGCAAGGCATCCGGCGCCAGTACGCCCGGGTCCAGACGCGCTTCATCGCCCACACCACCCACGCCTGGGAATTTACCGAAAGCGAGTTCTTCCAGGTCACCGGCACCGGCGGCACGATGGCGTCGAGCGCCTTCCGCCTGGTGCTGGAACTGATTCGCACCGAGCTCGACCCCGCCCAGAACAATCTCTATATGTTTTACGCATCCGATGGCGAAAATTTTACCGAAGACCGTACCGCGACCAGCGCCGCCCTGACCGAACTGGGCAAGCTGTTGAACTACACCGGCTACATCGAAACGCTGCCTGGCGCGCCGCGCACGCTGGAAACCGAGATGCGGCGCCTGTGCAATGAGTTGCAACGGCGTGGCGTCGCTATCGGCAGCACCGTCCTTAGCAATCCGGACGATGTCTGGAGCGCGCTGCGCAAGTTCTTTGTCAGCGAAGGCGAGCACGCGGCAAAGGAGGCAGCGCCATGAGCGACGCCAGCGCCATTCTTGCCGACTACTCCGCGCGCCTGGAAGCGCTGGCGATCGAACTCGGCATGGATTTCCATCCGGTCAACTTCGATCTGGTGCCCAGCAATTTCATGGTCGAGATTGCTGTTTATGGTTTGCCTGTTCGAATGCGGCACTGGTCCTTTGGCGTGCGCTACATTCACCAGCTGGTGCGCCAGCACATGGGCCACTCGAAAATATTTGAAGTCATGTTTCCCGGCGACCCCTGCCACGCGTTCATGCTTGAACAAAACTCCCTGGCCGAAAATACGCTGGTCACCGCGCACGTACTGGGCCACGCCGATTTCGCCAAGAACAATCAATTGTTTTCGCGCTTCATGGCGATGGCGGGCGGCCAGATCCTCGAACAGAGCGCGGCCCGGGCGCACCGCCTCGAACGCGCGCTTGGCGCGCATGGCCAGGATCGGGTCGAAGCGGTGCTCGATGCCGCGCTCGCGCTCGAAACGCATATCGACATCAATCAAGCGCTGCACCGGCCGCGCTATCCCGAATTCCTCACTCCGCGCACCGGTCCCGCGTTTGATCATTTCCACGCCCGCTTCGCCCGGCTGCCCGGCGAGCATGTCGAAACTGCACGCAACGATCCGCCACAACGAACGCCGCTGCCACCCCAGGCCGAATACGACCTGCTGTGGTTCATCGCCCAGTATGCGCCCGAGATGGAAGATTGGGAGCGCGACATTTTCCTGGCAGTGCGCGAGGAAGCCTATTACTTCCACCCGATCCATGCATGCCAGATCATGAATGAAGGCTGGGCCTCCTACTGGCACGCCCGGCTGCTGCGCGAGGCCACTTTCCTTCCGCACGATCTGTACGTATCGGCAATCAAATCGCATTCGGACGTGGTGCGCCCGTTCGCCAGCGGCCAGCAGCTTGCGCTCTCGCTCAACCCGTACCACCTCGGTTTCTCGTTGTGGGAACACATCATCGACAAGCACGGCCTGGAACAGGCGCGCCGGATTTGCCGCGAGGAAGACGATTTTGGCTTCGTGCGCAATTACCTGGACAAGGAACTGGCCGACAAGCTCGACCTATTCGTCTATGAAACGCGCCAGGATGGCGATACCAGAATTGCCAGCCGCGACATTCACCAGATCCGCGAAGCGATTCTGGCGCCGAAATTCAACTATGGCGCGCCGTGCATCGCGGTCAGCCAGGTCGGGCCCGACGGCGCGCTGGCCCTGCACCACGATTACCTGCGCGACGGGCGCGGCCTCGAACTGCCGCAGGCGGAGACAGTGATGGAGTACGTGAAAAGGGTATGGCGCCGCCCGGTGACATTGCACACCGTCGACTTCCGCGGGGTGGTGCGTGTGCTGCCGGCACGAAAACTTTGACGATGAACGGGGCCGCAGTGAGCGCGCCGCCATTGGGGTGCGGCCCGAGACGCCGGCCGAGCACAAGATGCGTACCGAGAGGACAGTCCCTGGCGTATCGTCCATCGGTGATCCGGCTACGCGCGTCCACTGCGGGCGCTGGGGCGACATTGCGTTCATGCTGCTGGCGCACCCGTATGGGCGACATACCATTCCAGCGCCTCATGCAAGCCGTCTTCCAGACGGTGCGTCGGGTGGTAGCCGAGCAGGCGCGCAGCTTTTGAGATATCGGCCTGCGAGTGACGCACGTCGCCCGCCCTGAACGCGCCGTATTCCGGCTGGTAGCCCTCCATGTGCGGAAATCGCTCGGCCAGCAGCGCACGCATCATGGCGAACAGTTCATTCAGGCTGGTACGTGCGTTAACCGCTACGTTGTACACCTGATTCACGGCCGCCGGATCGTCCACCAGACCGGCGAGCAGGTTCGCCTGCACTGCATTGTCGACGAAGCAAAAATCCCGGCTGCTGTCGCCATCGCCGTTGATGCGCAACGGACGGTTATGGATCATCGCATCGAACCACTGCGGAATGACGGCCGCGTACTCGCCTCGCGGGTCCTGGCGCGGGCCGAACACGTTGAAGTAGCGCAGGCCGATCGCATCGGTACCGTAGCAGCGGGCAAACATCTCCGCATACACTTCATTGACGTGCTTGGTGAGCGCATACGGCGATAATGGGCGGCCGATATGGTCTTCCACCTTGGGCAAGCCCGGATGGTCGCCATAGGTCGCGCTCGACGCCGCGTACACGATGCGCCGCACGCCGGCGTCGCGCGCGGCCACCAGCATGTTCAGGAACCCGATCAGGTTGACGTCGCTGGTGAGGATCGGATCGGCGATCGAGCGGCCAACCGAACCGAGCGCTGCCTGATGCAGCACGATATCGACGCCCTGGCAAGCGCGCCGGCAACTGTCCAGGCAGCGGATGTCGCCCTCGATGAAGTCGAACCGCGCCCACGCTTCGGCCGGCACGACGGCGCGCACCTGGGCGAGGTTGGCGCGATAGCCGGTCATCAGGTTGTCGAGCCCGGTGACCCGCTGGCCAAGCCGGAGCAGCGTTTCCAGCAGATTCGACCCAACGAAACCGGCCACGCCGGTGATGAGCCAGTGATGCGGCGTCTCGCGCAAACCGGCGAGGGCATGCTGGTAGCGGCTATTTACAGGGGTGCTCGGCATCAACGTCTCCAGACTGGGCAGACCGCGCCATCGCGGCGCGGTCTGCGGCGTACTGCGGCATCGCATCGGCCTCGGGCCGGCACGAAGCCAATAATCGGGACACCGGCCAACCACGCCGGCAACAGCGGCACTCACGTTTGCACAATCAGACCTTGCAACGCAGTGCCCGGCCGCAACAAAACGGCGTCCAAAGAAATTCTACGGAGCACCGCCTGTCAACTTTTGATTTACAGCAACTTCACACGGATCAGGCCGTCATTTGCACAAACGAAAAACGTTGATACCACACAAGGACTTGCCGTACCGACACCCTACCCTGTGAGGGATGCCAGTGCCCTGGCCCGTCAGGAGAATGTTATGTCCCACTCTTTATCCAGGTGGCCACGCCCCTTGGCCGCCACCGCCACCGCCGTCGCCCTTGCCGTGCTGTTCGCCACCCTCCTCGGTGGCTGCAAAGAGACCGACCCTGCTGCCATGCTGAAGCAGGCCAAGGAGCTTCGCGCCGAGGGCGATGCGCGGGCGGCGGTCATCGTGCTCAAGAATGCAATACAGAAAAACAGCGCCGATCGCGACGCGCGCCTGCTGCTGGGCGAGGTCTACCTCGAGCAAGGCGACGCCCCGTCGGCTGAAAAAGAGCTGCGGCGCGCGCGCGACCTCGGTGCGGCCTTGCCCGAACTCCCCCTGCTCATCGGCCAGGCACTGTTGATGCAGGGCCAGTATGAGCGCCTGCTGACCGACATCGATCCGGCGCCGCCGCCGGCCCAGCGTCCCGCGATCCTGGCCTTGCGCGGCCATGCCCTGTTGGGGACCGACGATCCCGCCGGGGCCACGGCGCTGTTTGCACAAGCGCTGTCGCTGCATCCGGACTTGCCGGACGCCCTGCTCGGCATGGCCCGCCTGGCCGTGGCCGGCAACCAGCATGACGAAGCTGCCAGGCTGATGCGACGCGCGCTTGCCGCCAATCCCGACAATATCGATTGCCTGCGCTTTCACGCCGACTTGCTGCGCGCCGCGGGCAAGCCCGATCAGGCCCTGGCCGCGCACGAGCGCATTCTGGTCAAGCGGCCGCACAACGTACAAGCCCGGCTGGACGTGGCCAATCTGCACCTCGATGCCGGCCGCTTCAGTGCCGCGCGCGAAGCCATTGCCGCGGCGCGCAAGGTGGCCGGGGCGTCCCTGGCGGTCATCTACGCGCAAGCCATGGTCGACTTCCGCGAGCAGAAACTGGCCGCGTCGCTGCAATCGGTGCAGCAAGTCCTGCGTGTTGCGCCCGACCACTACCCGGCGATTCTGCTGGCCGGTGCGGTGCAGTCGGCCTTGGGCGCGACCGGTCAGGCTGAACAGCATCTGCAGAAGTTTCTTGCGGCGTATCCGCGCCATGTGTATGCCACTAAGCTGATGAGTTCACTGCAGGTGCGCGCGAATGCCCCCCAGGCCGCCCTCGACCTGCTCACGCCGCTGCTCGCCGACCATCCGAACGATGTCGAACTGCTGACCCTGGCCGGCGAAGCGCGGCTGCGCGCGCGCCAGTTCGGCGCCGCCACCGCTCTTTTCGAGCAGGCCAGCGCCCTGCAGCCCCAGGCTGCCGGTTTGCGGACCTCGCTCGCGCTCAGCCGTCTGGGCAGCGGCGACACCGGTCGCGCCGTCGCCGAACTGGAGCGCGCTGCCGCGCTCGACGCCAACGCGCCCCGTGTCGGCATCCTGCTGGTCATGGCGCATCTGCGGGCGAAGAACACGGAGAAAGCACTTGCCAGCGTGCAGGAAATGGAACGGCGCGACGACAATCCGCTGGTCCAGAACTTGAAAGGCGGCGTCTATCTGGCCCGCCGCGAAGCCAGCCTGGCACGCGCCAGCTTCAACCGCGCGCTGGCGCTCGAACCGCTGTATCTGCCCGCGCTGGCCAACCTGGCGCAGCTCGACTTGACCGAGCGCAAACCCGCCGACGCCCGCAAGCGCTACGAAGCGGCACTCGCGAAAGCGCCACGCAATCGCGCACTGCTTGAAGCGCTGGCCGGACTGGCGCAGCGCGAGGGAAAAACTGCCGATGCGCTCGCCTGGCTCGTGCGTGCCCGCCAGATCGAACCCGACGCCCTGCCGCTGGGATTGCGCCTTGCCGATCTGTATGCGCGGGCGGGCAACAAGGCTAAAGCGCTGCAGCTGGCACGCACGCTGGAAACAGCCAATCCCTCCAGCCCTGAAGCGACCGCGATGTTGGCGCAGATTTACGTGCTCAACCAGGATCTGGGCGCGGCCCTTGATGCTTATTCACGCCTCGCCGCGCTGGTACCGACCTCGCCCATGCCGCTTGTCCGGATGGCAAGCCTGCAACTGGAACGAGGCGAGGATGATGCCGCCCTCACCTCCCTGCGCCAGTCGCTCACCATCGACCCGAACCTGTTCGATGCACAGTTGACCATGCTCAATATCTTGGTCAGGCAACAAAAATTTACCGAAGCGCGCGCGCTGGCCCGTGATGTCCAGCAGCGCAAACCGGAGTCGGCCAATGGATACAAGCTCGAAGGCGACGCGCTCGCGGCCCAAGGCCAGCATGCCGGCGCGCTCGCTGCCTGGGAGCGCGCGTTTGAACGCAAGCCCGATGGCGGGCTGCTGATCCAGATACATGGCGCTCTGCACAAACTCGGCCGCGCCGCCGACGCCGATGGGCGCATGGCCAACTGGTTCCGCGACCGGCCGGCCGATGTCCCGGCGCGGCTGTACTATGCCAGCAGCAAGCTCGTCGCGGGCAACTACAAGGCCGCCATCGGCCATCTGGAAGCCGTGCTCAAGGTCGAGCCGGACAATGTCATCGCGTTGAACGACCTCGCCTGGGCTTGTCAGCAGAACGGCGACAGCCGCGCGCAAGCTTTCGCCGAGCGCGCTCACGCGCTGGCGCCGGGAAACCCTGCCGTGCTCGACACCCTGGGCTGGATCTACACCGAACGCGGCAATCTGGCGCGCGCCCTGCCCCTGTTGCAGAAGGCTAGCGCGCTGGCGCCCGCAGCCGGGAATATCCACTTCCATTTCAGCACGGCTCTGGCGCGCGCGGGCGACAAACGGGCTGCGCGGCGCGAGCTGGAGCGCTTGTTGGCGCAACCGCAGCGTTCAGCGCATCACGAAGAGGCAGCCGCGCTGCTGCGCACGCTGTAATCACGCGCCGTGCGCAGCCGGGCATGTCAGCCGTCGAACTGCCCACGGGCAGTTCAATCGGGCACGACACGCTGCGCGGCAGTGCGACGATAGGCCGCGTCCGGAGCAGGCAAGTGCTCCGGACTGGCTTGCCTCCTTACCCAGCCACGCAAGGTTTGTGCGCGGCAATTGCCCCCTTTCCGGCCATTTGGGCCAATGGACTCCATACCGGGCGACGCGCCGGCTGTGCGCGGCAATACCTCCTCTCCAGCCCCCAGGGCCGATAGTCTGCGTTCTCGCTTGTCCACGTTCCAAGGGACCTTGGTGTCCGACGCAAGCAATCCGTCGAGTCCGAGCCACAATCGCCAATCGGAAAAACCCGTCAGTTTGCCGCAGCACGCTATCCGTTCAGCCCGTGCCGCCCGCCACCAGCCCCTTCGCACGGCCCGGCTCGTAGCGTCCGGGGGCGATCAGCCCGTCCGGGTCAAGCGCTGCCTTGATCCGGGCCACGGTGTTCCAGTACACATCGCCGCCCGGATCGAGCGCAGCCATCGACTGGTTGCCGACGCGATAAGGAATGTAGCCAGCCTCCATCACGCTCTCGAACACCGCCTGGTAGCACTCCCTCGCCCGGGCCACCTCGGCCTCATCCTCCTTGTCATAGGCAATCGTTAATACCGCGCCCAGCGCGCGTTCGTTGATCATGCTGAACGTGACGAACAAATCAAACCCGTGCGCGGCGAACAGCGGCTCGACCAGCGTGTGCAAGTTCAGCACATCGTTCCCGCGCAGCGGCAGCACCGGCGAAATCCAGAGCATGCCGCAGTTATCCAGTGCCGGATCAGCCTTGTGCGGAAAGCCGGGTGGCAGCGCCTCGCGCCGTCGCCAGTAAGCGCCGGCGAGAAAGCGTCCGTTCGGCTTGCCGCGATTCATGGCAAACAGCGCCTCGCCCAGGCCGACCTGCGCGCGCAAGCGCAAGCCGGGCCGCGACGATCCAAGAACCCGCGCCATGGCAGCGCCCCAGCGCAGTTTGCGTTCGCTCAAGAACGCTGTCCGCGCGCGCGTGCCGCGCAAGGCTGCCTTGATTGCCGCGCGGGCAGCAGCCACCTGCGCGGCACTTCCGTACAGCGCCCCCGACACCGTCCATGCGCCAACCGCCGCCGCCTCGCGCAAGCTGCCACGCACCGCCGGCGGCAGGCAGGCCTGATCCGGCGCCAGCGATCGGGGAAACACGCGGCCGCCCGAAATCACGCGCAAGTCATTGCCAATATGAACAATGCTGCGCAGCGTGCCGTTCATGCGCAGGGGGCGCAGTGCATCGACTACGGGACCGATATCTTCATGTTCAGACATCGTGCACAGAAAATGGTTCACGCAGTCGGCGGCGGGCTGCAGCCAGATGCCGATGCGCGTGACGATGCCGAAATTGGACTGCGTGAACATCCCGTCCAGAAACGGCCCTACACCATAAGGAAACAGATGGGCCGCACGCGCCTGCGGATAGTGGCCGAAGCCGGTCGCCAGCACCTCGCCGCTCGCCAGTACGATGTGCATGCCGGACACGTGCTGCAGCCGGTTGCCGTACGGCGAGTGACCGAAGCCGCGTTCCAGGATATTGCCCATGAAGCTGGTGTCGGGGCCGGCACCGGTGCAATCGATCCACCAGTTCAGTTTTTCGCTGTGCAAATAATCCGACAACTGTTGCTGGGTCACGCCCGGTTCGATCACCGCGTAGCCGAGTTCGGCGTCCACTTCGACAATGCGGTTCATCCTGCCCAGGTCGACGATGAGCTGGGCGTCGCCCACCGCGCAGGCGTCGCCGTAGCCCCAGTTGCGTCCGGTGCTGAGCGGATACAGCGGCAGCGTGCGCGCCCCGGCCAGCCGCACCAGCGCGACCACCTCGGCCTGCGTACCCGGGCGCACCACCGCCAGCGGCACGGTGCTGCGCGCGGCCGTGCTGCAGGTGTAGCGCCGCAGCGCGGCCGGGTCGTCGCTGGCATGCTCGGCGCCGACGATGAGACGCAGCGCCGCCAGCACGCCGCGCTTCCACCCGGAATCAGGCTGCTCGTGTCGGAATTTTTGCTCCTCAATAATACGCATCGCGGCCTCCAGTGGCGTGATACCCGCCGTTCAGGCGCGCGGTAATGCCCGGCTCGTCATGCTGCGGAAAGAAGTAGGGATAAAAGGAGCGCTCCTCGCCATGCTGCTCCATGAGCCCGCCCCATTTGCGGATCTGCTCGCCCATTTCCGCCAGCGGCAGGCGCAGCAGCACGGCGGGCGCGCCAACCCGGTGGCACGGGCGCTCGCTGCCGAAGTCGCTAAAGCCCAGCATGCGTTTGTAGAACATCACGTGGCGCGGATTGACCTCGATCACGTAATCGGTGAACCCATGCAGCTTGTGCGAGTACAGATAAGAGATATGGATCAGCGAAGCGAACACGCGCTTGGTCACGCCCTTGTCGATCGCCAGGCGCGACGGCTCGCACAAGCGCCGTCCCTGGCTGCGCAGCAGGTCGAGCTTGTCGCGAAAATTGTCATCGGCCGGCAGCCGGAATTCGCTGTCCAGGCACAGGCTCATGGTGCCGACCAGCACCCCGCCCGTTTCCGCGTACAGGGTGACCTTGTGCGGGTCGTGATGCAGGCTGGGCTCGAAGGCGTAGCCGCGCCAGCCGTACATCTTGCGGATCAGCAGGCTGGCGGCTTCGCGCCGTCCCGCCGAATTGGCCAGGCGGATATGAAATGCCTGCATTGCCTGGCCCGGATCGGGTTCCGTCGCCGTGGCGACGCCCCCGTCCGGCTCGCGTAAGCCCGCCGGCATCTCGAACGTTGCAATCGGTAGCTCGTCTTGAAACATGGCTCTCTTTCCTTCCACGTGATCGTGCGTGCCGCCTGCCAGCCCGCGCGCAAAGTTGTGTAGGTCAGACAGGGCCATCCGTACGGAAGTTCACGCTGTCCCGCGCGCCATTGTTCTGCAACAAACGCGCGGCGTCGGGAATTTTGGCAGACCCGCCCGGAACCGGCGTAACTGCCGAGATCGGATTCGCAAGTCGTTGATTTCATGAGTGAAATCGAGCTGGCACGCTTGCTGCATACAGGGTAGGCACGGCGGCGCCGCAAGCTGTCGACGCTTCCCCACTTCATCCCCACCGGAGAGTTCACTATGAAACTAGTCCCGACATCACTGTTGAAAAACGCGGCGATTGCCGGCCTTTGCCTGGCCGCCATGAACGGTGCGCGCGCCGATGCATTTGCCCAGGCCGTCCTCGTTGTCGACAATTTCCGCCTGCTCCATTCCAGCGGTGCTGCCTTCAAGTCGACGGATTTCACTATGCTCGACGGCACCAATTCGGCCCATGCCACCGCCTCCCTCGACGGCGTGGTGTTGGCCGCAAAACCGCAAAACCGCGGCATCCTCAGCGGCACCGCGCCCGACGTCGCCCATCAGTTTGTCGGACTGCCCAATCCGCCGCGCGCCGAAAACAACTTCACCGCCTTTTCCGGCCCGCCACCAGTGCCCGGCACCTTCGGCTACGCCGACCAGAACATGACCGGCAGCGCCATGAGCATCGGCACGAAAGAAGCCGGCGTGCGCGCCGAAACGCGCGCCGACGCCTCCCTGGCGACCGATGGCGAGGCCGCCGGCGACTCCGACGTGGGCACCTCGACCTCGTTCAACTTCACTCTCGGCGTGGGCGAAACCATGACCATCGCCTTCGACGGCACGCCTTTCACCCAGGCCTATGCCAGTACCGGCGCTGGTATGGAGACCAATGCCATCGCGCGCCTGTCGTGGAGCATGAACATCATGAACATGAGTACCGGGCAGGTCGTGTTCGCCTATCAGCCGGGCGAACTGAACAGCTTTGGGAATGTCAGCCGCACCGACAGCTTCCCCGGCATGTCGACCTATAACCCGGGCAAGATGAGCTTCTCGGCGGTCACGCCCTGGCTCAACAAGGTCGACACGTACCAGCTGACGATCAACCAGACCACCCTGGCCAATGCGCTGCAGGACACGGTGGCGGTGCCGGAACCGGGCAGCCTGGCGATTTTCGGCCTCGGCCTGCTGGGCATGTCGCTGCTGGCACGCCGCCGCAAGTAAGCCGCCGCAAGTAAGCCGAACACGATGCAAATAAGAAGAAGATGGCTTGGTCGTCCGAAGCCATCGCAGGGTCCGCAACCGCTGCTGCGCCGTCCGCGCCGGCCGGGGATGCGGGCGCCGGATGCCCGGCGGGGATCCTGATGCACGGCTCGTTGGCAGCCTGCATTTTTCCGGTCAGGAGCGCTCCTGACCGGGCTGTTTTTTTTTGCACGAGGGTGCCGCGGACATCCGCTTTTTCCGCCCCTTGACGCGAATCAACGCGGCCGTGATCAGCGGAATCTTACTGTTTCCTCAGACATATAATCGAACGCGTAGTGAAGCTGGCAGGTGCCCTTCCGATCGCTGCCCGACTTACGGAGACCCACACGATATGGAGGACTTCATCAGCCAGATGCTGCTGCATGCAAGGGGCATCTGGAAATATCGCTGGCTCGCCGTCGGCGTCATGTGGGTGGTGGCGGGCGCCGGCTGGATCGTCGTACTGCGCTTGCCGAACGACTACCAGAGTTCGGCGCGCGTGTTCGTCGATACGCAAAGCATCCTCAAGCCGCTGATGGCGGGCATGACCAGCATCCCGAACGTGCAGCAGCAAGTCTCGATCATGAGCCGCACCCTGCTCAGCCGCCCGAACCTGGAGCGCGTGCTGCGCATGGTCGACCTCGACGTCGACGCCACCACGCCGCGCCAGCGCGAAAGCCAGGTCGAGGAGTTGGCCGCGCGCCTGAAAATCACCGGCACCAGCACCAACGATATCTACTCGATCACTTACGGCGGCGACAATCCGAAGCAGGTGCACGACGTGGTGCAATCGCTGCTGACCATCTTCCTCGAAGGCAGCTTCAAGGGCAAGAAGGGCGATTCGCAGCAAGCCATCCGTTTCATCGACGAGCAGATCAAGAATTACGAGCAGCGCCTGGTGGCGGCCGAAAACACGGTCAAGGAATTCAAGCTGCGCAACAGCGCCCTGCTGCCGCGCCAGGGCGTCGATTACAGCGCCCAGCTGGCCATTGCCAGCGACGCGCTCAGCACCGCGCGCATCGACCTGCTCGAAGCCGAACAGGCGCGCCTGGCGATCCAGGCGCGCATCAATGGCGATCCGCAGCCGGCCGGCGTTGCCGCGCGTGCGCGCACTATCGTCAATCCCGACATCGATGCGCGCATGGCCGCGATCAACAAGAATCTCGACACCCTGCGCCTGCAGTACACCGACCTGCACCCGGACGTGATCGCCGCGCGCCGCCTGCTGGCCCAGCTCGAAGCGCGCAAGATCGAGGAGAGCAAGCAGGCCGAGCGCGACGGCGACCCCGGCCGCTTCTACAGTCCCATGCTGCAGCAGCTCAAGGTGGCCCTGACCGAAGCGGACGCCAAGGTGGCGGCCATGCGCGTGCGCGTGCACGAATACAGTGTGCGCCACGACCGCTTGCAGGAGCAGAGCAATGCCGTGCCCGAAGTCGAATCGCAGCTGGCCCAGCTCAACCGGGACTACGAGATCAACAAGGATAACTACGAAAAGCTGATCGCGCGGCGCGAGTCGGCCAAGCTGTCGGGCGATCTGAGTTCCTCGACCGAAATGATGACCTTCCGCATCATCGATCCGCCCACCATGCCGGTCGCCCCGGTCGGCCCCAACCGCCGCCTGTTCTACAGCGGGGTGCTGGTCATCGCGCTGTGCGCCGGGCTGGGCGTGGCGTTCCTGATCAGCCAGGTCCGTCCGACCTTCGTCAGCCCGAGCGCGCTGCGCGAAATCACCGGACTCAATGTGATCGGCACGGTCTCGATGAGCTGGACCGATGCCGAACGGCGCAAGCTGCGGCGCGGCCAGTACCTGCTCGGGCTGGCTTTCGCTGGCCTGCTGAGCCTGTACGGCGCGGTCATGCTATCCGGATTTCTTACGGGTTAACCTCAGGGAGTACAACGTGGACAGTTCCCTCATTGCGCCCGCCGACGGCCACAGCGCCGAGCCGGCGCGCGACGTCGACATCAACCTGGCGCGCCTGCACCAGATGGGCATGGTCACCCACGATGGCGGGCGTACCAGCGTGGCCGAGGATTTCCGCATCATCAAGCGGCCCTTGCTGCGCAATGCGCGCGCGGCGGTCTCCGGCGGCGTGCGGCACGGCAATCTGATCGTCGTCACCAGCGCCCTGCCCGGCGAAGGCAAGACCTACTGCGCGATCAACCTGGCGATGAGCATCGCCATGGAAAAAGACCACACGGTGCTGCTGATCGACGCCGACGTGGCGCGGCCCTCGGTGCTGAGGGTGCTGGGTCTGGCGCCCGGACTGGGCTTGATGGATATTCTGCTGGGGAACGACCTGAGTCTGTCGGAAGTGATCCTCAAGACCAATATCCCGACCTTGAGCCTGCTCCCGGCGGGCCGCAACAACAAGCACGCCACCGAACTGCTGGCCAGCCATGCAATGAGCAAGCTGCTCTCCGAAATCGCCAGCCGCTATCCGGACCGGATCGTCATCTTCGATTCGCCGCCCTTGCTGCTGACCACGGAAGCGGGAGTGCTGGCGTCGCAAATGGGCCAGGTGGTGATGGTGGTCGAGTCCGAAACAACCACCCAGCGCCAGGTCAAGGATGCGCTGGCCCGGCTCGACAACTGCGCCCGCGTCGACCTCATTTGCAACAAGGCACGCGCCTTCCCGGGCGAGCACTACCACGGCTATTACGACTAGCCAGCGCTGGCGCGAGCCGACGCCGGCGCTGGCATCCGGACCAGGCCGGTACCGTGCGGCCTGACAGCGCGCCCGTCCCGATTCTCCCCGTTCGCCCGATCAACTTTTGCGGAGTCGACCATGACAACTTTCCTCGAACCACCCCGTCTTGTGGTGCACCTGATCCACCAGCTCGACATCGGCGGCCTCGAAAACGGCTTGATCAACCTGATCAAGCACATGCCGCCGGACCGCTACCGGCACGCCATTGTCTGCCTCAAGGATTATTCGGAGTATCACGCCCACATCAAGACGCGCGGGGTCGAGATCATCAGCCTGAACAAGCGCGAAGGCAAGGACTGGGGCCATTACCTGCGCCTGTTCCGCGCCCTGCGCGCGCTGCAGCCGGACCTGATCCACACGCGCAACCTGTGCGGCATCGAAGGCCAGCTGGTGGCCGCCCTGGCCGGGGTCAAGCTGCGCGTGCACGGCGAGCATGGCCGCGACATGAGCGACCTGTACGGCAAGCGCCTCAAGTACAAGCTGTTGCGCCGCCTGCTGCGTCCGCTGATCGGCCACTTCATCGCCGTCAGCGCCGACCTCGAACACTGGCTGATCGACAGCGTCGGCGCCGAGCCGCAAAAGGTGTCGCAGATCGCGAACGGGGTCGACAGCATCCAGTTTCACCCGCGCCTGGGCCCGCCGGCCGCAGTCGGACCGGCCGGTTTCATGCAGGATAACGCCTTCGTCATCGGCAGCGTCGGCCGCATGGATGAAGTCAAGGATTACGGCACCCTGGTCGAAGCCTTCCTGCGCCTGATCGCCTCGCCGCACCCGGCGCACCAGCGCATGCGACTCCTGATCGTGGGCGACGGCCCGCAGCGCGCCGCCTGCCTCGACACCCTCACCCGCGCCGGCGCCGCGCACCGCGCCTGGCTGCCGGGCGAGCGCACCGATATCGCCCAGTTGCTGCGCGCCATGGACCTGTTCGTGCTGCCTTCGCTGGCCGAAGGCAGTTCCAACACCATCCTCGAAGCCATGGCCAGCGGCCTGCCGGTGGTGGCCACCGCCGTGGGCGGCAATCCGGTGCTGGTGCATCCGGGCTTCACCGGCATTCTGGTGCCGCCCCGTTCGCCCGAGCTGATGGCCGCCGCCATCGCCGACTATTGCCGCATCCCCGACATGGGCGCGCGCCACGGCATGCGCGCGCGCAGCCACGTCATCGCCAACCACAGCCTGCCGGAAATGGCGCGCGGCTACCTGCGCGTGTACGACGCGCTGACCCATCCGCACGGGCCGTGCCCGGGGCCGGCGCCGCACTCCTAGCGCCCCCGGCTTGCCGCCCCGGCCTAGACCAGCGCCGCCTGGCGCAGCGCGCCCGCGTCCGCGTAGCAGGCGGCCAGCTGGCGCGCCACCCGCTCCCAGGTGCAGCTGCGCACCAGCGCGCGCACCTGTTCGCGCGGCGGCGACACCAGGAGGCGCAGCACTGCGCGCTGCTGCGCATCGGTATCGTTCCAGTCCACCCGCACCAGCGCGAAATCGCCCCCGCCCAGGCTGAAAGGCGTATCGTGCGCCATCAGCACGGGCGTACCGGCCGCCAGCGCATCGAGCACCGCCAGCGGCGCGCCCTGCCCCTCGCCCGGCGGCAGGAACACCGACGCTCCCGCATACGTACTGGCCAGCATCGGCCCATCCTGGCGCAGCGCGCCCAGGCAAGTCACCCCGCGCACGGCGCGCAATTGGCGCAGGTAATCCTGGTCGCGTTCGCCCGCCTCGCCCACCAGCACCAGCGGCAGCGACAGCGCGCCCATCGCCTGCGCCATCGCCAGCTGGTTCTGGTACGGCGAAATGGGGCCGGCCATCAGCGCATACGGCCCGCTGATCCCGGTGCGCTTGCGAAACAGCTCGCCATCGGCCTCCAGCAAAGCCGGATTGACCCCGTTCGGCAGCACCCGCACCTTCCCGCCATCGATCAGGAAACCCGCCCCAATGGCCTGTTTCTCGGCCTCGCCCAGCGCCACGATCAGGCTGGCCTGCTGCAGCGCGCGCCGGGTGCGGGCATAGCCGGTCTGCACATTCCACGCCGTCAGGTTGCCCAGCCGGTGGTCGCCGGCGCGCGCGCTGGTGCCGCTGGCGCGGTCCCAGCCGGGCGAAATCAGCGGGGTGAGCACCACCGGCACGCCCTGCTCCGCGGCTGCGTCCACCAGCCGGTGGTTGCCCTGGGTGGCCGAAAACACGTGGATCAGGTCGAATTCATCGATCCGCGTGGCGTGCGGATTGATCACCTCCACCTCGATCGACGAGTCAATCTGGGCGCCCAGCTGCACCAGCGCGCGGATGGTTTCGCGGACCTGTTGCTGAACGCCATCGTCGCGCTCGAACAGCATGGGATAAGACAAGATACCGATACGCATGCACGCCTCCGTTTGTCAAACATGGGCCGGGCCCCAGTGCATCAGCAACGCGGGCGGCATGAGAATGCTCAACAAGCCGCCATCTGCGCTGATTTAGTATTGCCTCAGCTTAAAAGTCCAGTGTACCGATGGGCACAGGCGGTTCATTGATGGAAGTCAATTAGTTTCGCCAAAGAAAATCACATGCGCGCACCGCTCTCCATCCTGATCTACCAGCGTGTGCTGGCCGCGCCCGATCCGCTGTTTCCCGAGTGCCTGCACGCGCGCCGCTTCGAGCAGCACCTGCGCCTGCTGACGCGCTGGTTCCGCCTGATGCCGCTCTCGCGCGCCGTGGCGCACCTGGCCGACGGCACCCTGCCGCCACGCAGCGCCTGCCTCACCTTCGACCATGGCTACGCCGAGCACGCCTCCGTGGCCCTGCCGCTGCTGCAGCGCTACGGCGTGCCGGCCACGTTTTTCGTCGCCGCCAGCTATCTCGACGGCGGCTGCACCTGGAGCGACATCGTCACCGAGGTGGTGCGCAACGCGCCCGGCGAGCGCCTGAACCTGGCGCGCAGCGGCTTTGCCAGCTACGACATCGGCTGCCCGCAGCGCCGCCGCGCCGTCATCGAGACGCTGCTGGCCGCCCTGCGCCTGCTGCCCCCGCACGAACGGCTTTTGCGCGCGCGCTCGATGGCGCGCCGCGTCACCCCG
The DNA here is from genome assembly GCF_030846505.1 of Massilia pseudoviolaceinigra. Classification (NCBI taxonomy): domain Bacteria; kingdom Pseudomonadati; phylum Pseudomonadota; class Betaproteobacteria; order Burkholderiales; family Oxalobacteraceae; genus Massilia; species Massilia pseudoviolaceinigra. Next base: position 25,048 of record NZ_JAVCWL010000013.1, on the reverse strand, counting down.
ACCATGCTCAGTTCCGACCAGCTGCTGGCCCTGCACCGGGCCGGCATGGAGATCGGCGCCCATCCGCTGCACCACACGGCGCTGGCCAGCCTGTCCAACGCCGCCGCCCGTGCCGAGATCGCCGAAGGGCGCGGGCGCATCGAAGACATCCTGCAAGCGCCGGTGCGGCTGTTCGCCTATCCCAGCGGCAAGCCGGGCCAGGATTTCGAGCACCGCCACGGCCTCATGCTGCGCGCCCAGGGCTTCGAAGCGGCCGTCGGCATGGGCCCGGGCGCGGCCCGCAGCGGCAGCGACCTGTTCGCGCTGCCGCGCATCGCGCCGTGCGAGCACGCCGGCGGCGGCGCCTTCCTGCTGCGCATCGCCGGCAACCTGTTCACGCGCGCCTGACATCAAGCGCCGGGCGCCATCTGGGCGGCCAGCAGGCGCCGGTCGAACTTGCCGTTGGGACCGCGCGGCAGCGCCGCCTGGCGCACCTGGGCCAACAGCGGCAGCATGTAACCGGGCAACTTGGCGCGGCAGGCGGCCAGCAGCACGGCCGGCTCCAGCAGGCAGCCGCGCTGCGGCGTGACGGCCAGCGCGATCGACTGCCCCAGCACCGGGTGCGCCAGCCCCAGCGCCGCCGCCTCGGCCACCAGCCCGGTCGCGTACAGCACCTCTTCGATTTCGGTCGGACTGACCCGGTAGCCGCCGGTGGTGATCATCTCGTCGCTGCGGCCGATGAAGTACAGATAGCCATCCTCATCGATCCGCACGATGTCGCCCGACCACACCCCGGTCTCGGTGAACGGCAGCCCGGGTTGCGCCGGCAGCGGCCGGAAGCGCTCGGCCGTGCGCGCCGCATCGTTCCAGTAGCCGAGCGCCACCAGCGGCCCGCGGTACACCAGTTCGCCGGGCTCGCCCGGCGCGCACGGCTGGCCGTCGGGCCGCAGCACCAGCACGTCGGCGTTGGGAATGGCCTTGCCGATCGAGTCGGGCCGCGTGTCGAGCTGCTCGGGCCCCAGGCAGGTCGCGCGGAACGCTTCGGTCAGCCCGTACATCAGGTACACCCGGGTGTCCGGCAGGCGCCGGCGCAGCGCATCGAGGGCCGCGCGCGGCATGGCGCCCCCGGAACTGGTGATGTAGCGCAAGTTGTGCGGCGTATCCCAGTGCAGCTCGGCCAGCTGGATCCACAGCGGCGGCAGCGCCGCCAGCGCCGTGATGCGCTCGCGTGCCACCATGGCCGGAATGTCGCGCGTCAGCAACGGATTCATCAGCACCACGGCGGCGCCGGCGGCGAAGGCGCTGGTCAGCTGGCTCAGGCCGTAGTCGAAGCTGAGCGGCAGCAGCGCCAGGATGCGGTCGTGCGCCGTGTGGCCCAGGTAAGCGGCCACGCTGCAGGCGCCCGCCACCAGATTACGGTGCGACAAGACCACGCCTTTCGGCGCGCCGCTGCTGCCCGAGGTGTACAGCAGCGCCGCCATGTCGCTATCGATGCAGCGATGGGCGTCGCGCGCCGCACCGGTACCGGCGCGCTTCATCCAGCCATCCCAGGCCAGTACGCCCAGGCCCGGCAGCATGCCGTCCTCGGCCCCGGTCTGCAGCACGCAGTACAGGTCCGGACAGCGGGCCAGCTCAAGGTCGAGCGTGGCCAGCCGCCCGGGTGAGGTCAGCAGCACGCGGGCGCCGCAGTCGCGCAGGATATGACCGACCTGGGCCGGCTTGAGCAAGGGATTGACCGGCACCAGCACCAGGCCGGCCGCCGCCGCGCCGAACAGGGCCAGCACGGCTTCCTCGCACTTGTCGAGAAACACCGCCACCCGCTCGCCGCGCGCCAGCCCCAGGCCCAGCAAGCCCTGCGCGGCCACCTCGACGCAGCAGGCCAGTTCTTCGTAGCTGAGGCTATTGTCGAGATAGCGCAAGGCTGGCGCATGCGGCGTACGCCACGCGGCCTCGTTGATCAGATCATGCAAGAGCTGGGCCATATGTTCCTCTGAGTAAATTGTTTCCCAATGGCATTCATGATTGAGAAAAACGGCCCACTCGGCATTGACAGGAATCAAGCAATGCGACGGCACTCTTCCTCTTGTGCGCGCTCAATAAGCCCGCAATTTGCGGGGTGTTTAATGAAACCGGTTCCGCGGACAGGACAGGGGCGAGGGAACCGACCATTCCTTCATCAGTGCGCCCGCAATCTTGCGTCCCGGCCAGCCCGGGGTGCGTACAGGAGATAAGAACACCATGAATGCTCCCCTGCTGTCCCTTCCGCGCGTGCTGCCGTTTTTCTTCGACGCCGAGCCGGGCACCCGTTTCAGCCTGTATCACGCGCCGGCGCCGCAGGTGCGCACGCGCGGCGCCATCCTGTACGTGCACCCGTTCGCCGATGAATTGAACAAATCGCGCCGCATGGCCACCTTGCAGGCGCGCCGTTTTGCCGCCGCCGGCTACGCGGTGCTGCAGATCGATATGTTCGGCTGCGGCGACAGCTGCGGCGATTTCAGCTCGGCGCGCTGGGAACTATGGAAGCGCGATCTCGAGATCGCGCGCGCCTGGCTCGCCGAACGCGCCGGCGGCGGCCCGATGCACCTGTGGGGCATCCGCCTGGGCGGCCTGCTGGCGCTCGATTTCGCCTGCAGTGCGCCGGTCGACGGCGTCATCCTGTGGCAGCCTTTCCTGAACGGGCGCACCTGCATCAACCAGTTCCTGCGCCAGGGCCTGGCGGCGCGCATGCGCGCCGGCGACCCGGCGCTGTTCGGCACCACCAGCCAGCTGCGCGCCGACCTGCTCACGCGCGGCATGATCGAAGTGGGCGGCTACGAACTGGCCGCGCCGCTGATCCAGGCCATCGACGCCTGCGACGCGGCGGCATTGCCGCTGCCGCCCTGCCAGGTGCACTGGTTCGCCAGCGCCTCGCCGGCCCCGTCCCGGCTGGCCGCCAGCGCCGCGCGCATCGCCCGCCGCTGGAGCGCGCGCGGGGCCACCCTGCATTTTCATGCGGTCGAAGGGGCGCCGTTCTGGGGCGCCAACGACATCGTCGAGTGCCCTGCGCTGCTGGACGCCACCAGTGCCGTCTTCGTACCGGAGGCATGATGGAAGCAACCCAACGCGCACTCCAATTTAACTGCGGCGGCAATGCACTGGTCGGCATCCTCGACCTGCCCGAACGGCCGCTGTCGCGCGGCGTGCTGGTCGTCACCAGCGCGCCGCAGTACCGCATCGGCAACCATCGCCATTTCACGCTGCTGGCGCGCCTGCTGGCCGCGCGCGGCATCCCGGTGATGCGCTTCGACCACCGCGGCATGGGCGACAGCGAAGGCGAGGCGCGCACCATCGACGCGCTCGGCGAAGACACGCAGGCCGCCATGCGCGCCTTCTTCGCCCAGATGCCCGGCATGCAGGACGTGGTGCTGTGGGGCCTGGGCGACGCCGCCACGGCCGCCGTGCTGTATGCCCAGGCCGACGCGCGCGTCTCGGGCGTGGTGCTGCTCAATCCCTGGATGCACACGCCCGGCAGCGCGCCGCGCGCGGACGGCTTGCCGCAACTGCTGGCGCGCCTGGGGGAACTCGATTTCTGGAAGCGCGTGGCCAGCGACAGCGGCGACGGCCAGGCCAGCGTGGCCGCGCTGCGCCAGAACATGCGCGCCGCCGCGGCCGACGCCAGCCTGCCGCTGCCGCAGCGCGTGCTGGCCAGCCTGTCGGGCTTCGACGGCGCGGCGCTGGTGATCCTCGGCGGCGACGAACCGGGCGCGCAGCACGTGGACGCCCTGCTCAAGCGCCACGAGGTGCGCTGCAAGTGCGTCACCATCGCCGGCGCCGACCGCACCTTCGCCAGCCGCGCCTGGCGCGACGCGGTGGCGGAAATCAGCGCGAACTGGATTGCGTCATGGTGAAATCCTGATGCCGTGATGGTGCATCAGGTCGTACAGGGTCGGGCGGCTCACGCCGAGCAGCTCGGCCGCCTTGACGATCGAGCCGTTGGTGCGCGCCAGCGCCGTCACCATCACCTTGTACTCGGCGGCGTCGCGCACCTGGCGCAGATTGACGGGCGTGCCTGACTGCGGCGCTTCGGCCAGGCCCAGGTCGCGCGCGCTGATCTGCGGCCCTTCCGACATGATCACCGCGCGCCGGATGCAGTTTTCCAGCTCGCGCACATTGCCCGGCCAGCCATACTGCTCGATCGCCAGCACCGCGTCGTCGGTGAACGCCGGCACGCTGCGCCGCTCCGTCAGGCAAGCCTGGTGCTTGAAGTGATGCGCCAGCAGCACCGCGTCGCCGACCCGCTCGCGCAGCGGCGGAATGGCCAGCACCACTTCGCTCAGGCGGTAGTACAAATCCTCGCGAAAGCGCCCTTCGCGCACCAGCTTGGGTAAATCCTGGTGGGTGGCGCACACGATGCGCGCATCGATCGCGATTTCGCTGCGTCCGCCGATACGCTCGATCACGCGCTCCTGCACGAAGCGCAGCAGCTTGGCCTGCAGGGCCATCGCCATGTCGCCGATTTCATCGAGGAAGAAGGTGCCGCCCTGCGCCATTTCGATCTTGCCCAGGGTTTGCTGGCCGGCGCCGGTGAAGGCGCCCTTTTCGTGGCCGAACAATTCGCTCTCGAGCAGGTCGGCCGGAATGGCCGCGCAGTTGATCGCCACGAAGCGTTTTTCGTGGCGCGCCGACAGGTCGTGCAGCCCGCGTGCGAACAGTTCCTTGCCGGCGCCCGAGTCGCCCAGCAGCATCACCGTGGCCGACGACGGTGCCAGTTTTTCGACGCTGCGGCACAGGCGCAGCATGCCGGGGTCGCGCGTGACGATGCGCGCCAGCGGTGAGTCGGCGGCGATCTGCAGCATGCGCTGGTTCTCTTCCTGCATCGCGTGCAGATAAAACGCCCGCTCCACCACCAGGCCCAGGGTATCGGCGTCGAAGGGCTTCTGGTGAAAGTCGTAGGCGCCCATGCTGATCGCCTTGAGCGCGTGAGCGCGGTCCTGGTTGCCCGACAAGACGATCACCTTGGTGCCGGGCGCTTCGGCCAATATCTGCTTCAGGGTGGCCAGGCCCTCGGTGGCGCCGTCCGGATTGGGCGGCAAGCCCAGGTCGAGCGTCACCACCGCCGGGCGATGGCGGTGCAGCTGCGCCAGCGCGCTCTCGCGGTCTTCGGCGATGAGCACATCATAGCCATCGAAACTCCAGCGCAGCTGCTTCTGCAAGCCTTTGTCGTCTTCGACCACCAACAGCTTCTTTTTGCCCATTATGCAGCTCCTTGAAAGAGGGTTCACGTTCAGCGGCTTCCCTTGCCCAGCAAAACCACCTGCACCGTATCGATCAGGATCAGCAGATCGAGGAACAGGCTGTTGTTCTTGACGTAATACAGGTCGTACTGCAGCTTCTGGACGGCGTCGTCGACCGAGGCGCCGTACTGGTAGCGCACCTGGGCCAGGCCCGTCACGCCGGGCTTGATGCTGTGCCGGACGTTGTAGTAAGGGATATCGCGCGCCAGCTGGTCGACGAAGAAGGCGCGTTCCGGGCGCGGCCCGACGAAGCTCATCTCGCCCTTGAACACATTGAGCATCTGCGGCAGCTCGTCGATGCGCAGCATGCGCAGGAAGCGCCCCACGCGGGTGACGCGCGGATCGTTGGCTGACGCCCAGGTGGGCACGCCGGGCGCCTCGGCATTGATGCGCATGCTGCGAAACTTGAGCACATTGAAGATGCGGCCATCTTTTCCGACCCGCTCCTGCTGGTAGAACACCGGCCCGCCATCGTCGAACCTGATGGCCGCCGCGGCCAGCAGCATCACCGGCAGCGACACCACGGTGATGCAGCCGCTGGCCACCAGGTCGAAGCAGCGCTTGACGCTGGCGCGCCAGAAGCTCTGGTCGAAGCCGCCGCCGAAAATCAGGTAACTCGGCTGCAGCGAATCGAGCCGGATCTGGCATGCCTCGCGCTCGAAGAAGGTGGCGGCGTCGATCACGCGCACCCCGCCCAGCGCGCAGGCCAGCAAATCGCGCACCGGGAACTCCTTGCTGCGCCGGTTCGTCACCGTCACCACCAGTTCGCGCGCCTCGTAGCGGCGCGCCATCTCCAGCAGCGACTCGCCCACCGGCAGCAGCGCGGCGCTGGGCACGCAGCTTTCTTCGCCGGCGATCGGCACGCAGCCCACCACGCTGAACTGGTGCAGGCCGTTCTTGCTGTGCGCCAGATCCATGCACTCGCGCGCCAGCGGCCCGCTGCCGACGAAAATGAGGCGCGCTTCGAGCAGCGCCGACTCGGCCGACTTGAACACCACCAGGCGCGTGAGCACCACGGCGGTGGCGCCGATGGCGAAGATCACGCTGCTGATCCCGCGCCCGAAATAGATCTCGGGGCGCACCGCGATCAGGGCGCTGAGCAGCGCGAAACCGAGCGCGAACGACGGCATGATGCGGATCAGGGTGGTGCGGATGCCCTCGCGCGAGCCGTGCTGGTACATCCCCAGCGCGCTCATGCTGAAGATGATCACCAGCGCGAACGTCAGCGACGACAGATACAGATTATCGGCGCGGAACTGGCCGTTCTGGTCCGAAAACCACAGGACCGAGGCCACGCTGGCCGAGGTGAGCAGCATGAGCAATTCGAGCAGCAGCAGCACGAACGCCATCTTGGATACGTAGTGACTGAAAATCCGGATCACGGTCCCTCCATGCCAGCGATACTTTGTCGTGTCCATGCCCGCGGCACGGCGTGGTAAATAATCGCTTACAGACTCACAAGAGGTATTGACTACGAACAAGCATTTTCGGGCATTTCCTGAAGGCCAGACACAGTGCAGCCAAATAGACTATAGTGATGCTTCTGCACTAATTACTCGCCCAACATGAAATTTGACGTCGCTATTGTCGGCAGCGGACTGGCCGGTCTGTCGGTTGCCCTGCATCTTGCGCAAACGCGCACCGTTGCCATCATCTCCAAGCGGGCACTGCTCGACGGAGCCAGCAACTGGGCCCAGGGCGGCATCGCCGCGGTGCTGGACTCGGGCGACAGCCACGCCCAGCACATCGACGACACCCTGGTGGCCGGCGGCGGCCTGTGCGACGAGGCAGCGACGCGCTTCATCGTCGAACACGGGCGCGAAGCGATCGAATGGCTGATCGACCAGGGCGTGCCGTTCACGCGCGACCCGACCGCCGAAATGGGCTTTCACCTGACCCGCGAAGGCGGCCACAGCCAGCGCCGCATCATCCACGCGGCCGACGCCACCGGCCACGCGGTCCAGGTCACGCTGGAGCAGAAGGTGCGCGCGCATCCGAACATCACCCTGTTCGAGCAGCACTGCGCGATCGACGTCATCACCTCCGACAAACTGGGACCGAAGCCGGCGGCGGCCAGCGCCGGCCAGCCGCACTGCTATGGCCTGTACGTGCAGGACGAGAAAACCGGCCAGGTGCTCACGTTCGAGGCCGAGCACACCGTGCTGGCCACCGGCGGCGCCGGCAAGGTGTATTTGTATACGACCAACCCCGACACCGCCACCGGCGACGGCATCGCGATGGCCTGGCGCGCCGGCTGCCGCGTCTCGAACATGGAATTCATCCAGTTCCACCCGACCTGCCTGTACCACCCCTACGCCAAGTCGTTCCTGATCACCGAAGCGATCCGCGGTGAAGGCGGCTTGCTCAAGCTGCCGCCGGAAGCCGGCGCCGCGGCCGGCACGCGCTTCATGCCGATGTACGACGAGCGCGGCGAACTGGCCCCGCGCGACGTGGTGGCGCGCGCCATCGACTTCGAGATGAAAAAGCGCGGCCTCGATTACGTCAACCTGGACATCAGCCACCAGAGCCCTGAATTCCTCAAGGAGCACTTCCCGACCATTTATGCGCGCTGCCTGGAGCTGGGCATCGACATCACCAAGGAACCGATTCCGGTGGTCCCTGCGGTGCACTTCACGTGCGGGGGCATCGTCACCGACCTGGCCGGACGCACCGACGTGCCGGGCCTGTACGCGGTCGGCGAAACCGCCTGCACCGGCCTGCACGGCGCCAACCGCCTGGCCAGCAATTCGCTGCTCGAATGCCTGGTGGTGGGACGCGCCTGCGCGCTCGAAATCGCGGCCATGCCGAAAGGCGAAACGCGCGACCTGCCGGCCTGGGATGAAAGCCGCGTCACCAACGCCGACGAGGAAGTCGTCATCGCCCACAACTGGGATGAGCTGCGCCGCTTCATGTGGAACTACGTCGGCATCGTGCGCACCACCAAGCGCCTCGAACGCGCGCAGCACCGCATCGCGCTGCTCAAGGAAGAAATCGACGAGTACTACCGTAACTTCCGCATCACGCACGATTTGCTGGAGCTGCGCAATCTGGTCGACGTGGCCTCGCTGATTGTCAACAGCGCGCTGACACGGCGCGAAAGCCGCGGCCTGCATTTCAGCCGCGACTATCCGAACACCTTGCCGAAAGCCTTGCCAAGCGTGCTGACACCACCGCGCCGTTAACGCAGGTCGCGCGCCGACGCGGATATGAACCAGAAGCTCACGCCCGCGACCATTGGTTTACTGACCCTGCCCCCGCTTCTGTGGGCAGGCAACGCCATCGTCGGCCGGCTGGTGCGCGAGGCGGTGCCGCCGATGACGCTCAACCTGCTGCGCTGGTCGATCGCCATGCTGATCCTGCTGCCGCTGGGACGGCGCCTGTTCGCCAGCGATGCGCTGCGCAGCAACTGGCGCCGCTTCGCCCTTCTCGGCCTGCTCGGCATCGGCCTGTATAACTCCCTTCAATACCTGGCGCTGCAAAGCTCCACCCCGATCAACGTCACGCTGGTGGCAGCCGGCATGCCGGTCTGGATGCTGCTGATCGGCGCGCTGTTTTTCGGCGTGAAGGTCGGCCGCCAGCAAGTCATCGGCGCGGCCATGTCGATCGTCGGGGTGCTGGTGGTGCTGTGCCGCGGCGAGTGGAGCCAGCTGGCCGCGATGCGACTGGTTGCCGGTGATCTGTACATGATCCTGGCCACCATCGCCTGGTCGTTCTACAGCTGGCTGCTGACCCGGCAAAACGATCCGCCCGCCGTGCGCGCCGACTGGGCCGCCTTTTTGCTGGCCCAGGTCATCTACGGCGTGCTGTGGTCGGGCGCCTTCGCCGGCGTCGAATGGGCCGGCGGTGCAGTCGCGATCCACTGGAGCTGGACCGTCGCGGCGGCGCTGCTGTACGTTGCCATCGGCCCGGCCATCATCGCCTTTCGCTGCTGGGGCGCCGGCGTGCAGCGCGCGGGGCCCAGCGTGGGCGCGTTTTTCAGCAATCTGACCCCGCTGTTCGCGGCCATGATGTCGTCGGCCTTCCTGGGCGAACTGCCGCACTTGTACCACGGCGTGGCCTTTGCGCTGATCGTCGGTGGGATCGTGTTCTCGTCGCGCCGCAAGGCCGGGTAAAATCAGGCACATGAAAACACTTCCACTCAGGCTGGTTCCGGGGCAGGACCTGCGCGCCGCCCTGGCCGGCGTGCTGGCCGCGCATGGCACGGCGGCCGGTTTTGTGCTGCAGGGGATCGGCAGCCTGAGTGGCGCGAGATTGCGCCTGGCCGGCGCCGCCCAGGCCACCGAGGTCGAAGGCGACATCGAAATACTGACCCTGGCCGGCTCGCTCTCGCCGGACGGCCCGCATCTGCACATGTCCGTGGCCGATGCCGCCGGCCGCGTGCTGGGCGGCCATGTACTGGCCGGCTGCACCATCCGCACCACCGCCGAAATCCTCATCGCCCTGCTGCCCGACCACCGCTTTGCACGCGAAGCCGATCCCACGTCCGGTTTCGACGAGCTGGTGGTGCATTCCCATGACTGCTGACAGCACGACGCTTGACCGGCTGGCCGGTTTCGTGGCTCGCCACCAGCGCATCCTGGTGCTGACCGGCGCCGGCATGAGCACCGCCTCGGGCATTCCCGACTATCGCGACCGCGATGGCGTACGGCGCGGTAAAACGCCGGTCCAGGGGCCGGACTTTCGCAAGCTGGAAGCGGTGCGGCGGCGCTACTGGGCGCGCAGCATGGTCGGCTATCCCACGTTGTCGGGCGCCGCGCCGAATGCCGGACACGCCGCGCTGGCCGGATTGCAAGCGGCGGGACGGCTCGGCGCCCTCATGACGCAGAATGTCGATGGCCTGCACCAGCGCGCCGGCAGCGCCGACGTACTTGAACTGCACGGGAATATCCACAAGGTGGTGTGCCTCGACTGCCACGCCAGTTTTCCGCGCGCCTTCGTGCAGGGCCAGCTGGTCGAAGCCAATCCGGCGCTCGCTGGTGCCGTGGCCACGCCCGCGCCGGACGGCGACGCCCATCTGGAGCCGGACGCGCTGGCCGAATTCCACCTGCCTTACTGCGTGCACTGCGGTGGCACGCTCAAGCCCGACGTGGTGTTCTTCGGCGACGGTGTGCCGGCCGACTGCACGCGCGAGGCGCTGGCACGCATGATGGAGGCCGACGCCCTGCTGGTCATCGGCTCGTCGCTGGTGGTGTATTCGGGCTTTCGCTTTTGCCGCATGGCCGCCGACTCAGGCAAGCCGATTGCCGCGATCAACCTGGGCAAAACCCGCGCCGACGAATTGATATCGTTGAAGGTCGAAGCCAGCGCTGAAGATGTCCTCCCAGCGCTGCTCAGGCAGTTTGCTAGCGATTAAGCGCGCGTTCCCGCTCGCGCTCGGCCATAAACTGCGCAAGTGATGCGATGGTTTCCTGACGGAGCTCGATCTCGGCACTCAACCACTCGTAATCGGCCCGGTCGCTGAAAGCGTTGAGCCGGGATCGGGCCTTTTCCATTCGTTTTGTTTCCGCCTCCAGGCTGAAACACCGGGGCGAGACGCGATACACCCATGCATGCGCTGCAGCATACAGAGCGAAAAAAATACCGAATGACCACAGCAGCCACGACGACGGATCCCAGACAACGATCGCTCCACACACTACCGCGCCAAGTACAAGCATGAGAACGGCCTCCGCTTTTACTCTTAGCAAATACCGTCGCTCAGACTCCAGGAATGCTTGCATTATTGCCCCTGCTCATTAGATTCATCATTAGTTGCGATGAGGAATGTAATTATATGGCAATACGTGCGACGCGAGAGTATTTACACGCTGCAACATTCATTCTTCACGCATGAATGTTGCCTTGCTGAATTTCTCACCTCCCGTTATAATTGAGAATAATTCTCATTCAAAAGCCAGCCAGCACGACCGTAGCCAGCCATTGCACTCATTTTCAGGATGGCTCCATGGCGCACTACGCACCTTTCGGCCCGGCGTACGCCGGCGCCACGCACTGCATTCCCCTTCCCTTGGCCGCCGCAGTCCGTTCGGCACTCGTTTTCGCCGCTCTGGCCGGTCCCGGTGCCCTGGCGTTCGCCAGCGAGGTCGCCGACGAGGCCGTGGCGATGCCGGTGATCACGGTCGACGGCAACAGGGAAGACAACGGCTACGTCGCCAAACGCAGCGGCGCCGGCACCAAGACCGACACGCCGCTGATCGAAACGCCGCAATCGATCAGCGTCATCCCGCGCGAGCGCTTCGAGGAGCAAGGCGCGCAAACGCTGCGCCAGACGCTGAACTACAGCGCCGGCCTGGTCTCCAGCTACTTCGACAGCCGGGTCGATTCGGTCACTTCGCGCGGCGGCAATCCGGCCATGCTGCAGGATGGCGTGCAATCGAACTTCGGCAGCTACAACACCACGCGTCCCGACCCGTACACCCTGGAGCGCGTGGAAGTGCTGCGCGGCCCGTCGTCGGTCCTGTACGGCCAGGGCGGCATCGGCGGCGTGGTCAATCTGGTCTCCAAGCGGCCGATGGCGACGTCGCAGCGTGAAGTCCAGGTGCAAATCGGCAGCAACAGCCGCAAGCAGCTCTCGCTCGACATCAACCAGGTGCTCGATGCCGACGGCCACTGGCTGGCGCGCCTCGTGGCCGTGGGCCGCGACAGCGGCACCCAAGTGAACATGGTCGACGACGACCGCAAGCTGCTGGCGCCCTCGCTGACCTGGGCGCCCAACGCGAACACCTCGCTGACGATGCTGGCACTGCGCCAGGAAGACCACAGCGGCTCGATGATCGGCTTCTTTCCGTGGCAGGCCACCCTGCTGCCGTCGAAGTTCGGCCAGATCCCGACGAGCACTTTCACCGGCGAGCCAGGCTGGGATGCCTACGACACCGAACAGAGCGCGCTCGGCTACCTGTTCAGCCACCGCTTCAACGATACGCTGAGCGTGCGCCAGACCCTGCGCAAGACCAAAAGCGAAGTCGATTACCGCAGCGCCTACACCAGCTTCACCGCCGTTGCGGCCACTGGCCGGCCGGCGCGGCCCGTGTTCAACGCCGACCAGCGCACCATCAACCGCGACCTGGTGCAAAACCTGAACAACCTGGAAACGCTGCTGGTCGATACTCAATTAGAGGCGAAACTGGCCACCGGCGCGCTGCAGCACACGATCCTGCTGGGCGCCGACGTGCAGCGGGTGGAAACGCGCCAGGCCAACGGGCGCGGCGTGGCCGCACCGCTGGACGTGTACGCCCCGGTCTACGGCAACTACACCGTACCGAAGGTGCTGACCCACCTGCCGACCACCAATCTGCGCCAGAACGGCTACTACGTGCAGGACCAGATCAAATACGGCCCGCGCTGGGTAACTGTGCTGGGCCTGCGCCACGACGGCGTCACCAACGATATCGAAGGCCGCGCGGCTGCGCGCACCGACGACAGCGCCAACACCAGGCGGGTCGGCCTGCTGTACCTGGCCGACGGCGGCTGGTCGCCGTACGTCAGCTATGCCGAATCGTTCCTGCCGCTGGGCGGCGTGGACCTGAACGGCCAGGCATTCCAGCCGCAGCGCGGCGAACAGTGGGAAGCGGGCCTGAAATGGCAGCCGCCGGGCCGCAGCCTGATGACCACCCTGGCCGTGTACGACCTGCGCGACACCAACCGCAAGACCGCCGATCCCGCCAATCCGCTCAACAGCATCCAGATCGGCGAAGTGCACGTGCGCGGGCTAGAACTGGAAAGCGCCGGTAAGCTGGGCCGCGACTGGGACTGGACCGCCGGCTACGCCTATACCGACGCCACCGTCTCGCGCAGCAATGGCGCCGACAACGGCAAGCGCCTGAGCGGCATCCCCAAGCACAACGTGTCGGCCTGGCTGACGCACCGCTTCTCGATCGCGCAGCAGGATGGCTTCAGTGCCGGTGCCGGCGTGCGCTACCTCGGCTCGTCGATGGACGGCCTCGATCAGCTCGAAACGCCGGACATCACCCTGCTCGACGCCATGCTCTCTTACAGCAGCGGGCCGCTGCGCGTGGCGCTCAACGTCACCAACCTGACCGACAAAGTCCAGATTTCGACCTGCCTGGCCCGCGGCGACTGCTTCTATGGCCAGCGCCGCGCCGTCGCCCTGAGCGCCCGCTACACTTTTTGAGTACCCCTCAATGAACATGACCTTACATCCCCTCGCGCTGGCCGTCCGCTCGGCACTGCTTTTCTCGATGGCGGGCGTGGCCCACGCCGCCGCCCCCGACGCCCCGCTCGACGAAGCGTCACCGGTCAGCGTGGTCGAAATCCGCGCCGACAGGCAGGACGACAGCACCTCCTACGGCGCGCGCGCCGCCAGTACCGCCACGCGCTTCAAGCTGTCGCTGCGCGAAACACCGCAGTCGGTCACCGTCATCACGCGCCAGCGCATGGAAGACATGAACCTGACCAGCATCGCCGACGTGCTGGTGCAGACGCCCGGCATCACGGTGCAGGAAAACGACAGCGAGCGCACCGGCTTTTCGTCGCGCGGCTTCACGGTCAGTAACTTCCAGGTCGACGGCGTGGCCGCCAACTACAGCTCGGGCAACAGCGCCCTGTTCGATACCGCCCTGTACGACCGCATCGAAGTGGTGCGCGGCGCCACAGGCCTGGTGACCGGCGCGGGCGACCCGTCGGCCACGGTCAACATGGTGCACAAGCGCCCCACGCGCGAATTGAGCGGCTCGGCCTCGGTCGGTATCGGTTCGTGGGACATGCGGCGCGTAGAGGCCGATATTTCAGCGGCCCTGAACGCATCGGGCAGCGTGCGCGGGCGCGCCATTGGCGTCGTGCAGAACCGCCATTCGCACCTGGACCTGTACAAGGAGCGCAAGATCGTCGGCGGCGTGCTGGTCGAAGCGGACCTGGGCAAGGACAGCCTGCTGACCGTGGGCGCCGACTACCAGCACAACACGCCGAAAGGCACGACCTGGGGCACCACGCCGCTGTTCTTCAGCGACGGCACGCCGGCCAACCTGCCCCGCTCCTTCAACGTGGCGGCCGAATGGAGCAGCTGGGAACGCACCTACCGCCATGTGTACGCCAACCTCGAACACCGCATCAACGACGACTGGAAGGTGAAGGTCTCGTACAACCGGCTCGACTCGACCTCCGAAGGCGCGCTGTTTTACGGCGGCAGCGGCTACCCGAACCGCGACGGTACCGGGCTGGCCGTGTGGAACGGCACCTTCCCGTACGAAGAAACGCAGGATAACCTGGACCTGTACGCGACCGGCGCCTTCAATCTGTTCGGCCGCAAGCACGAGCTGGTGGCCGGCTGGAACGGCTGGCGCCGCGAAGGCGTGACGCCGGCTGTCGCCACCGAAAGCCCGCTGCCGTTCCCGCTGGTGATTCCGGACTTTCGCAACTGGACCGGCAAGGTGCCGCAACCGGTCAGCTGGCGCACGGGCGCCAGCGCGGCGGCGGTGACGGAGCAGTCGGGCGCCTACCTGGCGGCGCGCCTGCGCCTGGCCGACCCGCTGCAGGTAATCGCCGGCGCGCGCCTGAGCACCTGGAAGACGCGCACCGACAACTTCAACACCAGCGGCGACTTCGTCAACGCCACCGGGCGCTACGCCTCGAAGGACGTGCTCACGCCGTACGCCGGCGTGGTCTTCGACCTGGCGCCGAACACCTCGCTGTACGCCAGCTACAGCGATTTGTTCAAGCCGCAGAACTACAAGGACAAGGATAACAACTTCCTCGACCCGGTCACCGGCAGCAACGTGGAAGCCGGCGTCAAGGCCGAATTTTTCGGCGGCCGCCTGAATGCCGCCGTCGCCGTGTTCGAGGCCAAGCAGGACAATCTTGGCGAGGATGACAGCTCGGTGCCGCTGGGCGTCTTGCTTCCCGACGGCACCCGTCCGTACGTCTCGACCGGCAAGGGCACGAAAAGCCGGGGCGTGGAAGCCGAAGTATCGGGCACGCCGATGCCGGGCTGGCAGCTCTCGGCCGGCGCCACGCGCAGCACGTCGCGCAACGCCAAGGATGTGGTGATCAATACGATCCAGCCGCGCGACATGGTACGCGTCAGCACCACCTGGCGCCTGCCGGGCGAATGGCGCGATGTGACCGTGGGCGGCGGCGTGAACTGGCAGAGCGAAATCTACACCACGGCCACCGGGCCGGCCGGCAAGGTGCGCACCAGCCAGGCCGCGTACACGCTGCTTAACCTGATGGGCCGCTACCAGATCACACGCCAGCTTTCGGCCGGCGTGAATATCAACAACCTGCTCGACAAGACCTACTACCGCAAGGTGGGGTTCTACAACGGCGGCTATTACGGCGAGCCGCGTTCGGTGTCGGCCAATCTGCGCTATCAATATTAATCACAACCAGGATACTCCATGAAAAACCTCGCAACCACCCTCTTCGCCACGCTGCTGTGCGGCGCCTTTGCCAGCGCGAGTGCGCACCAGATCTGGATCGAACAGGATGGCAAGACCGCCGCCGTCTACTTCGGCGAATTTGGCGACAACCTGCGCGAAGCCTCGCCCGGCCTGCTCGACAAATTTGTCGCGCCGAGCGCCACGCTGATCGGCGCCGGTGCCGACCGCAAACTGAAACTGGACAAAACCGCCGGTGCGTTCGTGCTGTCGGCGCGCGCCGCCGAAGGCCAGAGCATCGTGGCCGAAGAAGCGAGCTACCCGGCCTTTGAAAAAAAGACCGGCGACACCGTGGTGCGTTCGATCTGGACTCCGGCCGCGCGGCTGGTCAACGGCAGCGCCGCGCAGCAGGCGCGCCTGACGCTCGACATCGTCCCGACCGGAAAAGCGGGCCAGTTCCAACTGAGCTACCAGGGCAAGCCGCTGGCGAAAACCAAGGTCGGTGTGGTGGCGCAGTCGGGTTGGGCCAGGGAAGCGCAAAGCGACGAACAAGGCATGGTCAACTTCAGCATGCCGTGGAAAGGCACTTATGTGCTCGAAGCGCGCCACACCGACAAAACCGCCGGCCAGCGCGACGGCAAACCGTACGACGTTGCCACCTACGTCACCACCATGAGCATGGTGCAAACGGCCGGCGCGACTGCCATCGCGGCGCCGCCGGCGGCAAAACCGAACGTCATTACGCCGTAACATGCGCCTGTCCGCCCCTCTCGCTTACCGGCTTGGCGTCGGCTCGCGCGCGCTGGCCGCCATCCTCGGCGGCTACCTGCTGGCGGCGGCGGCCAGCGCCCTGCTTGCGCTGCTGCTGCCGCGCGTGCTGGGTACCGGACGCGCGGACGCCGTCATCGGCGCGACCCTGGCCTCGTTTGCCATCTACGCCGGTGCCGTGATCTGGGTGTTCGCCGCCCGCAGCGCCACGCGCGCCTGGCTTGGCTTGCTGCTGCCGGCGGCAGGCATGGCCGCCATCGTCTATCTTTTGTACCGGAACGTCCCATGAAAGAAAACCTTCGCCAGTCCATGGCCTGGCTGCATACCTGGTCGGGCCTCCTGGTCTGCTGGGTGCTGCTGCTGATCTTCGCCGGCGGCACCGCCAGCTACTACCAGGAAGAAATCACCTTATGGATGGAGCCGGAACTGCATGGCGTGGCCGCGCACAAGGCCAGCAGCGTCGATGCCGCCGACATGGCCGTCAAGGCGCTGCAGCAGCGCGCGCCGGACGCGCAGCGCTGGTTCATCAACCTGCCGACCGAGCGCAGGGGCGCCGTGCGTATCGCCTGGACCGCGCCCCCGCCGCCCGAGGGCGCGCCGCGCAAACGCCAGCGCCTGCGGACGGCCCTGATCGATCCGGTCACCGGCGCGGCCATGGCGGAGCCACGCGACACCCGTGGCGGAGAATTCATCTACCGCCTGCACTTCGACCTGCACTACATGCCGCCGCTGACGGCGCGCTGGATCGTGGGCTTTTGCGCCATGTTCATGCTGGTGTCGATCATTAGTGGCGTCATCACGCACAAGCGCATCTTCAAGGATTTTTTCACCTTCCGGCCCAACAAGGGACAGCGTTCCTGGCTCGACGCCCACAACGCCACTGCGGTGCTGGCACTGCCGTTTCATCTGATGATCACCTACACGGGCCTTGTGACCCTGATGTTCATGTACATGCCGGGCGCCGCCCAGGTGGCATACAAGGGCGACCGCGATAGATTTACCGAAGAAGTCTTCCCGAGCGCCGGCAAGCCTGCCAAAAAGCCGGGTGAAGCGGCCGTGATGGCGCCGCTGCGGCCGATGCTGGAACAGGCCGAGCGCCATTGGGGCGGCAGCCACGCCGGCGCGATCACGGTCAATCATCCGAACCACGCCAACGCCAGCGTCTCGATCACGCGCGCGGGCGGCCGCGAGCTGTCGTACAAGCAGCCGGCGATGCAGTTCGACGCCGTCAATGGCGCGCTGCTGGCCAGCGCGGGCGACCAGCTGGCGCCGCCGGCGGCAACCCACGGCGTGATGTACGGCCTGCACGTGGCGCGCTTTGCCGACCCGCTGCTGCGCGCACTGTTCTTCCTTTCGGGGCTGGCCGGATACGCCATGGTGGCGACCGGCGCGATCCTGTGGGCGGTCAAGAGCCGGCAGACGCAGGCCAAGGCGCTCAAGGCCGGTGCGTCCATCGGCGTCGGCACGCGCCTGGTGGAGGCGTTGAACATCGGGGCGGTGGCGGGTTTGCCGATCGCCTTTGCCTGCTACTTCTGGGCCAATCGCCTGCTGCCGGTCGTGATGGAAAAGCGGGCGGAGAACGAGATTGCGGTGTTCTTTGCAGCCTGGGGTGCCGCGGCGCTGCTGGCGCAGATGAAGCCCGACCGCGCCATGTGGCGCTTGCAGCTGGCCGCCGGGGCATTCCTGTTCGGCGCGATCCCGCTGCTCAATGTATTTACGACGTCATCGCACCTCGGCGTGACCCTGCTCAACGGCCCGAGCGCGGTGGCGTGGTTCGACATCACGGTGCTGGCACTGGGGCTGCTGCTCGGTTACGGCGCGCTGCGGCTGGGCCGGGGCAAGGTGAAGAGAAATGACGTCAAGGCGCCGGCGGTTAGCGCCGGGGTCGGAGCGGCATCATGAGCGGCGTGTTGTATCTCGTCGCGGTGTTCGGACTCAGTTACGCCGGTTTCGGTGCGCTGAGCGTGGCGATGCAGCGGCATTACGCCGATATGCATGGACGCGGGCAGGAAGCCCCGCCAGCGTTACGGCGGCGTTTGCAGGCAGCCGGCGCGGGTGCGCTGGTGCTCGCGTTTGCGGCCGCGGTGCTGAAGGCTGGCGGCGGCCACGGGCCGCTGATCTGGCTGGGCGGCATGACCGCGGCGGCGCTGGCGCTGATGATGTTGCTGACCTACGCGCCGCAGCTGGTCGCGCGCCTGGCGCGGGCGACAGGCGTGGTCGGAGCAATCGCCTTCGTGTTGGGCGGGATCGCTTAGCAATCGCGCAAGGTGCGCGCCACCCCGTGGGCTACAATCGAAATCGACATTCTTAGTGCGGAGTTCATCATGAAAACATTGTTCGTGGTAATGGCGTTCCTGCTCGCGGGCTGTGTGTCCAAGCCGGCGGACATTGAACCGGTGGCCAATTTCGAGTCCGCGAAATATCTCGGAAAATGGTACGAGATCGCGCGGCTGGATCATTCTTTCGAACGTGGCTTGAGCCGAGTGACCGCCGAGTACAGCATGCGCGACGATGGCGGCATCAAAGTCATCAACCGTGGCTATAACGCCGAGAAAAAGGAATGGAAACAGTCGGAGGGCAAGGCATATTTTGTCGAGAAGCCGGACACCGGTTATCTGAAGGTGTCGTTCTTCGGTCCCTTTTACGGATCGTACATCGTGTTCGACCTGGAACGCGAGAATTACAGTTATTCGCTAATCAGCGGGCCCGATAAATCGTATTTCTGGCTGCTGTCGCGCACGCCGACAATGGATGAGGCAACAAAAAAGCGCCTGGTCGCTAAGGCCCAGGCGCTCGGTTTCGATACGTCGAAACTGATCTACGTCGACCAGAATCCGGTCAGTCAATAATCCGCAGCGAGAAATCGGTGGCCTTGATGTCCTTGGTCAGGCTGCCGATGGAAATGCGGTCCACGCCCGTTTCGGCGATCGCGCGCACACTGTCCATATTCACCCCGCCCGATGCTTCCAGCAGCGCGCGGCCCGCATTGAGCGCGACCGCGTGGCGCATCGTGGCCAGCTCGAAGTTATCGAGCAGGACCGATGTGGCACCGGCTTCGAGCGCTTCGCTCAGCTGGGCCAGGGTTTCGACTTCGATCTGGATCGATACGCCGGCGTCCAGCGCCTGCGCCGCCGCCAGCGCCTTGCCCACACCGCCCGCTGCGGCGATATGGTTTTCCTTGATCAGAATGCCGTCGTACAAAGCCATGCGCTGGTTCTTGCCGCCGCCGACCCGCACCGCGTACTTTTGCGCCTGGCGCAGACCCGGCAGCGTTTTGCGCGTGTCGAGGATGGATGCCTTCGTGCCCTCGACCACCTCGACGTAACTGCGCGTGACGGTCGCTACGCCAGAAAGCAACTGCATGAAGTTCAGCGCGGCGCGCTCGGCCGTCAACAAGGCGCGCGGTGGCGCTTCGATGGTGCAGACCACGCTGCCGGCGTTCATCAGGTCGCCTTCGGCATATTGCCAGTCGACTTCGATGCTCGGATCGAGGGCCAGCATCACGCCTTCGAACCACGGTCCGCCGCAGAGTACGGCTTCTTCGCGCACGATGACGCGGGCGCGCACGCGGGTGTCGTCGGGCACGAGCTTGCCGGTCAGGTCGCCGCTGCCGACGTCTTCGAGCAAGGCGGCCAGCAGGTTCGATTCAAAGGCGGTTTGCAGCGCCGCATCAAAAACGGCGTAAGGATTACGTAAATTGCTCATGCTGGGCCCACTCCGGAAAACAGTGTTGCTTCGTTGGCCAACGCGCTGGTCGGCAAGGCTTTGGCTTTTTTCGCGGCGGCGAAGTCGAGCATGCGGTCGATGGCGCGCACGGCTTGCTTGCCGACTTGCGGATCGACATGGATTTCGTTGCTGCCACTCTCTAACACGTCGGCCAGGTTCTGCAGCCCGTTCATGGCCATCCACGGGCAGTGCGCGCAGCTCTTGCAGGTGGCGCTGTTACCGGCGGTTGGCGCTTCGATGAAATGCTTGCCCGGCGCGGCGGCGCGCATCTTGTGCAGGATGCCGTTGTCGGTGGCAACGATGAAGGTCGTTGCATCCATCGTTTGGGCGGCGTTGATCAGTTGCGTGGTCGATCCGACCACATCGGCCAGGGCAACCACGCTGGCAGGCGACTCCGGATGGACCAGTACCCTCGCTTCAGGATGCTCGGCCTTGAGCAAGTCGAGTTCGACACCCTTGAATTCGTCGTGCACCAGGCACGAGCCCTGCCACAGCAGCATGTCGGCGCCGGTTTGCTTTTGAATGTAGGAACCGAGGTGCTTGTCCGGTGCCCACAGAATTTTCTTGCCCTGCGCATGCAGGTGGGCCACGATGTCGAGGCCGATGGACGAGGTCACCATCCAGTCGGCGCGTGCCTTGACGGCGGCGCTGGTGTTGGCGTACACCACGACCGTGCGGTCGGGATGGGCGTCGCAAAAGGCCGAGAATTCGTCCGCCGGACAGCCCAGGTCGAGCGAACAGGTCGCGTCGAGGTCGGGCATCAGGATGCGTTTTTCGGGACTGAGGATCTTGGCGGTCTCGCCCATGAACCGCACGCCGGCGACCACCAGCGTTTTTGCCGGATGATCGCGGCCGAAGCGCGCCATTTCGAGCGAATCGGAGACGCAGCCGCCGGTTTCCTCTGCCAGGTCCTGCAGGTCGCCGTCCACGTAATAGTGGGCGACGAGCACCGCCTCGCGTTCTTTCAGCAAGCGCTTGATGCGTTCCTTGAGCGCCGTTTTTTCGGCGGCGGACGGCGCGGCCGGCGTGCGTGCCCAGGCTTGCGCGGTGCAGCTCAGGCCGGCTTGAGGATGCTCGTATTCAATGGTTTTGATAGGGAGAATGTTCATGTCGGTACTATCTCACAAGAGAGAAATCGTTGCAGGAGGCCTGCCGTGAAATGGCGCGCGGGCACCTCGGTGCCCGCCCTGCCCCACAAAGCCGAACGGGACGCCAGGCGCCCCGCCCGGCCTTAGTCGATACCCTGGCTCGTCAGGTAATCTTCGTAGTTGCCGCGGAAGTCGACGATTTCGTTTTCCTTGATTTCGAGGATGCGGTTGGCCAGCGAGGACACGAACTCGCGGTCGTGGGAGACGAAAATCAGGGTGCCGGTGTATTTTTCGAGCGCAATGTTCAGCGACTCGATCGATTCCATGTCCATGTGGTTCGTCGGCTCGTCGAGCAGCATGACGTTGTGGCGGCCAAGCATCAGCTTGCCGTACATCATGCGGCCTTTTTCACCGCCGGACAGCACGCGTACCGATTTCTTCACGTCGTCGCCGCCGAACAGCAGGCGCCCGAGGATGGAGCGCACGGCCTGGTCGTCGTCGCCTTCCTTGGTCCACTGGCCGATCCAGTCGGTCAGGACCGCATCGGTGGCGAATTCCTCGGTCGGATCTTGCGGCATGTAGCCGACGTTGGCGTTCTCGGCCCACTTGACGCGGCCGGTGTCCGGCTGCAAACCGGTCAGTTCGCCACCGATCGAGCGCAGCAAGGTGGTCTTGCCGGCACCGTTGGCGCCGATGATCGCGATGCGCTCGCCGGCTTCGACCATGATGCTGAAATTCTTGAACAGCTGACGGTCGTATTTCTTGGAAATGCCTTCAACTTCCACCGCCAGGCGGTGCAGTTTCTTCTCGGCTTCGAAACGCACGAACGGATAGGCGCGCGACGACGGCTTGATGTCGTCGACCTTGATCTTGTCGATCTGCTTGGCGCGCGATGTTGCCTGGCGCGCCTTGGATTTGTTGGCGGCGAAGCGGCGCACGAAGTCTTGCAGCTCGGCGACTTTTTCTTTCGCCTTGGCATTGTTGGCCAGTTGCTGGTTGCGCGCCTGGGTCGAGGCGAACATGTACTCGTCGTAGTTGCCCGGGTACACCTTGAGCGTGCCGTAATCCATGTCGGCCACGTGCGTGCACACCTGGTTCAGGAAGTGGCGATCGTGCGAAATGATGACCATGGTCGAATTGCGGTCGTTGAGCACATCTTCGAGCCAGCGAATCGTGTTGATGTCCAGATTGTTGGTCGGCTCGTCGAGCAGCAGGATGTCCGGATTCGAGAACAGGGCCTGCGCCAGCAGCACGCGCAGCTTCCAGCCTGGCGCCACGGCGCTCATCGGGCCCTGGTGCTGGTCGATCGAGACACCGGCGCCGAGCAGCAGTTCGCCGGCGCGCGCTTCGGCCGAGTAGCCGTCGTATTCGGCAACCTTGCTTTCGAGCTCGGCCGCGTGCATGTAGTCGTCGTCGGTCGCTTCCGGATTGGCGTAGATGGCGTCGCGCTCGGAGATGGCGTTCCACAGCTCGGTGTGGCCCATCATGACCACGTCCAGCACGCGCATGTCTTCGAACGCAAACTGGTCCTGGCGCAGCTTGCCCAGGCGCTCGTTGGTGTCGAGCATGACAGTGCCGCCCGATGGCTCGAGGTCGCCACCGAGGATCTTCATGAAGGTCGACTTGCCGCAACCGTTCGCGCCGATCAGGCCGTAACGGTTGCCGTCACCGAATTTGACGGAGATGTTCTCAAACAGCGGCTTGGCGCCGAACTGCATCGTGATGTTAGCTGTGGATAGCATGCTGGATTGGGTCTTTTGCGAATGGAAACGGGCGCTGAGCGCTAATCGACCATTATACAATATGCGCCGCCCGCCGCTGTACATCGCATCGAAAACAATGGCTTGGCGCGCACTCTGCGCGGGCTGCCCGGCCGCGGCCTGAGCCGGCCGCGCCGCCAGGATCGTGGCCGGGTTTGCTCCGCCGTGCTTGCCTCGACGCTCTAGTCCACCGTCCTCGATTTTTGACTGTGCTGCACATCCGTACCGCTCAACCGACGTTTCCGTTCCTCACATTTCCGGCGTCGCGCGACATCTCGTGCATAGCAGAAGTTCCCCCGATTCCTTTGTTCGAAAACAGCTCCCACTTATGCCAGCTTAATCGATAGAAATCCGTGCTCTGTAAGGCGAACATGGCGCTCTGAATGGGAGTCGATATGAATATGAAACTGGTGTGGAAAACTATTTCAGCTTTCCTGGTACTCAGTCTGGCAAGCGCTGGGGCCACCCCGGTAGCGCCTGTTGAGAGCCCGGCGCTTACCATAAAAACACAGGAGAAGCGCTCACCTGAAAACGATGCAATTTTTTACACAACGGCTAAGCTCGCCCTGCAGCTGGCTCAACAAATCGAACGCACGCTTGTAAACGGGAAGATTCAGTCTCAGACCCGGCCAGACGGGAGCGTCGGGACATATCTTTACGGACACGATGGGCGCTTCCAAGGAATCACATACGCTGATGGCAGGGCCCTGTCGGCCATCTGCGATGAAAGCGGAAACATTAAGCAATTCTGGAAACCGGATCTGGGCGAAAAATTGTTTTTGGGAAGAATCCGGTGATTATTACGGACCGAAAAAATCAAGAGCTTAGGAACCATTTCGCAATTGAAATGGGAATGTCAGCGCTGATAGAACAGAAGCTGGAAAGAAGTGACGGCGGCGTTGGCCATCCCGGCTGCGTAGAGCGCAGCCCGATTCCCTGTATCGCTAAGGTGCCCGCCGACGGAGGGGGCGGTGGCGGGCACCATCGCAAGCCATCAGACGACGGTGGTGTCAGCAGCGGGAAAGAATATGGCGGGCCGTCTAAGACCTTTGCGCAATGGTCTCAAGATCCACCAAAGTGCGTAACCGAGCTGTGCATTCCCAGCGCTACGCGGATGGACTACATCTGCACCGTTACAAGAGCTAACAAACAACGTCGAGAAAAATGCAGGGTAGGAGCAGCTGTGTTTTATAAACGATGCTCAGACGGTTGTCATACAGGTGATCGGAGGTGGCTGGAAGACTGGGGAAGGACCAAGGGAAGCTAGTTGTTAATACCAATTATGCCATCAGAAGCGCGCTATGAATCAAGAATTGCCGACCGTCAAATGTTGGGTTTGATTTTAACTCAACATTATACTTCTAGCCAGATTTACTTTTTAAATGCTTAGCAGCGTCTGCTGCTGGTGATTGTTTCAATATTGCCTGCACATCAACTCCCCGGTCGGGCATGCCCGCCTTTGATTACCTCCCGGAAAATATATTCCGCCCCCCCTCCTGAATAATCGAAAGGCGCGCTGCGGCAATGCCGATCACGGATGCAGCCAGGGTTGCTGGCCGCTTACCTCGTTCGCACCCCGGCGGGCAGAAAAAACAACAGTAAAGACCATAGTTGTCGCAATTTCCCGGGATAGATGTAACACTGAAACATCTTGCCGTTCAATCCGCGCTCAATCGATGTCGACATAAGGGTCGCAATTGACGGCATTCATGAGCTTTAATAATTCCTGATGTCCATCGTCAGCAGACATGGATATTGGCGCGCCCAACGGGCACGTATCATGCCCTTGTTTCATAACATAGTGGAGAAATCATGATTATTAATAACATCCTGCGCACTGCCAGTGTCCTGCTGATTTCAGCGAGCTTGCACAGTTCTGTATTCGCTGCGGAGCGCGGCACCGCTGAAGAGGCAACGGCTCTCGTCAAGAAAGCGGTCGCTTATCTCGAGGCCAATGGCAAGGACAAGGCATTTGCCGATTTCAGCAATCCGAAGGGCGCATTCGTCGATCGTGATCTGTATATCTTCGTCATCGACATGGACGGTTTGGAGTGGGCCAACGGCGCTAATGCCAAGATTATCGGCAAGAATGTGCTGGAACTGAAGGACGCCGATGGAAATAC
>NZ_JAVCWL010000129.1:0-709 GCF_030846505.1 Massilia pseudoviolaceinigra | reverse complement strand
TTAATCGCCCGGCAAGCTCCTTGCTTCCCCGGCCGGCCCTTGGGCTGGCTGGGGAATTTCACTTCCAGCCAGTCTTTCCCAGCAAACCTTGTCGTACATGCAACAAAAGCGCGGCGCAATGCCCGCTCGTCTCCTTCCTGGCCTCGTTCATGAGCCGCCAAATAGTTTATTTTTGCCCTCAAGTTTGGCCAAACCTTGTCGTCTGGCGCCGTGTCTTGTCACGCCTTGAGGCCCAAAATAAAAAATATACGTCCAAAATCCCCCTAAACTTTCCAGATCGCAATCCGTTATATATAAGGACTGCGGTGTGATTGTCTCGGAACAAAGGGGCACACCAAGGCAAGCGGCACAGCGCCAACACGAATAGGTAGTAATTGCAAGGAGTAATACCATGAGCGTCATCAACACCAACATCGCGTCCCTGAATGCACAACGCAACCTGAGCACTTCGGCTTCCTCACTGTCGACCTCCCTGCAACGTCTGTCTTCCGGCCTGCGTATCAACAGCGCCAAAGACGATGCCGCCGGTCTGGCCATTTCGGAACGCTTCACGTCCCAGATCCGCGGTCTCGATCAGGCCAAGCGCAATGCCAACGATGGCGTGTCGATGCTGCAAACGGCAGAGGGCTCCCTGCAATCGACCGGCAACATCCTGCAACGTGTCCGCGAACTGGCTGTCCAGTCGTCCAACGCCACCAACTCCGCTGGC
>NZ_JAVCWL010000128.1:0-729 GCF_030846505.1 Massilia pseudoviolaceinigra | reverse complement strand
CTACCGCCGTTCACCAGCTGCGCGACGGCAACGACGAACTCATGTTCGCCGATGGCGCCGATGGCAAGCCCGATCCGACCAAGCCAATGAACGTCCACGTTTTCGGTCCTGGTACCAAGGTGTATGCCAAAGCGAAGGCCGCGCAGGCGAACCGCAACATGGACCGCTACAAAAAAAAGGGCAAGAGCGACCTGTCGGCCGAAGACCAGACCAAGGACACCGCCGATTTCCTGGCAGCCGTGACCGATCGCTTCGAAAACATCGAAGTCGATGAGCTGACGGACAAGGCGCTGTTCATGGCGGTGTACAGCGACCTCGAAGTGTGCTTCATCCCGGCACAGCTCGATAAGCTGCTGAGCGACACCGCAAATTTTACCAAGGCGTCGCCGACAGCCTAAGTCTCTACGTCCGGCATTCAGCCTGGCTGAATGCCGCGATGGAGAAGGCCGAAGGCGATAAGTCAAAAGAACCAGCCAGGTCCCGCCTGCAATTGCTGCGGATCAAAGGCGGCGAAGACTTCCAGCCGGCGATGCCGCCGCTCGACTGTGGCGAACATCTGGTCGACCTGCTTTGGAAGTGGGGCCCGACCATGTGCACCAGCATGGGCGATGCCCCGTTGACGCATCAAGACCTGAGCTACTGCCAGATGAACACTGGCGTGGAATTGTCTGAATGGGGAGCCGAAACGCTCGTCAGGCTGTCGCGCGAGTATTTCGGTGAATCGCACCG
>NZ_JAVCWL010000127.1:0-734 GCF_030846505.1 Massilia pseudoviolaceinigra | reverse complement strand
TCGATAATTTCAGTACGTCATCTTTAGCCATCGCAGTACATCCTTGTAATAGTAGTAATCCAGCAAATATCGGTCCCAATACTTTTTTCGCTGAAAAAATGGACATGTTCAATTGTTCTTTCATCGGCTCTATGTATCTCCGGTAATATATGCGCATATTACGGAGGTGCGGCTAAGTATATTGCAATGCGGAACTGAGTGCATATGGGCTCAGCCCAGCCCGCCATAAAGTATTGATTTTGTACTAATTTCAGTGTTTGCGCAACAATGTTTGGGGCTCAATCTCTATGTCCTGTTGTCATGTGGCCGCCAGCCGCGCGTGGTTCGCCAAGGTCTCTTCAGACCCATGGTGACGCCAAATTGACAATGAAACTACGGCGGCATCCTCCGCAAGCGTGTCGAAGTGCGTGGTAACCCGGATGGCAGCAGTCCGGCGACTAGTGCGCGAAAGAAATAGTTGCTTATGATATCAACTTTTTTCTATCAATCGCTCGTCTCGATGAAATATTCGCTCCCCACTATGTTGCTCCATCCGTAGGTAGGCGCTGAGGCACGCAAGTCATCAACGGGCAGCACGGATGTCCCTCTGCCCTGAGTACGCCAAAAGGGAAGGGCCGGGCGCTTTCGATCAGCGTTGCCTTCGTTTCTTGCCGCACCGCCCGGCCTGCCAGCATCTTCGCGTGCTCCCGGTCGCCCGCCGACGATCCAACTTACAGTCTTTCAGCGTCTATATG
>NZ_JAVCWL010000126.1:0-766 GCF_030846505.1 Massilia pseudoviolaceinigra | reverse complement strand
GGTGGCGATCAAAGCTGCGCACGTCCAGACACGGGAGACGTACGGTCCGTTGCGGCTGCAGCCTGAATTGGTCGCGCAAGGATTCGATACGGGGCGTGACCGTATCGTGCGGCTGCGGCAGGAGTTGGGCTTGCGGTGCAAGCAAAAACGGAAGTTCAAGGCGACGACGAATTCTCACCATGCGTTCCCGGTAGCGGAGAACCTGTTGAACCAAACGTTCGCGCCAACCCGGCCTAACGAAGCCTGGGTGACCGATATAACGTACGTAATGACCGATGAAGGCTGGCTGTACCTGGCTGGAGTCAAAGACGTTTTTACCTGCGAGTTGGTGGGCTATGCGATGGGCCCACGCATGACGCAGGACCTGACGGCGCAAGCCTTGTGGCGGGCGGTACGCAGCAAGCGACCGGCGCCTGGCTTGATCCATCACTCCGATCGCGGCACTCAGTATTGCGCCGACGATTATCGCAAGCTGGTCGAGCAGTTCGGCATGCAGGCGTCCATGTCGCGCAAGGGTAACTGCTATGACAACGCGCCGATGGAGAGCTTCTGGGGCAGCTTGAAGAACGAAATGATCCATCATCAGAGGTATGCCACGCGGGCTAACGCGGAGTCAGCGATCAAGGAGTACATCGAAATCTTCTACAACCGCCAGCGACGCCACTCGCGTCTTGGTTACGTATCGCCAGCGTCATTCGCCGAAAACTTTAGGAAAGAAGCGCTGGCTGCTTGAAACGGACGTGTCCACTATTGACAGTACACCTCA
>NZ_JAVCWL010000125.1:0-772 GCF_030846505.1 Massilia pseudoviolaceinigra | reverse complement strand
GGGTGTGCGCATTATCGCGGGCGAAGAAGCAAAGAACCGCCGCGTATTGTTGAATCAACTGATCGCCATCGCAGAGGCGGCGGGATTTGAAGAAATTGTGCTGCCTTCGGTGGAGCCGTCGGGCGTGTACGTGGACAAAGCGGGGCCGGAAATCCTGTCGCAGATGTACGTTTTTCCGGACAAGAAAAACCGTTCGCTGTGTTTGCGACCCGAGGCGACAGCGACAGTCCAGCTGATCGCCGACAAACACTTCCCGCGCCAGAAGAATGTGAAGCTCTGGTACTTCGAACGCTGCTGGCGCTATGAACGGCCGCAAGAAGGACGATACCGCGAGTTCTTTCAATTCGGCTTGGAAGTGCTCAATCCAGACGCCGACACCATGAGGGACGAGTTGATTACCCTCGCGGAGAAAATGGTGAGCATCAAAACAAGCGACTACGAACTTGCGCGCGCGGTGAAACGCGGACTGGATTACTACACGACGGACGGATTTGAAATTGCCGTGGCGGCACTGGGTGCCCAGAAACAGGTGGTCGGCGGCGGTACGTATCGCCAGGGGATCGGCTTCGCAATCGGCTTCGATCGCTTAATGCTGTGTAATCGTTCGCAGTAAAACCTGCAATTGGTTGAATGGCGCTTGGGATCTTCATCGTTATTTCCCGGATATCTAAGGTGACCAGTCTCGCGATTCTGAGCGGCACGTCGGGTCGAAACCAACCAGTCGCAACAGACCGCTTTAATCCGCAGGCAATAGCGGTCATTTTCACCTGAA
>NZ_JAVCWL010000124.1:0-820 GCF_030846505.1 Massilia pseudoviolaceinigra | reverse complement strand
GTCCAAGCTGGTAAGCCACTCCCCAAGCACACATGGCACAATCAGGATCCTCTTCCAAAGCCGCCTTGAATGCGCGCACGGCCTCTGCCTCGTTGAAGGCATATGCCTGCAATAGGCCTTGTTTGAAAAATTCCTGAGCACTAGCTGACTTGGTGGAAATCGCAAAATTGCTCACGCCGAAACCGGAGATCCTTGGCGCACGCGCTGGTGCTTTGACCTGAGCGTGCAGATCGACCACTGTGCAAGCGAAAATTCCTGTTAAAACAGCGCATATGCCAAGCACCTTGCCACGTCGGATTGTAGAGATTCTAACATTCATGAAATTACGCTTGAGATCAATGTGAAGTGGTGGGCTATGTTGGGACTCAACAATCGATCAGTGGATGATGAGTGGAATGCTAACCAACTGAGCCAAGAACCCGAAATTCTTGTCGGAAATATATTGTAGCAAGTTCGGGTTGCATGGGAAATTCTTTCGAAGTTATGTTCAGTTCGATACCCGCCAAGATTTTGTCTAAGACCGTTTGTAGACGAGAATCTATAGGTGAACTCCGAAATCGATCCGTCCAGATGTCATCCTGGATAGCAATTCACCCGAAAAACGGCACTCGTATCGAAAATGAAGTTGCCAAAACCGTCGAAATCGATCATTCTTGCAACCCAGTTTGAGGCCCTGAAATCACTGGCCAACGTGGCGCCATTACGCCGAAAATGAGTGGAGCCTTAATGCCGGAAATTGACAACCTTCCCGCATCATCAAACCCTGGGCCGCCAAGTGACCGTTGATCGTGAGGTAACCTGAGTTCTGTGGACACTTCTC
>NZ_JAVCWL010000123.1:0-821 GCF_030846505.1 Massilia pseudoviolaceinigra | reverse complement strand
CCTGCCCGAGGTGGCGCAGGCGGTGGCAATGGTCTGCCGCGAACAGCTGGTCGCGTACATCGTGCCTGCCGCCGGCCACGTGCCAACGTCCGAACAGCTCGCGCAGGCCCTGCGCCTGCAGCTGCCTTCCTACATGGTGCCCGCCGCCTTCGTCATGCTCGATTGCCTTCCGCTCACCAGCAACGGCAAGACCGATCGCAAGGCGTTGCCGGCGCCGGACATGGTGCGGGATCCGGCCACCGTCGAACCACCGGCAATCGGCGCCGAACAGGCAGTGGCCCGGTTATGGTCGGAGGTCCTGTCCATTCCACTGGAACAGATAGGCCGGCACAGCAACTTCTTTCACCTGGGCGGTCAATCGCTGCTCGCCACGGTGCTGCTCGCGCGCATGCGCCAGCACTTCAGCGTTGTACCGCAGTTACGCGAGCTGTTCTCCAACCCGACCATCGCGCAACTGGCGCCGCTTGTCGGCGCGTCGAGCGCACCTGCCGCCCCTTCCATCGGCGTTCAGCCCCGGCCTGCCGCGCTGCCGCTGTCGTTCGCCCAGCAGCGCCTGTGGTTCCTGAGCCAGCTCGCGCCGGCTGCCGCCTACAACATCAGTTCGGCCATCGAGCTGCGCGGCCGCTTCGAGCCTGCCCGCATGCAGCGGGCACTTGAACTGGTCTCGGCGCGCCATGAGATCCTGCGCAGCCGCATCGTTGAACAGGGCGCCGGCGCCGTGCTGCTGATCGACGCAGACGCATCGCTGCCCCTGCCGCTGGAGCTGGCCGCACCTGCCAGCGACGACGCCTGGGAACAGGCGATGCGGAACGCCGCCTCGC
>NZ_JAVCWL010000122.1:0-839 GCF_030846505.1 Massilia pseudoviolaceinigra | reverse complement strand
GGTCTCCGGCGCCACTGCCACCGAGTCGGCATCTGCACAGCTGCAGCTCGCCCAGGCGTTCGCGTCTGGAACATTGCGCGGCGAAGAATTCAATGCCGTGAACGAGGCGGCGCCTCGGCTGATGAAGGCGCTTGCCGACGGCATGGGATTGCCGGTCGGTGCCCTGAAAAAAATGGCTGAGGAAGGCAAGATCACCTCGGGCATCATGGCCACCGTGCTGCCGGACGCGCTGGAGAAGCTGCGCGTCGAGGCGGCCCAGGTGCAGACGATCGGCGGAGCATTCACCGTTCTCAAGAACAACATGATGGAAATGGTTGGCGTGCAGGCCAACGCGAGCGGCGCCGTTGCGGCCCTTACTGGCGCTCTCGGTCTGCTGGCAAGCAACCTGGCGGGTGTGGCCTGGGCGATGTCCACCATGATCGCCATCAAGGCGACCAACTGGCTCGTCGGCCTGGCTACGGATGCGTATGCGGCCGCGGCTAGCAAGCGCGCGCTCGCGGCAGCCACGCTGCAGACCGCCGTCACGACCACCGAAGCCGCCGCAGTAGCTGCTGCCGCCAAACTGGCAGAAGCCCAGGCAAACGTGCAGGCAACCGCCAGTTCCGCCGCGCTCACCACGGCCCGCGTGACCGAGCTGCGCGCCGCCGTGCTGGCTGCACAGGGCGCCGCGGCGCTGGCGATCACCACCAATGGCCTAATCCCTGCGCAGGCGCGTGCCGCCGCAGCGGCCGAGGCGCATGCTGTTGCACTCGCTGCGCAGGCCGTCGCCGCTGGCGGCGCCACCACGGCGTCGATCGCCAATACGGCCGCGATCACCGCGCAGGCGGGCGCGGCTACTC
>NZ_JAVCWL010000121.1:0-839 GCF_030846505.1 Massilia pseudoviolaceinigra | reverse complement strand
AAGTAGCCGCGCCCGCCTGCGCGGTGATGGCGGCCGTATTAGCGATCGACGCCGTGGTGGCGCCGCCACCGGCGACGGCCTGCGCAGCGAGTGCAACAGCATGCGCCTCTGCAGCAGCGGCGGCGCGGATCTGCGCGGGAATCAGGCCGTTGGTGGTGATCGCCAGCGCCGCGGCGCCCTGTGCAGCCAGCACAGCGGCGCGCAGCTCGGTCACGCGGGCCGTGGTGAGGGCGGCGGCACTGGCGGTAGCCTGCACATTGGCCTGAGCTTCTGCCAGCTTGGCGGCTGCGGCAACTGCGGTCGCCTGAGTGGTCGTGACGGCTGTTTGCAGAGTCGCGGCGGCCAGCGCACGCTTGGCCGCCGCGGCAGCGTATGCATCGGTGGCCAAGCCGACGAGCCAGTTGGTCGTCTTGATAGCGATCATGGTCGACATTGCCCACGCCACGCCTGCGAGATTGCTGGACAGCACACCTATCGCGCCTGTCAACCCCGCCACCGCGCCACTGGCATTGGCCTGCACGCCAACCAACTCCATGATGTTGTTCTTGAGCACGGTGAATGCGCCGCCGATGGTTTGCACCTGGGCCGCTTCCACGCGCAGTTTTTCCAGCGCGTCGGGCAGCACGGTTGCCATGACCTTTGAAGTGATTTGCCCCTCTTCGGCCATCTTTTTCAGGGCACCGACCGGCAATCCCATACCGTCGGCAAGCGCCTTCATCAGCCGCGGCGCCGCCTCGTTCACGGCATTGAATTCTTCGCCGCGCAATGTTCCGGACGCGAACGCCTGGGCGAGCTGCAGCTGTGCAGATGCCGACTCGGTAGCAGTGGCGCCGGAGACT
>NZ_JAVCWL010000120.1:0-869 GCF_030846505.1 Massilia pseudoviolaceinigra | reverse complement strand
ACGCACGGTGCCGATCGAGGCCAGCGCGGTCGAGAGCAGGTCGATGGTGGCGTTGGCGGTGGCGGTCAGTTCGGTGCCTGGGGTGCCCGGCACGGTGTAGGTGCCGCTGGTGGCGCCGATGGCGGTGTTCAGGGCGGTCACGTCGGTGGCCAGGTTGACCGTCATTTTTTCACTGGTGCTCGAACCGATCTGGAACGTCATCGAGGAAGCGATGGTGCCGCCGATCAGCAGCTTGGCGCCACCGAAGGTGGTGTTGGTCATCACGTTGCTCAGTTCCTTGCCGAGGGCGTCGTACTCTGCCTGCATGGCGGTCTTGTCGGCAGTGGTCGAGGAGGCGTCCGCTGCTTGCGTGGCCAGATCCTTCATGCGCACCACCATGTTGCTCACTTCGTCGAGCGCGCCTTCAGCGGTCTGCAGCATCGAGGTCGAATTCTGGGTGTTGCGCATGGCAACGGCCATGCCGCTGGTCTGGGCTTTGAGGCGGGTGGCGATCTGCAGGCCGGCGGCGTCGTCCATCGACGAATTGATGCGGTAGCCGGTCGACAGGCGGGTCATCGAGGTCGACAGGCTGCCCTGGGTGCGGTTGATCGAGTTTTGCGCGGACAGGGCAGCGTTGTTTGTGTGAAGGCTCAGCATGGTCTAACTCCTGGGGTTGGGTGGTTGCTTCTCGGAGCCGCACTGGTGTCGCGCTCTCATCAATACAAGGCGACACTTTGATCTGGATCATTAAGTGCCACATGGAAATATATTCGAAATAAATTTGCGTGTTGTCGCTATGGATATCTTGCAGCGCGGATGGACGAAAAAAAACCAGCCGGGGGACGGCTGGTTTTCGTGGCAACCCGGCGGCTGCGCCGGGCATCCTTGAT
>NZ_JAVCWL010000012.1:0-191394 GCF_030846505.1 Massilia pseudoviolaceinigra | reverse complement strand
AAAGTTCGAGCCGGAACAGCAGCGCCAGCAAGCTGGCATTCGCTTCCAGCGCCGTCCGGTCCAGGCGCTGCTGGTCGATGAGCACATAGCGCTGGGATGGCTGGAACGCCGCCAGCTCGGCGGGCGCTTGCATGAGGAGTCCGGCCAGGTCCATGCTGGCGCTCCAGTGCGGCAAGCCGTTGTAGAATTGCGCTGCCTCAGACGCGTGCGGCGGCGGCCTTCTGGCGGCTCCACAGCACCCGCAGTCCCAGCAATACCGCGACGATGGCGCCGAAAATCAACGGCTCGGTGAAGTTGTTCTTGCCGGCTTTCATCCACCAGAAATGCAGGATCGCCAGCGGCGCGATCAGGTAGATGAGCCGGTGCAGCCACTGCCAGCGCTTGCCGCCGAGGCGCTTGATCATGCCGTTGGTGCTGGTCACGGCCAGCGGAATGAGCAGCACGAAGGCGATGAAGCCGACCGTGATGAAGGGCCGCTTGATGACGTCCCGGAACATTTCCGCCAGATCGAAAAAATGGTCGAACCAGAGGAAGGTGAGGAAATGCAGGCAGCCGTAGAAAAAGGTGAACAGCCCCGCCATGCGGCGCAGCCTGACCAGCCAGTTCCAGCCCGTCAGGCGCCGCAGCGGCGTGAGCGCCAGGGTGATGCACAGCATGTACAGCACCCAGTCGCCGGTGCCGCGGGTAATGAATTCGAGCGGCTCGACCAGCTGCCCGCTGACTGTCAGGTACACCATGCGCGCCAGCGGCACCAGCGCCAGCGCGAACAGCGCGGCCTTGATGGCAAACAGTTGCCTTGAACCAGGATTGAAGGCCATCGTGCTTAAAAATTCTTCTTCAGATCGAGTCCGCTGTACAGGGACGCCACGTCGCCATAGCCGTTAAACATGAGCGTCTTGCGCTTTTTCTGGAAGAAGCCGTCTTCGCCGATGCGGCGCTCGCTGGCCTGCGACCAGCGCGGGTGGTCTACCTCGGGATTGACGTTGGAATAAAAGCCGTACTCGGACGGCGCCGACACATTCCACGCGGTGCGCGGCTGGTCCTTGACGAAGCGGATCTTGACGATCGACTTGGCCGACTTGAAGCCGTACTTCCAGGGCACCACCAGGCGCACCGGGGCGCCGTTCTGGTTCGGCAAGGTCTGCCCGTACATGCCCAGGGTCAGCAAGGTCAGCGGATGATTGGCTTCATCGATGCGCAAGCCCTCCACGTACGGCCAGTTGAGCACGCGGCTGCTCACGCCCGGCATCTGCGCCTTGTCGGCCAGGGTGACGAATTCGACGTATTTGGCGTTGCCGGTCGGCTCGACTTTCTTGATCAGCTCGGAGAGCGAATAGCCGACCCACGGAATCACCATCGACCAGCCTTCCACGCAGCGCAGCCGGTAGATGCGCTCTTCCAGCGGCGCCAGCTTGAGCAGCGCATCGAGGTCGAGCGTCATCGGCTTTTTGACTTCGCCTTCGATCGTCACCGTCCAGGGGCGCGTCTTGAGCGTATGCGCATTCTGGGCCGGATCGGACTTGTCGAGGCCGAATTCGTAGAAGTTGTTGTAGGTCGACGCATCCTTGAACGGGGTCTGCTTGTCGAGCGCGGCGTAGGCGGGATTGAGCTTGCCGACCAGCTTTTGCGCCGGCGCGCCGGCCGCGAACGCTTCGCGGTTGGCCATTTCCCACAAGGCACCGCCGGCGACGGCGCCGGCCGCCATCCGGGCGATGAAACGGCGGCGCGATTGGTAGACCGCCTGCGGCGTGATTTCGGATGAAAACGGCAGGTCGATACCGTTGGGGCTACGTTTGATCAGCATGGGCGTCTTTCGGCAAATCAGATGGTTTCAGCTAGGGATGACCTACCTTACACCATCTTGCCGTTTTCAGCCCATCACACTTTAGCAATTAAAGTTTGCCATAAGAATGCAAGCCGGACAGGAACATATTCACGCCCAGGAAGGCGAAGGTCGTCACCAGCAGGCCGATCAGGGCCCACCAGGCCGCCACGCGGCCGCGCAGGCCGGTCATGAGGCGCATGTGCAGCCAGGCCGCATAATTGAGCCAGACGATCAGGGCCCAGGTTTCCTTCGGATCCCAGGACCAGTAGCCGCCCCAGGCTTCGGCCGCCCACAGGGCGCCCAGGATGGTGGCGACCGTGAAGAAGGCGAAACCGACCGAGATCGCCTTGTACATGATGTCGTCCAGCACTTCGAGGGCCGGCAGGCGGTCCGCCAGATAGCCATGCGACTTGATCAGGTAAGCCGAACCGACCATGGCCGCCAGCGCAAACGTGCCGTAGCCGATGAAGTTGGCGGGCACATGGATTTTCATCCACCAGCTCTGCAGGGCCGGCACCAGCGGCTGGATGTCGGCGGCATCGCGCGAACCCGCGTACCACAGCAGGAAGCCGACCGCGGCACCGATGATCAGCATCACGAAGGCGCCCAGCTGGCGCGTGGCGTAATGTTGTTCGTAGTACAGGTAGAACATGGCCGTGATCATCGAAAACAGGATGAACACTTCATACAGGTTCGATACCGGAATATGGCCGACGTCGGCGCCGATCAGGTACGACTCGTACCAGCGCACCATCATGCCGGTCCAGCCCAGTACCACGGCGGCCCAGCACAGCTTGGAGCCGACCGAGGAACCGTAGTTCGAACGGCTGAGCAGCCCGACCCAGTAGAACACGGTGGAAAACAGGAATAGCGCGCTCATCCACAAGATCGCGGACTGGCTCGACAGCATGTATTTCAGGAAGAAATTCTTGTTCGCTGCCTCGAGGTTGCCGCCGTACAAGCCGATGGCCGCGAAGGCCAGCAAGGCCACCACGGGAATGAGCCAGCGCACCGGTTTCCAGTGCCAGCCGAGGGCGGCAAAGGTGGGCGCGGTCAGCACCAGGATCACCTTTTCATAGATATCCATATAGGCGCCGTAGCGGTTCAGCGCGAACAGGGCCGCGCCCATCAGCACGGCGGCGAAGGCCCAGTCGAACAGGTCGAGACGCTTGAAATAGCCGGGGGCCTGACGGTAGGTCTGCGCTTGCGATGCTTGTGCTGCTTGTGCTGCTTGGGATGCTTCCATCTTGTTCTCCAGTACTGCTGACACTGTTGGTACAGCTTACGCCAACTGCGGCAGCTTGGCTTTCAGATCGTTAAATTCATGCTCGAAATCAAGCGTCTTGCGTTGCGTGCTCATGGCCATCAGCGCGTGCGCCGGGCCGCCATCGTCGCCGTCGCGCACCCAGATCCACAGGCGCCGCTCGCGGATGTAGAACATGGCGAACACGCCCAGCACCAGGAACACGCAGCCGAGATAGACCACGGCCTTGCCCGGCGAGCGCGTCACCTGCAGCACCGACGCCTTGACCTCGACGAATTCGTCGAGCTGCAGATACACCGGGGCGCCGTAGAAGAAGCTGTCGGAAAGGGCATTGGTGGCCAATTGCAGGAAGCGCGCATGGGTGTCGTCGCCGGTCATCTGCGGCAGGCCATCCTTGTCGCGCGCGGCCTGCCACAATTCCCACAGGGTGCCGTTGAGAATCTTCATGAAGATATCGGCGGCCTTTTCCTGCTCGGCGGCGGGAATTTTTTCCAGGAAGCGCGACACCGCCACGTAACCGCCCTGCTTGCCGTCGCCGGCGAAGATGGACAGGCTCTTCGAGGACGAATCCTGCAGCTGGCGCGCCAAGGTGGCCGCCGGGGTGTTGCTGGTGGCCGGCATCGCGCGGCGCGCATAGCGTTCGGCGGCCAGCTCGCGCAGGGCCGGATCGGCCAGGGCTGCGCGCAGGCGCATCCATTCCTTGACCGTGTGCGCTTCGTCGGACGGAATGCGCAGGTAGCTGAACGGATCGTTGGGCGAGGCGCGCACGCCCGCCAGGAACACTTCGGCGCCGTCGACCGTCACCGGCTGCATGTAGTTCTGGTATTCGCGCGCCTGGCCGGTCTTGTCGCGCAGCTTGTACTGCACG
Source organism: Massilia pseudoviolaceinigra (assembly GCF_030846505.1). Lineage (NCBI taxonomy): Bacteria > Pseudomonadati > Pseudomonadota > Betaproteobacteria > Burkholderiales > Oxalobacteraceae > Massilia > Massilia pseudoviolaceinigra. The sequence goes on along the minus strand of NZ_JAVCWL010000012.1, from coordinate 187,437 downwards.
CTCGGGCCGACATTCTTCAAGTCCTTGTTATTGGCGTTCTTGCCGGCCGAACCCGAAAACTTCGAGAGCGTCGCCGCGAACTCCTCGTTCAGGCTCTGGCCCTTGGTGACCGCGCGCACATCCTGGTTGCCGGCCGTGTTTTCGACGTTGAACGGGCGGAAACCGCTCCACTCGACCGTGTATTGCTCGCCGCCGCGCGCCAGCGGCGTGGACGTGTTCACTTCGCCATCCATGGCGAAGGAAGCCTTGTCGGTGCCGCTCATCGGGTAGGCCAGCATCTTGAGCTTGCTGCCGCCATCTTCGAAGCTCGACTGGTACACCGCCACGCCCTTGTAGATCAGCGGTTCGTTGACCTTGATCGTGGCCGGGAAGGTCTTGCCGGTTTCATGGTCGCGGATCACGACTTCGCTGGCGAACAGCTTGGGCATGCCGGTCGAATAAAAATCGATGATGAAGCGCTTGAGCTCGATCGTGAACGGCAGCGGCTGCAGCAGCGAGCCGTCCGGGCGCGGAATGATGGCGATATCGCTCGACTGGCCCTCGGGAATGAGGGTATTGCCGCGGTAGGTCGGATTGCTCAGGCTCAGGCGGTTCTCGGCGGGAATCTGGGAAATCAGGCCGCCGCCCACGAAGGGCTTCTTGCCCAGGAACCATTCCTGGAACTGGATAGGAATGTCCGAATCGAGCATGCCGCCGACCAGGATGATGATGATCGAGCTGTGCGCGAAGATATAGCCGAACTTGTTGGCCGCGCCCTTCCTGGCCGCGACCAGGGTGCCGTTCTCCTTTTCCACGATCTTGGCCGCGTAGCCGGCGTCGACCAGGCGCGCGGCGCTCTGGCGGGCAAGCTCGGCGCGCGAGAGCGGCGCGCTCCACTCGGCCTTGTGGTGGAAGTTGCGCAGCGACGTTTCGCGCACGTTTTCGCGCCAGCTGCGCATGTCCTTGATCATTTTTGGCGCATTGCGCACGATGCACAGCGAGGTCGAGATGATCAGGAACACCAGGATCAGCAGGAACCACCAGGCCGAATACACCGCATACAGGCCGAGCTTGTTGAACACATCGAACCAGAACGGACCGAACTGGTTGACGTAATTGGGCATGGGCTGGTTTTGCGTCAGGACCGTGCCGATCATCGAGGCAATCGCGATGATGGTGAGCATGCTGATGGCAAAGCGCATCGACGAGACCAGCTCGACTGCCTCGTCCAGGATGGGGCGGCGCGTGTTCAGAACTATTCCGGTGGTGCTCATTCTCTACAGATCCCTATGTGCAGGCACGACATAACCCGCGAGGATACCAACAAAAAGGGCAGCCCGCTTGCGCGCCGCCGCCCTCTGATTTCTTTGGCAGGCCCGCGCCTGGCGGCGCGCTGCCGGTACCGCTTACTTCAAGCCGGCGATGTAATCGGCGACGGCTTCCATTTCCTTGGTCGACATGCGCTGCGCCAGGGTCGTCATCTGGACGCTGTTTTCGCGCTTGCCTTCTTTGAAAGCTTGCAACTGCGAGACCGTGTAGGTCTGGTGCTGGCCAGCCAGGCGCGGGAATTGCGCAGGGATGCCGTTACCGTTGGCGCCGTGACAGCTGGCGCAGGCGGCCACGCCGGTGGCAGGAATGCCGCCGCGATAGATTTGCTTGCCCAGCAGGACAGTGTCCTTGTTCTTGGCAGCGCCCGGTTTTGGTTTCTGGACCGCGAGGTAAGCCGCGATGTTTTTCTTTTCATCTTCCGACAGCATCTTGGCGTACATGGTCATCACGGCCTGCTTGCGCTTGGGCGTGGTGAAATCGATCAGTTGCTTGTGGGTATAAGCGTCGAACTGGGCAGCCAGCTTGGGATTGTCGGCGATGGTCGAATTGCCGGCCGCGCCGTGGCAGGAGACGCAGGCGGGCAAGCCGCGCGCGGCATCGCCGTTGTCGTACAGGGTCGCGCCTTTGGCGGCGTCGGCCTTGGCTGGGGCGGGTGCATGCTCGGCAGCGGACACGAGGCCCGATACGGCAAAGGTAGCCACCAGCAAGGATTTCACAAACGCCGCTCCGGCGGCCGGTAAAAACGCACGATTCATTCAAACACCCTGAGACAAGTCGAAAATTGGTTTTGTTGAGAAATTCCGGATCAAACCTGCGCCGGAAATTCGGTTCTAATGTAGTGCAAACGATCTTGTGTGCGCGCCATGGCTTTTGCGTGACAACAATTCGTAACCCCTTATTGTACAATAGCTTTCTCGCGTTATCGCCCCTCTTGTTGCATTTTCTGCCCATCCCATGTCCAAACTCTGGCAAGCCCGTTTCTTCACGACCGTCAACCAACTGCGCGATCTGCCCAACACGCAGGCACCGGAAATCGCCTTCGCCGGGCGTTCCAACGCAGGGAAGTCGACCGCCATTAACATTCTGACAAATCAGAAAGGTCTCGCGTTCGCATCCAAAACGCCGGGCCGCACCCAGCACATTAATTATTTTTCGATCGGTGGCGCGCACGTCGGCCAACACCGCAAGGATGCCACCATCGTCGAGGAAATCGAGGCGCTGCTGGTCGACTTGCCCGGCTACGGCTACGCCGAAGTGTCCGGTTCGGCCAAGCTGCACTGGCAAAAGCTGCTGGGCGACTACGTCCAGCGCCGCGACCAGCTCGCCGCACTGGTACTGATCATGGATTCGCGCCGTCCGTTCACCGAACTGGACGTGCAGATGCTCGAATGGTTCGCCCCGACCGGCAAACCGATCCACTGCATCCTGACCAAAGCCGACAAGCTCAACCGCAATGAATCGACGAATGCCCTGCGCCAGGCGCGCATGATGCTCGAAAGCTATGTCGACGAAGATGGCGAAGGCTTCCCGTTCACGGTGCAGCTGTTCTCGGCGCTCAAGCGCGTCGGCATCGAGGAAGCCAACGACAAGATCATCGACCTGCTGGGCCTCACGCCCATCGAGACCGATCCCGACACGCCGCTGGTCGATCCGGTCGACAGCGACGAATGACGCGTTTGTTCACCTGATTTTTTGTTCACTCGGAAAATAACGATGTCCACCATCCCAGTGCAGTTCCCCGCCACGCGCATGCGCCGCATGCGGCGCGACCCGTTTTCACGCGCCATGGTGCGCGAAAACACGATCACTTCGTCCGACCTGATCTATCCGGTCTTCATCGTCGATGGCGTCAACCAGCGCCAGCCGATCTCGGCGATGCCGGGCATCGAGCGTCTCTCGGTCGACCTGCTGCTGCAGGTGGCCGAGGAATGCGTCAGCCTCGGCATTCCGGTGCTGGCCCTGTTTCCATCGATCGATGCATCCCTGAAAACCGCCGACGGGATCGAAGCGATCAATCCGGACGGCCTGATTCCGCGCGCCGTGCGGGCCCTGAAGGCGCGCTTTCCGGAACTGGGCGTGCTGACCGACATCGCGCTCGACCCGTACACCAGCCACGGCCAGGATGGCTTGATCGACGACAACGGTTACGTGCTCAACGATGAAACCACGGCCATGCTGATCCGCCAGGCCCTGTGCCACGCCGATGCCGGGGTGGACGTGGTGGCGCCGTCGGACATGATGGATGGGCGCATCGGCGCGCTGCGCCAGGCGCTCGAAGAACAGGGTTACATCCACACCCGCATCATGGCGTATTCGGCCAAGTACGCGTCGGCCTTCTACGGCCCGTTCCGCGAAGCGGTCAGCTCGGCGGCCTCGCTCGGCAAGAGCGACAAGTTCACCTACCAGATGGACCCGGCCAACGGCAACGAAGCGCTGCGCGAAGTGGCGCTCGACATCGCCGAGGGCGCCGACATGGTCATGGTCAAGCCGGGCATGCCGTATCTGGACATCGTGCGCCGCGTGAAGGAAGAGTTTCGCGTGCCGACCTTTGCCTACCAGGTCAGCGGCGAGTACGCGATGATCAAGGCAGCCGTGCAGAACGGCTGGCTGGACCATGACAAGGTGATGATGGAAGCGATGATGGCGTTCAAGCGCGCCGGCGCCGATGGCGTGCTGACGTATTTCGCGCTCGATATTGCGCGTTTGCTCAAGGCGCGCGCGTAGCGATCGCATCGAACTGCGCCGGATTCACGGCGGAGCAAACGGAAAGGGGCGCCGCGGCGCCCCTTTTTCATGCGGCCTTAGCGGCCGCGCCGCGTTTCCGGGAACATTTCCTTGTACAGGAAGTCACTCAGCTCCGCCGTATCTTCCACCCGCGCGCTCATCTTGACCACGCGCTGCAGACGGTGCGAATCCCACTCGAAATCGCCGGTTTTTTCCTTGCGGATAATCTCGATCATCTTCTTGATCACGGCCGTCTCGATATCCTTCTCGTTGCCCAGCTCGACCGTGACTTCCTGCAGCCAGCGCCGCTTGAAGCTCGGGTTCCAGCCGCGGAACTTGACGGTGGCGCTCATCGAATTTTTCTTCACCTCGAACACGCCGCCCGTGTCGTTGCGGTCATCGCCCTGGCTGCGGCCATTGGCGGCCGCGATATTCGCCTTGGCGATGCGCATGCCGCGCTCGGCCGCGCTTTCCTCGGCCGGCTCGCTCTCGGTCTGCCCGCGCGCGCGGCGCCGCGCTTCGATGGCGGCCGCCATGTCGGTCTCGGGCGCGACTGCGGTCGGGCGCACCGGCTTGGGCGGCTCGGGAACATCGACTTCCTTGGCCGGCTTTTCATTGGGGATGGTAATCGTGTTCGGCAAGCGCCGCACCTTGGCCACGGTCGGCTTGTCGGGCCGGGCCTGGGTGGTCGGCTTGGGCGTGACTTTCGGCTGCTCCCTGGGCTGGGGCTTGGACTGCGGCAGCGGCATGACGTACACCATATCCGCGCCCGACGGCGGCGGCGGCGCCTTTTTCTCGTCCTGGGGCTTGAACACCCACAGCAGCACCAGCAGCACGTGCAATAGCACCGTGACGGCGATCCCTACCGAATTGAAGCGCTTGATCTCGTAACTGGGCACCGCGTAACCGGGCAAGGGCTGACCGCAATGCTCGCAGTAGCCGGTGTTTTCGGTCGAATGGTGGGAATGGTCACGCAAAATAGAACAGCTTTCCAGGGTACGGCGTCAACGAAAATGCGGCACAGGTGCCGAAGTCTATACGTTTTGTGGTTTTTGCGCACTGGCAAGCTCACCTCGTGCAGCTTACAAGATGAGTGTCTTGATGGTTGTTACTATATGTATCAATGCTGCAACAATCGGGGCAGCGGAAGGCCCTCAGGTGGTGGCGCGTTCGGCGGCCACCAGCACCCGTGGACGCGGCGGGCGCCGCGCGTTGGCGCGCTCTTCCAGCAGGCCGAACAGTTCGCGCACGCAGCGTTCGGCGTCGAGCACGTGGCGCGAGTGCATCCGGGGCCTTGGCAGGGCGTGGGTATAGTAATGGGGGCCTTCGACCAGGTAGCCGAGCGCCCACAGGTTGCCGACCGGGCGCGCCGCGCTGTCGAGCGGATGGTTGGCCTGGTCGATGTCGACCCCGCCCGGGTGGAAGGTGCCGTTGTAAAAGGGCCGGATGGTGCCGCGCTTGAGCAGGTTGCGGATCAGCGCACTTTCGTCGGTTTCGGGCGAGAAGACGTCGAGCCGGGCCACGATCAGCGCATCGACGTGCTGGATCGCCGCGCCGGAGGCGAAGCGCGTGTGCAGGGCGAACTGGGAAAGGTCTTCGTCGATGCGGATGGCCGCGTTGGGGCCGGCCGCCACGCTCAGCACGCCGGCTTCGATCAGCGCCAGCAATTGCTCGTTGCGATGGCTGGGCGGGCCGAAGGTGACGCGGTTGATGGCCGGGTTATAGACACTGAGGAACTTGCGGTGCGAGGAGGCGGTCAGGCCGCCATGCTCGATCATGTCCTGCAGCACGGTGCGGGCGTCGCGCAGCACGTCGGCCGCGGCCTTGATCGGGCTGCCCTGGTTGCCGCGCCGCGCTTCCGACAGGTCGTCGGCGATCATGCAGGTGAAAAAGGTCGAAAAATCGTCGGCGTTGGCAAAACTGCGTCCTTGCAGGGGAAACAGCATGGCCTCGAGCGCGGCGCGCTCCTCGGCGCCAAGCTCGTACGCCGTCCCCTCGGGCACGGGGCGCCCCAGCGCGCTGCGCCAGGCGCAGCCCATTTCCTGCATCAGGAGAGGCAGCAGTTCGCGGTCGAAGTCAAGCTGGGGGCTGCCGCGCTCGCGCTGGGCTTGCTGGCGCAGGCTGCGCACCGCGTCGCGCGTGAAAAAGCGTGCCTGGTGGCGTCCGTTCAAGCCTTTCTGGTTGACGCCGCGCGCCGCCGCCGGCAGGCATTTGCGCGAAAACAGCATCAGCGCCGGCTCGCGTCCCGAGCGCACGTAGCGCAGGCCGCTGCCGGCCGGCTCGAAGCGCCCGCCCCGGCCCACCGTCAGCTGCGAGACCACATCGTGCGCCGTCAGGCCCAGCCCTTCGATGGCGACCCGGGCGTCGCTGGCGATGCCGACCAGCTTGTCGAGCGGATACACGTGGCGGATGAAGGCCAGCTTGCCGTTGTAGCGCGCGTGGTCCTGGGCGAACTTGTGGCACCAGGCTTCCTCGTCGGTCAGGTTATTGCGGCTGTGCCCGGTGGTCAGGAAGACAAAATCGCTGCTGACCGAAAAGCCGCTGTCGAGTTCCACCATGAAGCTGCCGTCCGGCATCTGGAACATGTCGATGGCGCGGTGCCGCAGGTGGGTCAGCGTCACCGTCGGCGGCAGGGCTGCGCGGATGGTGTCGCAGGCCCAGATCAGGTAGCGCCCCAGCAGCTGGCGCGGCAGGTAGTCGGACTCGGTGATGGCGGCGCCGCCCTCTTCCCCGGGCGCTACCTGCACGAACTGCTCGCCGAAGCGGCGGTAGCCTTCGTCGCGCGCCCATTCGGTCAGCGAGGGGGTGGCGCAGACCGGGGCCAGTTCGACCGCCTCGCGGAAGGGGAAGATGGTGACCTGGCTGGCCACGGTATTGATCAGCAGATGCTGCGGCTGGTTCGGCGAGTGCACCCCGGGCCCGCACTCGCCCGGCTCGATCAGATTCACTTGCAGCGGCGTGTTGTGCGCGCGCGCAAACGCGGCGATGCGTTCGAGAATGGACAGCCCGCGCGGGCCCATGCCGATGAGGGTGACGCTGTAACGTTTCATGGTGACCGCCTGTCAATGAAAAAATGCAGGTTCCATAGTGGCAGGCGGTCGAAAGATCGTGTTGTTTCCAGTCAATTAAATCCTGACCGGAAATATCAATGCGCCTTTTCCAGGGTGGCCAGCTGGGCATCGGTCATCGGCCCGCTGCCGCTGTACTTGTCGAGGAACAAATAGATCACGGGGGTGATGTAGAGCGTGATGACTTGCGAAAACAGCAAGCCACCGACCACGGCCAGTCCGAGCGGCTGGCGCAGTTCGGCGCCGGCGCCCAGGCCGAGCGCGATCGGCAGCGCGCCCATCAGCGCGGCCAGGGTGGTCATCAGGATCGGGCGCAGGCGCAGGATGCAGGCTTCGCGGATCGCCTCGGCCGGACTCAAGCCCTCGTTGCGCTGGGCGTGCAGGGCAAAATCGATCATCATGATGGCGTTTTTCTTCACGATCCCGATCAGCATCAGGATCCCGATGATGGCGATCATGGTCAGGTCCAGCCCGAAGATGCGCAAGGTCAGCAGCGCGCCGACGGCGGCCGAGGGCAAGCCGGCCAGGATGGTCAGCGGGTGGATGAAGCTTTCGTACAGTACGCCCAGCAGCACGTAGATGACGCCGAGCGCGGCCACGATCAGGATGATCTGGCTCGACTGCGAATCCTGGAACACGGCCGCATCGCCGCCGTACTTGGTGATGACCGAGGCCGGCAGTTTCATGTCCACGCCCATCTTGTCGATCTTGCCAGTGGCCACGCCCAGCGGCACGTCGGCGCCCAGGTTGAACGACAGGGTGATCGCCTGCAGCTGGCCCTGGTGGTTGACCGAGGTCGGCCCCACGGTGCGCTCGACCGTCGCAAAGCTCGACAACTGCACCAGCTGGCCGCCCTTGCTGCGCACCGAGACGCGCCCCACGGCGTCTTCCGACTGGCGGTCGGCCAGTTCGGCTTCCAGGATCACGTTGTAGCTGGCGGCGGCCGAATAGATGGTCGAGACCTGGCGCTCGCCGAAGGCCGCGTACAGGGCGGTGCGCACGTCGGCGATCTGCACGCCCATGGCGTTGGCCTTGTCGCGGTCGATCTTCAGGGTCGCTTGCAGGCCGCGGTTCTGCGAATCGCTGGTGACGTCGCGGAAGGCCGGATCGGCGCGCATGCGCTCCAGGTATTTATTGGCCCAGTCGCCCAGCGCGTCGGAACTGACGCTTTGCAAGGTGTACTGGTAGCGGCTCTTGCTGGGCCGTCCGCCCAGCTGCAGGTTCTGGATCGGCGAGAGGAACACCGCCACGCCGGCTACCTGGCGCGTCGCTTTGCGCAGCCGCTCGACCACCTGCGGCATCTTCACGCGCTGGTCGCGCGGTTTGAGGGCAATGAAGCCGCGCCCGGTGTTGCCGCCGCTGGTAAACGACGTCACATCCTGCACGCTCGGGTCGGCCCGGATGATGGCCACCACTTTCTCTTGCAGCACCAGCATGGCGTCGGTCGAGGTATCCTCGGCCGCTTCGATGCTCATGCGCAGCTGGCCCAGGTCTTCCTCGGGGAAAAAGCCCTTGGGAATGGTGGTGTACAGGATGATGGTCAGCACAAAGGTGCCGACGGCGACCGCCAGCACGATGAAGCGGTGCGCCAGCGCCAGGTCGAGCGAGCGCGCGTAACCATCGCGCACGCGCGCGAAACCGGCTTCGAAGTGGCGTCCGATGAAACTCTTCTCGCCGCCCTCTTGCTCCGAATGGGCCGGCAGCAGGCGGCTGGCCAGCATCGGCACCAGCGTCAACGACACCAGCGCCGACACCAGCACCGACAGCCCGACCACCACCGCGAATTCGTGGAACAGCAGGCCGATCACGCCCGGCATGAAGAAGATCGGGATGAACACGGCCACCAGCGAAATCGAAATCGAGACGATGGTAAAGCCCATTTCGCGTGACCCGACCAGGGCGGCCTCGACGGGCTTCTTGCCCATTTCGATGTGGCGTACGATATTTTCCAGCACCACGATGGCGTCATCGACCACCAGGCCGACGGCCAGGGTGATGCCGAGCAGGGACACGTTGTCGAGGCTGTAGCCGAAGGCGTACAGCAGCGACAAGGCGCCCAGCAGGGAAATCGGCATGGTGACGGCCGGAATGAAGGTGGCGGCGGCGCGGTGCAGGAACAGGAAGATCACCAGCACCACCAGCGCCACGGTGCCGGCCAGAGTCAGGTTGACGTCGTGGATGGCTTCGCGGATCGACACCGAACGGTCGTTGACGAGGCTGATCTTGATGGAGCTTGGCAACTGGGCCTGGAAGCGCGGCAGCAGCTGGCGCACCGCGTCGACCACCTGCACCGTGTTGGCGTTGGGCTGGCGCTGCACCAGCAGGACGATCGAGCGCTCGCCGTTGTAGCTGCCGGCCGCTTTCACGGACTGGTAGCTGTCTTCGACCGAGGCCACGTCTTTCAGGCGCACCGGTTCGCCGTTGCGGGTGGCCACGATCAGGTCGGAAAACGCGGCCGCGTTCATCAGCTGGGCATTGCCCTGGATGGTCATGGTCTGGCTCGGGCCGTCGAGCACGCCGAGCGGCGCGTTCGAGTTGGCGGCGCGCAGCGCCAGCGCCAGCTCGTCCATCGACAGGTTGCGCGCGTTCATCAGGTCGGCCTTGGCGCGCACCCGCACCGCGAAGCGCTTCTGGCCGTTGACCGTCACCTGGGCCACGCCGGGCAGGGTCGACAGGCTGGGGGCGACCAGGTTTTCGGCGTAGTCGTTCAGCTCCGACAGGTTCATCGAGGGCGAGGTCATGGCCATGAACAGCACCGGCGCGTCGGCCGGGTTGACCTTGCGGTAGGACGGCAACTCCGTCATCTCTTGCGGCAACTGGCGTTGGGCGCCGAGCAGCGCGGCCTGGACGTCGATGGCGGCCACGTTGACATCGATGCTGGGGTCGAATTCGAGCGTCAGCGAAGTCTGGCCCTGGGTGCTGGTGGAGGTGATGAGGTTGATCCCGGCGATGGTCGAAAACTGCTTTTCGAGCGGCAGCGCGACCGACGAGGCCATGGTTTCCGGGCTGGCGCCGGACAGGTTGGCCTGGACATTGATGACCGGGGTGTTATAGCTGGGCAGCGCGGCGACCGGAATGGCCATGTACGACAGCACGCCCACCAGGATCATGCTCAGCGACAGCAGCACCACCATGACGGGGCGCCGGATGCACAGTTCGGACAGATTCATTGTGCCGCCACCGCGCTCTTGCCGGCGCGTGCCGGATTGGCAGCCTCGGCCAGCTTGACCTTGCCTCCCGGCCGCAGGTTCTGCTTGCCCTCGGTGATGACTTTTTCATCGCCGTTCAAGCCCGAGACGGCCGCGTTCACGCCGAACGCGTGCAGGCGCGTCACCGGCACCTGTTTCGCGCTTTGATCGGCATCGACCACGTACACGAAGGTGCCGCGGCTGTTGCTGATGATGGCCGCCTGAGGGATCACCACCGCGTTCCTGATGGTCTGCACCGTCACGCGCGCGGTGACGTACTGGCCCGGCCACAGGCTGGTGGCCTTGTTGTCGAACAGGGCCTTGACCTTGATCGAGCCGGCCAGCGGATCGACCGTATTGTCGATGAAGCTGAGCTTGCCGGTGGCCGGCTTGCCGCCCGCCGTGCCGAGCGCCTCGACCGTGACCGCACCGCTCTTTTGCGCGGCCAGCAGCTCGCCCAGCGCCGCTTCCGGCACGCTGAAGGCGATGTTGATGGGGTCGAGCTGGGTGATGGTGGTCAGCGAGGTCGACAACTGCACCAGGCTGCCCGGGAACACGTTGATGGCCCCGACCCGGCCCGCCATCGGCGCGCGGATGGCGCTGTAGCTGGCGTTGACCTGCTCGGCCTGGAGCGCGGCCTGGCCGGCGCCGACCAGCGCGCGCGCCGAGTCCATCTGGCTCTTGAGGGTATCGACGGCGCTGCGGGCGATGAATTTTTGCGCGAACAATTCCTCGCTGCGCTTGTACTGGCGTTCCAGGTCGGCGAAGGTGGCGGCGTCGCGCGCCATCTGGGCGCGCGCCTTGTCGATATTGGCGCGCTCGCTGCGGTCGTCGAGCGAGAACATCAATTCGCCGGCCTTGACGAACTGGCCTTCCTTGATATGCACCTTGCGGATCGTGCTGGTCGTTTGCGGATGCAGGTCGACCGTGCTGACCGGAGTCACGCTGGCATTGGCCTGCAGCACCACCGGCACATCCTGGCGCTGCGGCGCCACCACGTTGACGATGGCCGGCGGCTGGGCGCCGCCCTTGCCGTTCTTATCGCCCGCGGCAGGGGTCCCGGCCTGCTGCTCGCCCGGAGCGGCGTTCTGCTCGCCCCTGCCCAGATACCATGCGCCGGCGCCGATGAGGACGGCGAGGCCGACGATGATAACGATGCTCTTCTTTTTCATGCGTGTCCCTGGTCGCCACTGCGGGCGGCTTATGATCGGTTCAGTTCAATGGTAAGCGATGACGGTGCTGGCGGGCGCAGCTATTTGCCGGCATAGTACTCCGGCAGGACCAGGGTGACCTCCAGGCCGCCCTCCGGATGGTTGACCAGCGCGATGCTGCCACCGTGCTGCTCGGCGATATTGCGGGCGATCGTCAGGCCCAGCCCGGTGCCACCGGATTCGCGCGAGCGCGACGTTTCGACGCGGTAGAACGGCTCGAACACGCGCGCCAGTTCGCCCGGGGCGATGCCGGGGCCATTGTCGCGCACGCGGATGCGCGCCGCGCCAGCGCCCGCCTCCACCGTGACGAAGGCGCGCTGGCCGTACTTGACGGCGTTGTCGATCAGGTTGACCAGGCAGCGCCGCAGCGCCATCGGGCGCCCCAGCAGGGCCATGCCGGCGTGGCCGTGCACCGCCACCTGCTGGCCGGCGTCGGTGGCGTCGCAAGTGACGCTGTCGAGCAGCGAATCGAGGTCGAGCGCCTGCATCGCTTCGGTGGTGTCGGTGCTGCGCGCCAGGTCGAGCCCTTCGCGCACCATTTCCTGCATGGCCGACAAATCGCCCACGAGGCGGTCGCGCAGCTCGCCGTCGCCGACTTTTTCGAGGCGCAGGCGCATCCGGGTCAAGGGCGTTTGCAGGTCGTGGGTGATGGCCGCCAGCATCTGGGTACGCTGGAAAATGTATTGGCGGATGCGCGCCTGCATGGCGTTGAATGCCGCGCTGGCCTGGCGGATCTCGCTCGCGCCCGACAGCTGCAAGGGCGGGTGGTTGATATCGTTGCCCAGGTCCTTGGCGGCCTGCGCCAGCTGCTTGAGCGGGCGCGTGGTCATGCGCGCGACCAGATAGGCGAGAAAAGCAATGCTGACCAAAAACATTCCGATGATCATGCGGTAATCGGTTTCGTGCGCGATGACCGAGGGTGGCGGTGGCAGCACCAAGAGGCGCAGCAGTTCGCCATCGCGCAGGCGCACGTTGATGCTCTCGCACACGCCCTTCCATTGCGACTCGGTCGGCCCGAACATGCTGTTCTGGATGCGCGGCACGTCGCAGGCGGCGGGCCGGGCCGCGATGGTGGCCAGCTTGTAATGCGGCCCCATGCGCACCGCCAGCGCCGCCGTAAACGGTGATGGCGCCGGCTTGACCGGCAGCTCGTCGCTGATGACGACCAGCTGGATGCCGGGCCGGTTGGCCGCCCTCAGATAAGCCAGGCGGGCCGAGGCGGGGACGGTTTCGGTGGCGGTGATCAGTTGTTCGGCGCGGTCCATGGCGTGCTGGTCGCGGAAGGCTTCGATGACGCGCTGGCGTTCGTTTTCGGCCAGCAGCTGGGTCAGCACGGCCGTGATAACGACGCCGAGCAGCAGCGTGAGGAACACGCGCCCGGTCATCGAACCGAAGAAGGCCTTCACGTGCCGGGCTCCACCGTCACCTGGCCGGCCAGCACGTAGCCGCCGTTGCGCACTGTCTTGATGATCTGCGGCAGGCGCGCATCTTCGCCGAGCTTCTGGCGCAGGCGGCTGATCTGGATGTCGATCGAGCGGTCAAAAGGATCGGCGTCGCGGCCCTGGGTCAGGTTGAGCAGCTGGTCGCGGTTGAGCACGCGGTTGGGATGCTCGAGGAACACGCGCAGCAGGCGAAATTCGGCCCCGGAAAGCATGATGACGATGCCCTCGGGGTTGAGCAGGTGGCGCGCGGTCAGGTCCAGGGTCCAGCCGGCAAAGCGCATCTGCTGGGCATTGTCGGACGGGGCGTTGGACGGCATGGCGTGGCTGCGGCGCAGCACGCTGCGAATGCGCGCCAGCAGCTCGCGCGGCTCGAACGGCTTGGGCAGGTAATCGTCGGCGCCCATTTCCAGGCCCAGGATGCGGTCGAGCGGCTCGTTGCGGGCGGTGAGCATGATGACCGGCAGGGTCGAGGTGGCGCGCAGCTTGCGGCACAGAGTCAGGCCGTCGTCGCCGGGCAGGTTCAGGTCGAGCACGATCAGGTCGGGACGCGCTTCGTCGAGCGTCTTCCACATGGCCGTGCCGTCGGCCGCGGCCAGGGCGCGGTAGCCGTTCGATTCGAGGTAATCGGCCAGCAGCGAACGGATGTCGCGGTCGTCGTCAACGATGAGAATGGTAGAAGGAGTATCCATGTCCGCAATTATCCCCACTTAGCGTGGGCCCGGATAGCGGTTTTGTATCGTCATGTATATTGCCATGGCGCCGATACATATTGATACAAACTCTTTGGCAGCGGACACGGCTTGGAAACATGCCGGGAACATGATGCAGTTGCACCCCGCACCATTCATCCAAAAGGAAACGCCATGAACGTACTCAATACCGTCCGCAAAAGCCTCGTGATCAGTCTTGCCGTGCTGGGCATGGGCGGCGCCGCCGTTGCCGTACACGCACAGGAGAGCGTCAACCCGAAAGCGACCAGCGTGGAAGCCCATCGCGGTCACCACGGCGGCCACGGCAACCGGGCCGCGCACATGGCCGCACGCCAGGCGCGCCTGCACGACCAGCTCAAGCTCACTGCGGCACAGGAACCGGCCTGGGCCGCCTTTACCGCCGCCAGCAAACCGGGCCAGCGCCCCGCTCGTGGCGAACGCGGCCAGTGGGCCAGCCTGACGGCGCCGGAGCGCATGGAAAAGCAGCTGGAGATCGCCAAGCAGCATGTCGCGGCCATGGAAACCCGGCTGGCCGCCTTGAACACTTTCTATTCGACACTAACGCCGGAACAAAAGAAGGTTTTTGACGAGCAAAGCATGCGGCGTGGTCATCACGGCAAGCACCAACGCCAGGCCTGAGCGGCGTTTTATTCCGGCCATTCCCTGCGCGGGACGAGGCCGGCGTCCTCCGCGCCACCCCGGCGCGGAGGCGTTTTATCCGCTGCAGCGTTGTACTTACACCTCACTTGTTGTGCGCCGCGCCAAATAAAGTAGTGCGGGCATTCCTGCAAAGTGTAACGTGGTGTATCCTCGAGAAAATCTATCCGCGCGGCAATTCCAAACCATTTTCCGGCTGCGGTATCAAACCATATTCCGGGGGCAGCATGAGCACGATGGTGTACGACAAGACCGACAAGGGTCGAGAGGAAATTTCCACACGCAAAAATCAACTGTCGTCGCGCCTGCGCACGATCCTGGTGATGATCGACGGGCGCCATTCGCTCGAGGATTTGCTGCGCAATTTCGCCGGCATTGGCGTGACTGCGGACAGCGTCAAGGAATTACTGCAAGAAGGCTACATTTTCCTCGCCAGCGGTGAAGAGCCGGCGGCGCCGGCGGCGCCCAAGTTGCCGGCATCGGCGCGGGCGCGTCAGGTGGCGCGGCGCGTGGCTGGGGCCGAGGGCGCCCACCACGACGACCTGCACGACGACGGGGCAGCGCCGCTGCCTGCGGTCGCCAGCGCCGACGCGCCATCCGCGCCGGCGCTGGCCGAGAGCCAGCTCGATGACGCCACGCGCTTTCGCCATCTGTACGACTTCTACAACCAGACCATCAAGAGCACGATCGGGCTGCGCGGCATCATGCTGCAGCTGAAGGTGGAAAAGTGCAATAACGTCGACGACTTCCGTGCGCTGCGCCTGCAGTACCTGGAAGCGGTGCTCAAGGCCAAGGGCAGCGAAATGGCGCGCAGCCTGCGCGGCCGCCTAGACGAGCTGCTGGGCGGCAAGCCCACGCACGACGACTTCACCCTTCCGGACAATTAAGTTCCCGCGGCCCGCAGCGGCCGCATGCATTCCCCGACGCGGGCGCCGCGATGGCATTGCGTGCCCGCTCAACGGCTCAGGCCGCCTCAGGCGCGTGCAATCGCTGGAACAGTGCGATCTTCTCCTCCGTGACGAGTTCGCCGAACTGCACTTTGCCGACGGCTATATCGTGGTAAGCGCCGACCAGGCCGATCTCGCCCCGCTGCAGGCATCCACGCAGGTAGTCGCTGCTGTTGACGATTTCAGCGAGTGAATTCTCGACGTTCTGAAGCGCGACCTTCTCGAGCACCGACTTTTCGCCAGCGGCGATATCGTGCGCCGAACATTGGCACTGCCGGATGGCCAGCTCGATCTTGCCGGTGATCGCGCCGATGCTGTGCGCCTGTTCGCCCTTCATCGCCAGGCCGATCGCGCCGCAGTTGGAGTGCCCTTTCACGACAATCAGTTTGGCGCCGAGCTTGGACGCGATTTCCAGGCTGCCGATAATCTCGCGGCTGATGATGTTGCCGGCGATGCGAATGGTCAGCAGATCGCCCAGGCCGGCGTCAAAAATCAGTTCCGGGGATGTCCGCGAGTCGATGCAGTTGACCACCACGGCCATGGGGTGCTGGCTGGCGGCGGTGGCGCCGACCTGATGGTGGTAGTACTTTTCGGTACAGCGTCCCTCGAAAAACCGCTGATTCCCATCGCGCAGCAATTGCAGCACTTCTTCAGGGCGCAGCCTTTTCTGGGTTTCCTTATCCAGCACGGTGACGAACTGGATCGGATCGCTCAGGCTGTACTTCTCGCGCAGGCCGATCACGTTCAGCTGAACGTTACGTTCGGCCGCCACCACATCGCGGAAGTCCTGGATGGTTTCCAGTACATCGTGGTCGATGAAGTCCGCATTGCTTGCGTCGATCAGCACCTTCGAGCCGTTGGGCGTCTCCCACAGCGCGGTTTTGATGGTGGCCTTGTTCAGGAACGACACCTGGTTCGGCAAGACCATTTTGATGACTTCGCCGATGTGCAGACGGTACTGCTCAAGCGAGTAGGGATTGCGGAAATTGCTGCCCGCGAGATAAAACATACTGGTCGCAAGGCCGATCAGCACGCCCATCAGCAGGTCGGTGAACACGATAGCGACCACCGTGATGGCAAACGGCAGGAATTGCGACCAGCCTTTTTGGTACATGTCACGAAACAGCGACACTTTTGCCAGCTTGTATCCGGTCATGATGAGGATCGCCGCCAGGGCCGACAAGGGAATCAGATTGAGTACCGGACTTAAAACCAGGACGCTGGCGAGCATGAAAAAACCATGCAGGATGGCGGAGGCCTTGGTCTTGTTGCCGGTCTGGATATTGACCGAGCTGCGCACGATAACCGACGTCACCGGAAGGGCGCCGAACAGCCCTGCGAAAATATTGCCCACGCCTTGCGCGAGCAGTTCGCGATTCGGCGGCGTTTCCCGTTTATGGGGATCGAGTTTGTCCACCGCCTCGATGTTGAGCAGGGTTTCCAAGGAAGCGACGATCGCAATGGTGATGCCGACCACCCACACATCGCCGTTGGTGAAATGGGCGAAGGTGGGCAGGTGCAGATAGGCGCCCAGGTTACTGGTGTCGATAGGCGGCAGGTGCACCAGATGGTCCTTGCCGATCGCCAGCCAGGGCATGGAGTTCGTGAACACCAGATTGAGTAATACGCCCAGCACGACCACGAACAGCGAGGCGGGCAGCAACTTGAGATTCTTCAGCGGTGTTTTATCCCAGCAATACAGAACCAGCACCGACAGCACGGCAATGACAACCGCGCCCGGAGTGAGCACATCGAAGGCGCGGATAATATCCGAGAACGTATTTTCTCCGTTCGGCTGGATAAAAGAGAAACCGTCATCGCTCTGTTTATCATAGCCGATCGCATGCGGAATCTGCTTGAGTATCAGGAGAATACCGATGGCCGCGAGCAGGCCTTTGATTACATTGGAGGGTATATAGTTCGCGATAAAGCCGGCACGGAAAACACCCATCGCCAATTGCAGACATCCCGCGATCAGAACCGAGGTGAGCAGGAGCTCGAACGATCCCAGCTTGGTAATCGACGCCAATATCACGGCGGCGAGGCCGGCCGCCGGGCCGCTGACGCTGGTCTGCGATTTGCTGATTATTCCGACGACGATGCCTCCGATAATGCCGGCGATAATCCCGGAAATCAGCGGTGCGCCGGAAGCCAGGGCGACGCCCAGGCATAAAGGCAAGGCAACCAGAAAGACGACAATACTCGCGGGCAGATCGTGTTTGAGATTTTGAATATTCATGTGATAGCGTGATTACGAATGGTTATCAAGCAGACGCGCGCCGGCAAGCCGGCGCCAGTTGCCATGCCACAAGAAAAATTAATATATGCCTACAAATAAAACATATGCTCGAACATGATGCGTCCTAGCGGTTGGTCGGGAATTTTTCAACCGGCGAAATATAACACGTTCATTGAGGCCGAGGGATGCACAATAAACTATAGCTGCATTGAAAGAACCGTTTCAGGAAACCTATTTTTATGCGATATGAATATATTATCCACGGGCGCGTGATTAATAACGCCGGCATAAAAACCCGTGATAACTGATATATATAATTTTTATGGATGCGTATTTAACCCGAGGCGGGTGGCGCAAATCCCGGCAGACATATCGAAACGCGTTATATGGCTGTCATCCGGGCAACGCCGGGATTAAGCCTGGCGAGTGCGCTTGACGATGGCTTGAAGCCGTGGATTGCCACCTCAAGGCATGCGTCCCCATTCTTCGGGAAGTCGCTGACGCCGTGAACACGGCTGCGTATTCCGGGCCATTGCAAGCAGCGCATCCGGCCTGGCGTCACAGTGGATTGCGGTTCATTTTGACATGCGCATGGGCCACCAGCGGCGGCCTGGAGCCTATTCAAGCAGATAGGGCAAAGCGCATGGCGATGGGTGGCAAGAGCGCACAAGAAAGCGAGAAGGACCCATCACCCATGGGGCAACGAGCGTATCTGGCAGGCATGCGAGACAGGCCCCTCGACGGACGCCAGCAGCGACGCCTATCAACTCGCATAGGCTCCCTGCCCGCCCCCTTTCAAAGTGCATCCGGCGGCCGTACCCACTTCACAACAAGCTGCGCGTGGCGGTCAGGTCGAACGCTGGCGTGATACGTTGACGAGAGGCGAATTTGTGTGCGGCAAGCATCGATCTACTCGTCAGTTGGAGGCTATTGGCACCTATTTCGCATTAGATTATGCCGAACCGAAGCCGTTGGCATGGCCAAAGCTGGCCGATGCCGGACGCGCGCAGCGCCCGGTTTTGTGTGGGAATTGCCTGACTCACTACATTAGTTCAGCTTGTTCAGCGAGACCGTAAACTTATCCGCATTCTGATAGCCGATGACGCGGCTACCAGCAATTTCCTGACCGCTCTTGTCGAACAAGATGATCCCCGGCGGCCCGAACAGACCGAAGCGCTTGAGCATCGCCTTGTCGTCGGCATCGTTGGCGGTCACGTCGACCTGCAGCAAAAGCGTGCCGGCCAGTTGCTGCTTGACGCGCGCATCCACGAACGTCAGCTTTTCCATTTCCTTGCAAGAGACGCACCAGTCGGCATAAAAGTCGAGCATGGCGGTCTTGCCGGCGTTTTGCGCCAGCGCGGCGTCGAGCTGGGCCACGGTTTTGATGCGGGTGAAGGCCAGGCCATGCTGCTGGCCGCCAACGCCCAGGTGGACCAGCGGCGCGAGCGGATCGCGCCCGCCAGTGGCCACGCCGACCAGCTGGATCGCGCCCAGGATGGCGCAAACGACGCCCAGCGCGAGCCCGGTCCAGTGACGGACATGACGCAGCATGTAGACGCCGTAGCCGAGCAGGAGTGCGCTCCAGAGCAGCATCTGCAGCAGCGGCGGCAGCACGGGCGAGGTCAGCCACAGGGCCATGCCCAGCATGGTGACGCCGAAAAAGCGTTTGACGTGGTTCATCCAGGCGCCGGTGCGCGGCAACAGGGAACCGGCCGACAGGCCGACCAGCAGCAGCGGAATGCTCATGCCCATGGCCAGCGAAAACAGCGCGACGCCGCCGATGACGCCGTCGCGCGACTGGAAGATGAAGGTCAGCGCGCCGGCCAGCGGCGCGGCCACGCAGGGACCGACGATCAGGGCGGAAATGGCACCCATGACGAACACGCCGATGAGTTTACCGGCCGACTGGCGTCCGGAGGCGTCGACCAAGCGGTTTTGCAGGAAGGATGGCACTTGCAGTTCGTACACGCCAAACATGGACAGCGACAGGGCCACGATCATGATGCCCACGCCGATCAGGATCCACGGTTTTTGCAGCTCGGCGGCCAGGCCTTCGCCCATCAGGCCGGCGGCTACGCCGAGGGCGGTGTAGACCAGGGCCATGCCCAGCGAATAGGCCAGCGCCAGGATGAAGCCGCGCGTACGCGTGGTGCCGGCGCCCTCGCCCACGATGATCGATGCCAGGATGGGCACCATCGGCAGTACGCAGGGGGTGAAGGACAGGCCGAGGCCGAGGGCGATGAAGGTGGGGATGATCAGCCACAGCTTGCCGCCGCCGAGCAGCGCCGCGCCGTCGCCGCTGCTGGTGGCGGGCGTTGCGGCCGCGGGCTGGGCTGCGGGCGGGGCTTGCGCTGCCGACGTGGACGCCTTGGGCATGAAGTCGGCGTTGCCGGTATCCTGCTTCGGTTGGGCGACGGGAATGGATGCGGCCGGAATGGACATCGGCGGCTTGGACATGCCAGGCGCTGGCGACGAGCCGGCTGCGCCCACCAGGCGCGCCTCCGCATCCTGCGGCGCGTAGCACAGGCCGGCATCGGCGCAGCCCTGCGAGGTGGCCGTCAACGTGAACATGCCGGAGGACTGGACGGGAATCGTGATGGTGATGGTCTTGCGGTGGGTTTCGACTTCCTTCTGGAAGGTTTCGTCGAACTTGACCTTGCCGGGCGGGATGACCGGGGTGCCGAGGGTGGCGTTGGCGGCGGTGAACTTGAAGCGCTCGCGGTACATGTAGTAGCCGTCGGCGATCTGGTAGGTGACGGCGATGGTTTGCGGGTCGACCATGCGGGCCGAAAACTTGAAGGCCACCTCGGGGGCCAAGTAATCTTCTTCCGCGCGTGCGGGGTTGCCGAACAGGAAGGATAGGGCAAGCAGGAACAGCGCGAGGGCGTGAGCCGGCGCTTTCAACGAAAAGGCAAACATGACTTCCTTAGCGGGATGCGAAGCAGAATAGTACACCGGGGGAAGAGGTCTCGTCTGCGGAGGAGGCATACGATGGCCGGCGGATGCCCGAAAGGCCGGCCTGCGCGTTACCTATGCGAGAGCGGTCAGTTGCTCATGAATTAGGGAAAAGGTTCATTGATCTAACAGGCGCATACGTAGTTTCCATATGGAATTATTACGCTGCGCTAGACTGGGAGAATAAAATTTACCGCCAAGGCGATACTAAAGCTCTCAAAAGACCTTATAGTGATCAGGGCGGGCTCTGTGATTCTGCTATCTGGAACGATAATCTCGGCAAATATGGAATATTTATGATCCACGTAAAATTGGCTTGGCTAAGGTGGACGCCGGTAAAATGGGCGATCTTTTTTTCGTTGCCCGATATATTTGCAATTGTGTTTTTGAAAATTTCCTATTATTTCTTGTCTTCGGAAGAGGTAACTAGAGAAAGTATGCTTGGACGTTTAAATGATTTTGTCACGCTATGGTGGCGAAAAATTCACTTACCTCTTGGCCGGCTCCTGGAGCCTTTATATTTTCCTGCTATCGTTACTCATCCCTCGCAAATTAGTGAGGCATCGATTATTGCTTTTCAGCTATCGTGCGCTCTGCCATTCACGCTATTGGGCTTCTTGGTGGGGCTATTACTCATGAGATTCAAGCGTTAGCAGGGCAGCAGCCTGGGTATTGGCGGAACCACGCGGGACATTTTTGCTAGGGGTAACTGTGGTGAATGTGGCTGCCGCTCAATAACTTAAAAATTAGGTCTCTCTCACAAGCTTGAAATATTTTCAATGGACGAATTTTTGAAATCCGATCAATAGATGGAGAAATTTTGTTTGCACTTCCGGATCCCAGCGATTACAGGGGGCGCAATTTATTTACAGATGTAGAGCTTCAAAATGCCAACCTACAAAGAGCAAATTTAAAGGAAATGTTCTTCCAGGTTGGAAATTTTGACGAGTCGTCCTTTGATGGTTCGAAATTAATTGGTGTCGATTTTGAAGGTACCTCGCTCGTTGACGCCTCGTTCGTCAGAGCCGATCTGCGGAACGCGACGTTTTACTTGGTATCAGCACTATTCGCGACGTTCGCATACGCTCGCATGGAGAATTGAAAACTGCTCGGTGGGAATTTCACTGATGCAGACTTTTCATTCGCGAAATTGAACGTCAGCGTATTTGCCGGCGATAACATGGGAGGCGACGTTCTGATTTGCGGCGCAAATTTTACCGGCGCAGATATAAAACGCGTCTCGTTTGAAGGGGCGATCTATGACGAAGCTACCATATTTCCAATCGATTTCAACCCTGTCGCGCGTGGGCTGAAGAAGCAGACGGCGGGCTAAGACGCCCGATATGAGGAGCACGGAGTACCCCGGGTTTCATGGACGTTGGAATAGACCACGCTAAACGGCAACTCTGTTCCCGTCGGACCGCAGGTGAACGCTTACAATTCATATAAATTCGATGGATGCAAGCATGACGTCCGAAGATCGGCAAATAGGCGACCGCCAATTTTAGAGGGCGAAAATAAAAATTGTTCGGCTTGGCTGCTTACAATTAATCTGCGGGACTTAGAGAAATCGCCGGCCTCAAGACATTTCAAACAACGGTGCAATTAGGAAAGGTAATACATCGTGCACGATTGGACACTCGTATCACTGCTATTCGATTGGAAGGAGGCGCGTTTAACCCTTGCTTTACGCAACAGTAATTCCGATTCCGTTTCTTTGGTCGCTTATGGCGTTGTAAGATTCATGGTGCCGAAACAAAATGAATGGGGAGGAAGCGTCATGGTAAATCGGGTTACTGGCCCTACGCAGCAGCCAGATGGAACAGAAGAGCTGCAAATCGAGGTGCAGTCGGGAGACGTCATTCAGATCACAGCAGCTTCATTTGCAGTTCCTTCGTGATTTACGAGCAGATGGTCAGCGCCACTCAGACCATGCATGAACAGGGACATTGATTCCAGGTGAACCGGAAGCTCAATTGGGGAAGCAATTTCGAAACTTGGCTTGCCAGCATTTCCCAGATTCGCAAGAGGAAGAGTTTGGGCAAATTCGCCCATCTATAACCATGAATAAATAGAAGCCATGAACGAACTATTCACAGAAGTTATGGTTTGGAAACGTATTGACGCCTGCTCGGCAGTTCGATATTCCTGCGTGAGCAATTTAGAAACCGGCCTATTTGCGGTGCAAAGTGCGGACTTTTTTCCGATTGCCCCTGAGGAGGAACTCAAAAAATGACTTCACGGCGCAGTTTGCCGAGCTTGTCATCGAGACTTCGCCACGCGAGCGATGTACTTGGTTTAAATCCCTGGCCGATGCAATATTTCATCATGACGAGGTCTTTTCGTGACTGCTCTCATCCACTCCGAGTCGGCTCCCAGCGTCGCTTGTCACAGCGGCGCACCGCAGCCAAGATTCAGTACTAGGGCGAGAATCAGCCCGCGAACGTTCATTGTCCCGCCTACATCGAAGGGCACCCCATGCGCCAGGAACAAGGTCTCCGGCCCGTCGAACGATGGCCATGTGTGGACTTCACTTCCTGGCTTGGAGTCTCAATGAATAATATCTTCAGGGTGCTGATCGCTATTGCGCCTATCTGGATGACGCACGTGAATGCAACGCCGATAGCAAACAAATCCGCGGGCGACGTCGCGCAAGTTTCTATTTCGGCTTTGAAATTGAACGGGCCACGGGCATACCAGAACATCAAATGCGTGAGTACGGCTGTGCGCGCATAATTTCCCAGAAGAAATTTTTTAACCTTTTATTACCGGACTCACCCTCAACAAGCCAGTATCACAATCGGGACGTGCGGGCCGTGATTACCCTTGCCGACGGCCGAAAATACTTGTCAACCGTCTCGGCCTGATAAGAAATGGAAAGGCCATGTTAAGCTCGCCCCACGGACTTTCGTGGAACGCTTATCCTTGGTAAAGCCTGAAAAATGCACATAGTCGCCTTCGCCCGTATCAGCACGTGAGCTGCTGCGTTTCATCGGCCAGCACGCAGCCGGCTGTATCGAACCAGAATGGATAGTTCCCGACATGACGCAGCTGGCGCAAGATTTCATCGAGCGGCAATGAGGCTGCCCCAAACGTAAAAAAAGCCAGGCTAAGCCTGGCTTTTTTTACGTACCGCGCCGATTACTCAGCGGTTGGTGCGTCTTCAACTTCGGTGACTTCTGGACGGTCCATCAGTTCAACGTAAGCCATTGGTGCATTGTCGCCAACGCGGAAACCCATTTTCAGGATACGCAGGTAGCCGCCATTGCGGTTTGCGTAACGTGGGCCGAGTTCGGCGAACAGCTTCAACACCATTTCGCGGTCGCGCAGGCGGGCGAATGCCAGACGCTTGTTTGCCAGCGTGTCGGTCTTGCCCATCGTCAGGATCGGCTCGACTACGCGGCGCAGTTCCTTGGCTTTTGGCACGGTGGTTTTGATGGCTTCATGACGCAGCAGGGAAACGGTCATGTTGCGCAGCATTGCCAGACGGTGGGACGAAGTACGATTCAGCTTGCGAAGGCCGTGACGGTGACGCATGGTAATTCCTTTCGAGTTGTTTAAATCCAGCTCTTCGATCGCCTTTCAGCGCGGGCCGGTTTGTATGGAGTGATAAATGCCCGGAACACCTGTCCCGGACAGTGCTGCAAATTACTTCTCGAGGCCGGCCGGTGGCCAGTTTTCGAGCTTCATGCCCAAGGTCAAGCCGCGCGAAGCCAGCACTTCCTTGATTTCGTTCAGGGACTTGCGGCCCAGGTTCGGCGTCTTGAGCAGTTCGTTTTCCGAACGCTGGATCAGGTCGCCGATGTAGTAAATGTTTTCTGCTTTCAGGCAGTTGGCCGAACGCACGGTCAGTTCCAGGTCGTCGACCGGACGCAGCAGGATCGGATCGACCAGCGGTGCGCGCGAAGGCGCTTCAGCAGCTGCTTCGGTGCCTTCCAGCGCCGCGAACACGTTCAGTTGATCGACCAGCACGCGCGCCGATTGACGGATCGCTTCTTCCGGCGTGATGACGCCGTTGGTCTCGATGTTGATCACCAACTTGTCGAGGTCGGTACGCTGTTCGACGCGAGCCGATTCAACGAAGTACGACACGCGGCGCACCGGCGAGAACGAGGCGTCCAGAATGATGCGGCCGATCGTCTTGTTGGTGTCTTCCGACAGGCGACGCACGTTACCCGGCACATAGCCGCGGCCTTTTTCGACCTTGATCTGCATGTCCAGCTTGCCGCCAGCGGTCAGGTGGGCAATCACGTGGTCTGGATTGATCAGCTCGACGTCATGCGGCAGGTCGATGTCGGAAGCCAGGATCGCGCCTTCGCCTTCCTTTTTCAGGGTCAGCGTGACGGAATCGCGGTTGTGCACTTTGAACACAACGCCCTTCAGGTTCAGCAACAGGTCGACCACGTCTTCTTGCACGCCGTCCAGCGACGAATACTCATGGACAACGCCGGCGATCGTCACTTCGGTTGGCGCGTAGCCGACCATCGACGACAGCAGTACGCGGCGCAACGCATTACCCAATGTATGGCCATAGCCACGCTCGAACGGCTCCATCACGACTTTGGCGTGACCGGCACCGAGGGCTTCTACATCGATAATACGTGGCTTCAACAGACTGTTTTGCATGAAATGTCCTTTTCAATACCCTCGGCTCATTACACCGATAAGGCTGATGGCATTAGTGAAAACGCCCACTTGAATTAAAGTGGGCGGGAGAAAACGAAATTGGTTCCCCGCCTGCGCGGGGACGACCACTGGGCGGACAGCTACGCTGCCCGCAACGTGGTCGATTAACGCGAATACAGTTCGACGATCAGCGATTCGTTGACGTCGTTAGCGATCTCGTTACGCTCTGGGAACGAACGGAAGGTGCCTTCCATTTTCTTCGAGTCAACCGAAACCCAGCTAGGCATACCGACTTGTTCAGCCAGCGACAGGGCTTCAACGATACGCACTTGCTTTTTCGATTTTTCGCGAACAGCGATGACGTCGCCGGTCTTGACAGCGTACGAAGCGATGTTCACAACGTTACCGTTGACGGTGAACGCTTTGTGGCTGACCAGCTGACGCGCTTCGGCGCGGGTCGAGCCGAAGCCCATGCGGTAGCAAACGTTGTCGAGACGCGCTTCCAGCAAACGCAGCAGCGCTTCGCCGGTGTTACCCTTGCGACGGTTTGCTTCAGCGAAGTAGCGGCGGAACTGACGCTCGAGAACGCCGTACATGCGCTTGACTTTTTGCTTTTCGCGCAGCTGGTTACCGTAGTCCGAGGTACGAGCACCGGATTTGACACCGTGCTGGCCTGGCTTGACGTCCAGTTTGCATTTCGAATCGAGCGAACGACGTGCGCTCTTGAGGAACAGGTCCGTACCTTCACGGCGGGACAGTTTTGCTTTAGGTCCGATATAACGTGCCACAATGTTTCCTTTAGAATAATGACGCCCCGGCGGCATCCTGTGATGCTGGCCAGGCGCTAGTCCGTACACAACTGCGTCGGACGGTGGCTGACAATAAACCCGCACGCGAGAACGCGGCAGGCGACAACAGCCGGGCAGTATACCCTATTCGGGGACTGCGCCGGCGATCATCAACGACTAATTTACAACGAACGGCCGGAAACAACGTTCCGGTCGCCAGCGGGCCGTATCAGATACGACGACGCTTTGGTGGACGGCAGCCGTTGTGCGGCACTGGCGTCACGTCCTGGATTTCGGTGATCTTGATACCCAGGTTGTTCAAAGCGCGAACAGCCGATTCACGACCAGGACCTGGGCCCTTGATACGTACTTCGAGGTTCTTCACGCCGCATTCGACAGCGACCTTGCCTGCTGCTTCAGCCGCAACCTGCGCTGCGAACGGGGTCGATTTACGCGAACCCTTGAAGCCAGCACCGCCGGACGTCGCCCACGACAGGGCATTGCCCTGACGATCGGTGATCGTGATGATGGTGTTGTTGAACGATGCGTGGACATGTGCGATGCCTTCAGCGACGTTCTTTTTAACTTTTTTGCGAACGCGCGCTGCTGCGGCGCTGCTTTGTTGCTTAGCCATGGTGTTGTCCTATTATTTCTTAAGCGATTGTGCGGCCTTGCGCGGACCCTTGCGAGTACGGGCATTGGTGCGTGTACGCTGGCCGCGGCAAGGCAGACCTTTACGATGACGCATACCGCGGTAGCAGCCCAGATCCATCAAGCGCTTGATGTTCATGGACAGTTCACGACGCAGATCGCCTTCGACTACGAAAGTGCCGACGGCATCACGCAGTTTTTCCAGTTCGCTGTCGTCCAGGTCCTTGACCTTTTTGTTGGTCGCAACACCCGTTTGTGCGCAGATCTTCTGTGCGCGTGGGCGGCCAACACCGTAGATAGCCGTGAGGCCGATTACGGTGTGCTGATGATTGGGGATATTAACCCCTGCAATACGTGCCATTCGTTATTCCTCAATAAATAACGTTAAATTAACCTTGACGCTGCTTGTGACGCGGTTCCACGCAGATTACGCGGACGACGCCTTTGCGCTTGATGATCTTGCAGTTGCGGCAGATCCGCTTGACTGATGCGAGAACTTTCATATTTGCACTCTCTTATGTTCGGATTGATTACTTAAATTTACTTGGTCCGGAACACGATGCGGGCCCGGCTCAGGTCGTACGGCGTCAACTCCACCGTGACTTTGTCGCCGGGCAGGATGCGGATGTAGTTCATCCGCATTTTACCCGAAATGTGTCCGAGCACCACGTGCCCGTTTTCCAGCTTTACTCGAAACGTTGCATTAGGGAGATTCTCAAGAATCTCGCCCTGCATTTGTATGACGTCGTCTTTTGCCATTCGGTCTGTACACTCCTGGTTCGCGGTAACCGCCGGTTAGCGCGTCGGAATTCCGCCCTTGAAATTTGCCTTGCGCAGCAGCGATTCATATTGCTGCGACATGACGTAGTTTTGTACTTGAGCCATGAAGTCCATGGTGACAACCACAATAATCAACAGGGAAGTACCGCCAAAGTAGAATGGCACTTTCCAACGGGCTTGCATAAATTCCGGCAACAAGCACACTAAAGTGATGTACACCGCACCGGCCAGTGTCAAGCGCATCAGGATCTTGTCGATATAGCGCGCCGTCTGGTCGCCGGGACGAATCCCCGGCACGAAAGCACCGCTCTTCTTCAGGTTATCCGCTGTTTCCTTGCTGTTAAAGACCAGCGCCGTATAGAAGAAACAGAAAAATACGATTGCCACTGCATACAACAGAGCATGGATAGGCTCGCCTGGCCCCATCGATGCCGCCAAGTCTTTCAGGAAGCCGATCACTGGGCTGCTGGAGTCTTTGCCCTTCGTGAACCAGTCCACGATGGTGGCAGGGAACAAGATGATCGACGATGCGAAGATCGGCGGGATCACGCCGGCCATGTTCAGCTTCAAAGGCAGATGGCTGGTTTGACCGCCAACGACTTTGTTGCCAACCTGGCGCTTCGCATAGTTGACCAGGATCTTGCGCTGGCCACGTTCAACAAAAACAACACCAAAAGTAACGAATCCGACCAGGACCACGATAAAGATCGCTGACAGGTTGCCGATAGCGCCACTGGACACGAGCGAAAACAGGCTGCTCAGCGCCGACGGCAGGCCAGCGGCAATGCCGGCAAAGATGATGATCGAAATACCGTTGCCCAGACCACGCTCGGTAATTTGCTCGCCGAGCCACATCAGGAACATCGTACCGGTCAACAGCGATACCACCGCCACGAACCGGAAAGCCATGCCAGGCTCGATCACCAGATTCGGCTGCGATTCCAATGCCACGGCAATCGCCGTCGCCTGGAACAGTGCCAGCACCACCGTGAAGTAGCGCGTGTACTGCGTGATCTTGCGGCGCCCGGATTCGCCTTCTTTCTTCAATGCCTCGATGGCCGGAACTGCAAGGCCGGCCAGCTGCATGATGATCGAAGCCGAAATGTACGGCGTAATACCGAGTGCGAATACTGCCGCGCGCTCCAGCGCGCCACCCGAGAACATGTTGAACATGCCAAGGATGCCGCCTTGATTCCTGCTAAACGTCGCTGCCAGTTCCTCTGGGTTGATCCCTGGAACAGGGACATGGGCACCCAGACGGTACACGACCAATGCGCCGAGCAAAAACCAGAGCCGACCCCAAGGGAAACCGGCCGCTGCACTTTTACCAAGTTGTGAATTAGTCGCCAATTTATGCTCCGATCAAGCTGTTAGCCTGCAACTTACGCTACCGTGCCGCCAGCTGCTTCGATGGCCGCTTTCGCGCCTGCCGTTACTTTCAAGCCTTTGAGGTTCACCGCTTTGGTGATCTCGCCGGACAGGATCACGCGCACATCGCGCGCCAGCACTTGCAGAACGCCTGCTTGCTTGAGCACCAGGATGTCGACATCGCCGACCGCCAGGTTGTTCAAGTCGGACAGACGCACTTCAGCCTTGAACGTTGCATTGAGCGACTTGAAACCACGCTTAGGCAAACGGCGCTGCAGAGGCATCTGACCGCCTTCGAAGCCGACCTTGTGGAAACCGCCCGAACGCGACTTCTGACCTTTGTGGCCACGGCCAGCGGTTTTACCGATGCCCGAACCAATACCACGGCCTACGCGACGCTTGTAATGCTTGGCGCCTTCAGCTGGTTGAATTGTATTCAATTCCATTGTTTTCTCCGTTCATAAGCCCGAAGGCTTACGAAACAACTTTAACGAGGTACGAAACTTTGTTGATCATGCCGCGCACCGAAGGGGTGTCTTCCAGCTCGGAAACCGAGTTGACGCGACGCAGACCCAGACCGCGAACGGTGGCGCGATGCGATTCGCGCGTGCCGATCAGGCCCATGACCAACTGAACTTTGACTGTTTTGGTAGCTTGTGTCATTTTGTCCGCCTTAAGCCAGAATGTCTTCAACCGACTTGCCGCGCTTGGCGGCGATATCGCTTGCAGTACTCATTTTCGACAGACCGTCCAGGGTAGCGCGGACCAGGTTGTAAGGGTTCGACGAGCCCGTGGATTTCGCCACGACATCGGTTACGCCCATTACTTCGAAGATAGCGCGCATGGCGCCACCCGCGATTACCCCGGTACCAGGCTTGGCAGGCATCATCATTACTTTCGATGCGCCGTGACGGCCGGTGACTGTGTGGTGCAAAGTACCGTTCTTCAGAGGAACCTTGATCAGGTTACGACGGGCTTCTTCCATTGCCTTCTGCACGCCCACTGGCACTTCTTTCGATTTGCCCTTGCCCATGCCGATACGGCCATCGCCGTCGCCCACAACGGTCAGTGCTGCAAAACCCATGATACGACCACCCTTGACCACTTTGGTCACGCGGTTGATCGCGATCATCTTTTCGCGCATGCCATCATCCGGCTTGTCGCTTTGCATTTTCGCTTGCATTTTTGCCATGACGATTCTTCCTTAGAACTTCAGACCGGCTTCACGCGCGGCTTCTGCCAACGCCTTCACACGGCCGTGGTAACGGAAACCGGAGCGGTCGAACGCAACTTCGGTAATCCCTGCTTTCAGTGCTTTCTCGGCGACGCGCTTGCCAATCAGTGCGGCAGCGGCGGCATTGCCACCCTTGCCGGACTTGCCTGCCAGTTCGGCGCGAACTTCGGCTTCGGCGGTGGACGCCGAAACCAGGATTTTCGCGTCCGGGCTGATCAGGTTGGCGTAAATGTGCTGGTTGGTACGATGTACCGACAGACGATTTACTTTCAGTTCCGCGATCTTGATGCGGGTCTGGCGTCCACGACGCAGACGTGATTCTTTCTTGTCCATGGTCAGCCCTATTATTTCTTCTTGGTTTCTTTAAGCTTAACCACTTCGTCCACATAGCGGACGCCCTTGCCTTTGTAAGGCTCGGGGGAGCGGTAAGCGCGCACTTCTGCAGCGACCTGACCAACCTGTTGACGATCGATACCCTTGATGATGATTTCGGTCGGGGTTGGGGTGGCGCAAGTCACGCCTGCTGGCATCGAGTGCACAACAGGGTGCGAGAAACCCAGCGAGAGGTTCAGCTTGTCGCCGGCGGCCTGGGCTTTGTAGCCCACGCCCACCAGGGACAGCTTCTTCTCGAAGCCTTTGGTCACGCCGGTCACCATATTGTTGACCAGGGCACGCAAGGTGCCGGACATCGCGTTCGACTCACGGCTGTCGTCGACGACGTCGAAACTCAGCGTGCCATCTTTGTTTTCTACTTTTACCAGGCCGTTCAGGGCCTGGGTCATGGTGCCCAACGGGCCCTTGACGGTGATCGCTGCTGCAGTGATCGCCACATCGGCGCCAGCTGGGACAGCGATCGGCATTTTAGCTACTCGGGACATTGTCGATACTCCTTAAGCCACGTAGCAAATAACTTCGCCGCCGACACCGGTGGCGCGTGCTTTGCGGTCCGTCATGACGCCTTGCGGGGTCGACACGATCGCCACACCCAGGCCATTCATCACGGTAGGGATGTCATCTTTGCCTTTGTAGACGCGCAGGCCCGGACGGGACACACGCTCTAAACGCTCGATGACGGGACGGCCAACGTAATACTTCAAACCGATCTTCAGTTCCGCCTTGCCACCAGCTGCGGTGACGGCGAAATCTTCAATGTAACCCTCGTCCTTGAGGACGACAGCAATCGCTACTTTAACTTTCGACGATGGCATGGCCACGGTCGTTTTTTGGACACCTTGTGCGTTGCGAATGCGGGTCAGCATATCGGCGATAGGATCGCTCATACTCATTGCATATTCTCCTATTACCAGCTTGCTTTAGTCATACCCGGAATCTCACCACGCATGGCAAATTCACGGAGCTTGATACGGGCCAGACCGAATTTACGGAATGTGCCACGTGGACGGCCGGTCACGGCGCAGCGGTTACGCTGGCGGGTCGGGGCCGAGTTGCGCGGCAATGCCTGCAACTTCAGACGGGCTTCATAGCGCTCTTCTTCCGACTTAGACTGGTCGTCGATGATGGCTTTCAGAGCGGCACGCTTCGGGGCGAATTTCTCCACCAGGTCTGCACGCTTCTGTTCGCGGTTAATCAGTGCTAGTTTTGCCATGATCTCAGTTTCTGAACGGAAATTTAAAGGCGGCGAGCAGAGCTTTCGCTTCGTCGTCGGTCTTAGCGGTTGTCGTGATGCTGATATTCATACCGCGCAACGCGTCAATCTTGTCGTACTCGATTTCAGGGAAAATGATCTGTTCCTTGACACCGATGTTGTAGTTACCACGGCCATCGAACGAACGGCCGTTGACGCCACGGAAGTCACGCACGCGCGGCAGAGCCACGGTGATGAAGCGATCCAGGAATTCGTACATACGGGCACCACGCAGGGTGACCATGGTACCGATTGGATAGCCTTCACGGATCTTGAAACCCGCGATTGCCTTGCGCGACTTGGTGGTCACTGGCTTCTGGCCGGCGATCTTGGTCAGATCGGCGACAGCGTGCTCGAGAACCTTCTTGTCGGCGATTGCTTCACCAACACCCATGTTCAGGGTGATCTTGGTCAGGCGCGGCACTTCCATTGCCGATTTGTAGCCAAATTTGGCGACCAGGTCGGCAACGACCTTATCTTTATAAAATGCTTGGAGACGGGCCATGATGTCTTAAACCTTCACTACTTCGCCGGAGGACTTGAAAACGCGGACTTTCTTGCCGTCTACGTCTTTGAAGCCCACGCGGTCTGCCTTGCCAGTCGCTGCATTAAACAATGCAACGTTGGACACGTGAATCGGCATTGTCTTGTCGACGATACCACCAGTTACACCGGTCATTGGGTTCGGCTTGGTCGCTTTTTTAGCGACGTTGACGCCTTCAACCACGACATGCTCAGCATCGATACGTTGCTGAACAACACCGCGTTTGCCCTTGTCTTTCCCGGTCAGAACGATGACTTCGTCGTTTTTACGAATCTTATCCATTACGACTCCTTACAGGACTTCAGGTGCCAGGGACACGATCTTCATGAACTTTTCAGTGCGCAGTTCGCGCGTGACTGGTCCAAAAATACGGGTACCGATCGGCTCGAGCTTGGCGTTGAGCAAAACAGCAGCATTGCCGTCGAACTTCACCAGGGAGCCGTCTTGGCGGCGCACACCTTTAGCGGTACGCACAACCACAGCGTTATAAATTTCACCTTTTTTGACACGGCCGCGTGGCGCAGCAACCTTGACGGTTACCTTGATCACGTCGCCAATGCCAGCATAACGGCGCTTGGAACCGCCCAATACCTTGATGCACATGACTTCTTTGGCACCTGTATTGTCGGCTACTTCGAGCCGGCTTTCAGTTTGAATCATAGTATTCTCTTTCCCAACTTAAGCCGAAGAATCCCCACAATGTGGGCCTGCGGTCAGTCTTGGTCCCGCCAACCTCCCCTGCTGGGTCGATTGATTGGGTGATGGACTTTCCAAAAACTTTCGTTGCAGGCCGCGGCCACCGGGGTGACTAAAAATGCGGCGTTACATGAACGAAGCCCGCTAGTATCACATAATACTGGCGGGCCCGCAAGAACTTTTATCCGGAAGCTGGCTGCTGCACAACAAATGTGCAACACCCCCATCCGGCACCACTGGCATTACTGGAAGGATGCCCCCGCTTGCGCTTGAGCCACCCTGCCGTCTTCAAGTCTTAGATAACCTGCGCCGCTTGCACGACACGAGTAACAGTCCAAGCCTTCGTTTTCGAGATCGGACGACCTTCTTGAATCTCGACCGTATCACCGGTCTTGACCGAGTTGGTCTCGTCATGCGCGTGATACTTGTTCGAGCGCATGATGATCTTGCCGTACAAAGGGTGCTTGACGTGACGCTCGATCAGGACGGTAACAGTCTTGTCCATCTTGTCGGAAACCACTTTACCGACCAAGGTGCGCTTCAGGGCGACTTTAGTAGTTTCGGTCATTTGGCTTCCTTCGAGTTCATGACAGTCTTCACACGCGCGATGTCGCGGCGTACCTTCTTGAGTTGCGAAGTGTTGCTCAGCTGTTGCGTAGCGATTTGCATGCGCATGCCGAACTGTGCCTTCAACAAATCATTCAGCTCTTTCTGGAGAGCTGCCTGGTCTTTGCCGCGGAGTTCTGTTGCTTTCATATACGACTCCTTTTATTGGCCGACTTGGCGGATGACAAACGTCGTCGCCAGTGGCAGTTTGGCGGCGGCCAGACGGAACGCTTCCCGGGCCAGCGTCTCATCGACGCCGTCCATTTCGTACAGTACCTTGCCTGGCTGAATTTCAGCGACGTAGTACTCCGGGTTACCTTTACCGTTACCCATACGAACTTCAGCTGGCTTGTTCGAAATTGGCTTGTCCGGGAAAATACGGATCCAAATACGACCACCGCGCTTGATGTGACGGGTCATGGCACGACGAGCTGCTTCGATCTGACGTGCTGTGATACGGCCGCGGGCAACTGCCTTCAGACCGAATTCACCGAACGAGACAGCGGTGCCGCGGGTGTGCGAAATGCCGGTGTTACGGCCTTTCTGCTCTTTACGATACTTCCTGCGTGCTGGTTGCAGCATGATTATTCTCCTGCTTTCTCAGCTGGTGCAGCAGCAGCCGCTTCCGGCTTCTTCACTGCGACTGCAGGACGAGCACGGACGACTGGAGCGCCAGTTGGGGTTGAACCTGGACGGCCTGGAGCACCGGCTGGACGCGGACGGCCTGCTGGCTTGCCATCGTCACGGCGCGGACCGCGGCTCTTCTTCTCGTCGGCCGGGGTATCGATCACTGGTGCGTCGCCGTTCGGCGCGCGGTCACCTTTGTATACCCAGACCTTGACGCCGATGATGCCGTAGGTCGTTGCTGCTTCGCTGGTACCGTAGTCGATATCGGCGCGCAGGGTGTGCAGAGGCACGCGGCCTTCGCGATACCACTCTTTACGTGCGATTTCGATACCGTTCAAGCGGCCCGACGACATGATCTTGATGCCCAGGGCACCCAGACGCATGGCGTTTTGCATGGCGCGCTTCATGGCGCGGCGGAACATGATCCGCTTTTCCAGCTGCTGCGAGATCGAATCGGCGATCAGCTGCGAGTCGATTTCCGGCTTGCGGATTTCTTCGATGTTCACGTGCACAGGAACGCCCATGATCTTGGTCAGCGCCGACTTCAGTACTTCGATGTCTTCGCCTTTTTTACCAATGACCACGCCTGGACGCGAGCTGTAGATCGTGAAGCGCGCGTTCTTGGCAGGACGCTCGATGACGATGCGGCCGACCGAAGCGTTCTTCAGTTTCTTTTTCAGGAACGCACGTGCCTTGAGATCTTCGTTGAGCATTTGGGCAAAGTTACCATTGCCCGCGTACCAACGCGATGCCCAGTTACGGGTTACTGACAGGCGAAAGCCTGTTGGATGAATCTTCTGTCCCATCGTGACCCCTTAGTTGCCGACAGTCACGTAGATGTGACAGGATTGTTTTGAGATGCGATCACCCCGGCCTTTAGCGCGTGCAGTGAAGCGCTTCAGGATAGGACCCTTTTCAACGTAGATCTGGACGACCTTCAGCTCGTCGATGTCAGCGCCATCATTGTGCTCGGCGTTCGCGATGGCGGACTCCAGAACCTTCTTGATGATCGTTGCACCTTTTTTCGGGCTGAACTGCAAGATGTTGAGTGCTGCATCAACCTTCTTGCCACGGATCAGATCGGCAACCAGACGACCTTTTTGGTCGGACAGGCGCACACCTTTGAGGATAGCTTTGGTTTCCATTATTTCTTCGCCTTCTTGTCAGCGGCATGGCCCTTGAACGTACGGGTCAGTGCGAATTCGCCGAGCTTGTGACCAACCATGTTCTCGGAGATGTATACCGGCACGTGCAGCTTGCCGTTATGCACTGCGATCGTCAGGCCGATGAAGTCTGGCGAGATCGTCGAACGGCGCGACCAGGTTTTGACTGGCTTCTTGTCTTTGTTCGCTTGCGCGGTTTCGACTTTTTTCACCAGGTGGGCGTCGATAAACGGCCCTTTTTTCAATGAACGTGTCATGTCTTATCCTTATTTCTTGCCGCGGCGCGAGACGATCATCGAAGTCGTACGCTTGTT
The DNA here is from genome assembly GCF_030846505.1 of Massilia pseudoviolaceinigra. Taxonomy (NCBI): domain Bacteria; kingdom Pseudomonadati; phylum Pseudomonadota; class Betaproteobacteria; order Burkholderiales; family Oxalobacteraceae; genus Massilia; species Massilia pseudoviolaceinigra. The sequence goes on along the minus strand of NZ_JAVCWL010000012.1, from coordinate 151,946 downwards.
ACGGCGCGTCTTCTTACCCTTCGTCTGTTGGCCCCAAGGCGACACTGGATGACGACCAGCTGCGGTTTTACCTTCACCACCACCGTGCGGGTGATCGACCGGGTTCATGACCACACCGCGAACGGTAGGACGAACACCGCGCCAGCGCATCGCGCCAGCTTTACCGATCTTGCGCAGGCTGTGCTCGGCATTACCGACTTCGCCAACCGTTGCACGGCATTCGATGTGCACGCGGCGCACTTCACCCGAGCGCAGACGCACTTGAGCGTAGGTACCTTCGCGCGCCATCAGAACAACACCAGCGCCGGCGGTACGTGCCATCTGGGCACCTTTACCTGGCAGCATCTCGACGCAATGCATCACGGTGCCGACTGGGATGTTACGGATAGGCAGGCAGTTGCCCGACTTGATAGGCGCTTCCGAACCATTCATCACCGAATCGCCAACGGACATGCCCTTGGTGGCGATGATGTACTGGCGCTCACCGTCCGCATAGCACAGCAGGGCGATGTTCGCGGTACGGTTTGGATCGTATTCGATACGCTCGACCTTTGCCGGAATACCATCCTTCTGACGCTTGAAGTCGATCAGGCGATAGTGCTGCTTATGACCACCGCCGATGTGGCGGGTGGTGATGTGACCGTTGTTGTTACGGCCGGCAGTTTTCGATTTCTTTTCAACCAGAGCTGCGAACGGACGACCTTTGTACAGGTCCGGGTTCACAACCTTCACCATGCCGCGACGGCCTGGTGAGGTTGGTTTCATCTTTACGAGTGCCATTATTTAGCCTCCTCGGAGAAGTTGATTTCCTGGCCAGGCTTCAGGCACACGAAAGCACGCTTGGTATGGTTGCGACGGCCATTGAAACGGCCCGAACGCTTTTGCTTACCTTCGCGATTGGCTGTCTGCACCGACAGCACTTCAACCTTGAACAACAGTTCAACGGCTGCCTTGATTTCAGGCTTGGTCGCATCCGGCAATACGCGGAACACGATCTGCTCGTTCTTTTCCGCGACCATGGTGGCCTTCTCGGAAATGACTGGCGCCTGGAGCACCTTCATCAGGCGCTCTTCGGAAAATTTGATTACGCCGCTCATGCGAACATCTCCTCGATCATGGCCAGTGCTGCTTTGGTGACCACGATTTTTTTGTAGAACACCAGCGACATCGGATCAGCGTGCTTCGGCTCGACGACCAGCACGTTAGGCAGGTTGCGCGATGCCAGCAGCAGGTTTTCTTCGAGCTTGTCGGTGATGATCATGACCGATTCCAGACCCATGCCCTGCAGCTTTTGCGACAGCAGCTTGGTCTTAGGAGCATCCAGGTTCATGCCTTCAACCACGACCAGACGCTCTTCGCGTGCCAGTTGCGACAAGATCGAGCAGATACCTGCGCGGTACATCTTCTTGTTCACTTTGTGGGTGAAGTTTTCGTCAGGCGAGTTCGGGAAAATCCGACCGCCGCCGCGCCACAGTGGCGAGGACGACATACCAGCACGCGCGCGGCCGGTACCTTTTTGGCGCCATGGCTTCTTGGTCGTGTGGTGAACTTCTTCACGATCTTTCTGCTTGCGGTTACCGCTACGTGCGTTGGCAGCGTAAGCGACGACGATCTGGTGGATCAGGGCTTCGTTGTAGTCACGACCGAAAACGGTATCGGCTGCGGCGACGTTCGAACCTGCTTGACCTTGCTCATTCAGAAGCTTGAGTTCCATAATTAAGCTCCCTTCTGAACTTTGGATTTAATGGCTGGCGAAACGATCACCTGACCATTTTTCGCACCTGGTACGGCACCTTTGACCAGCAACAGCTGACGGTCGGCATCGATACGGGCGATTTCGAGATTCTGTACGGTACGATTCACGTCACCGAGGTGACCGGTCATGCGCTTACCAGGGAAAACACGACCTGGATCCTGCGCCATACCGATGGAACCTGGAACATTGTGCGAACGCGAGTTACCGTGCGTTGCGCGACCGGAAGCGAAGTGGTAACGCTTGATGACGCCGGCGTAACCCTTACCGATCGTGACGCCTTGGACGTCGATCTTCTGACCGACTTCGAACAGGGAAGCGGCAACAACGTCGCCAGCTTTCAGTTCGGCAGCTTTACCAGCATCAACGCGGAATTCGCGCAACATGGTACCTGCTTCGACGCCAGCTTTGGCGTGGTGACCCGCAACAGCTTTGTTCACGCGGGAAGCGCGACGTTGACCGAATGCGACCTGAACAGCGGAGTAACCATCTGTTTCAGGGGTTTTGATTTGTGCGACACGGTTGTTCGACACGTCCAGAACGGTGACAGGGATCGAATCCCCTTCATCCGTAAAGATGCGCATCATTCCAACCTTGCGACCGAGAAGGCCTAGGCTCATTTTTTCTCCATTCCCACCTGCGATTGGGCGGGGCTGACTGTTTAACTACCAAGTAAAGGACAGATTCAAAAACACACGAATCCATACCGAAGCCGGCTAGGATAGCATGCAAAAAGGCTTGACGCAACAACTTAGTTGGAGGTATGTCGATGTGTTGTACCGCGGGGGATGCGGGGGTGTTGCGGGGGATGTTCAAGGCGGTAAAAACGCCCAAAAGCGGCTATTGCCGGCGCGTTTCGCTGACTGTTTATCCGTCTCCCCCGCGCAGGCGGGGGCCCATGGCACCTCGGATCAAAGCTGCCGCCGCCATGGGAAGACGGTTTGCGCCGGAGCTGCGATTGACGACAGCGGCCTGCGGCGTTTCATCGCGCCAGCGGCTGTCCGCCCGACCCGATCCGCAAGCGCAGCCAGAACTGCACCATCCGCTCCCACAGCCCGCGCCGCACCTTGCCCGTGCGCAGGCGCGTCTCGCCCGCCATCGGCACCGCCATTTCCCAGCGCACCGGATAAATATTCACGCGCTTGGTATACCGGCTCAGCAGCGCGGTGGTTTCCACCCCGGCAAAATCCAGGTGCCGGTCCAGCAGGAACACGAACATCGGCTCGATATGCTGCTTCTTGCCGCGCATGCTCACCTCCACGCAGGACGGCAGGATCACGCCATCGCTCAGGGTAGTGTTGGCCGCCACAATATAATGCCCGAGCGGGTCGAGCGGCACCGCGTCCAGGCTGGTCGGGCGCACGAAGGACTCGCCATTGCCCAGGTTGACCTCTTCATCGATCGCCCATTCCCAGATGGGATAGGAGGCAAAGTCAGCATGCGTGACCTTGCGGATGGAGCGGCGGATAGCAAGATCTGGGGTCATGGACAGGGTGGCGAAGCTTCTAGGTAACCTCGCCAGTTTATGGCCAGCGGTGATTTCTGTCCAGCAACGCCCAGCCGGCGTGACCGGAAAACCTCAAAACAAAAATATAAGGCTTGCCTACGAATCAAGTGCGCCCATATACAGGCTGGCAAGCACGTTGTATATTACGACCGGAAATTGCAACACTGTAATTTTGTTATCGAGCGCCACAGCGTTGGCGTGAAGTGTCCCTCAACCCGTTACAAGGAGTTATACATGGCAATCAGTTTGCAAAAAGGCGGCAACGTCAACCTGAGCAAGGAAGCTCCGGGACTGACCAAGGTCGTCATCGGCCTCGGCTGGGATCCGCGTGCGACCGACGGCAGCGCGTTCGACCTCGACGGCAGCGCCTTCATGCTCAAGGCCGACGGCAAGGTCCGCGCCGACGCCGACTTCATTTTCTACAACAACCTCAAGTCGAGCGACGGTTCGGTGGTGCACGGCGGTGACAACACCTCGGGCGCCGGCGAAGGCGACGACGAACAGGTGCGCATCGACCTGAGCGCGGTGCCGGCCGAGATCGACAAGGTATCGTTCTGCGTGACCATTCACGAAGCCGAAACGCGTAAGCAGAACTTCGGCATGGTCGGCAAGGCGTACATCCGCTGCCTGAACGCCGACGGCGACAAGGAACTGGCCCGTTACGACCTATCGGAAGACGGCTCGACCGAAACGGCCATGATCTTCGGCGAGCTCTATCGCGCCGGCGCGGAATGGAAGTTCAAGGCCATCGGCCAGGGCTTCAAGGGCGGCCTGGGGCCACTGGCCAAGTCGTTCGGCGTCAACGCGTAAAGCACGACCCGCCGGTCCTCGCCCGCAAGGATGGCTGCCCCGGGGCGGCGCCTTGCGGGCGTTGTGACGTGTGGGGGGTGTGTATGCATGAGTGCGGCCGTGAGCGTGCCGGGCCGCCGCCCTCCCCCGTCGTTCCCGCCTGCGCGGGAACGACGGTTTTAAGGTCACTGATCATTCTATCTCCACCTTTCGAACGGACACCATGGAAAACTTATCTCGCGGGCAGCGTCTGCCGCTGGCCAACATCGCCCCCAACGGCCGCTTCGACATCGGCCTGAACGCCGCCGGCCTGCGGCTCGACTTCGCCTGCTTCGGCCTCGGCGCCGACGGCAAGCTGCTCGATGAGTCGTACATGACCTTCTTCAACCAGCCGCGCACGCCCTGCGGCGGCGCCGAACTGATCGCCATCCCCGGCGACCTGCTCGGTTTCAGCATCGATACCCGCCTGCTGCCGGCCAACATCGACCAGCTGGCGATCACCGCCAGCGTCGACGGCGACGGCACCATGTCCCAGCTCGGCGGCAGCTACCTGCGCCTGCTCGCCGGCACCGAAGAAAAAGCGCGCTTCGCCTTTTCCGGCGCCGATTTCGCCCAGGAACGCGCCATCATGCTGGGCAATCTGTACCGCAAGGATGGCCAATGGCGCTTCATGGCCGTCGGCCAGGGCTTCAACGGCGGACTCGACGCGCTGGTAGCCCACTTCGGCGGCGCCGTGGCTGCGCCTGACGCCGCCCCGGTGGCCGCACCAGCGCCCCGCCCGGCTTCCGAGCCCGGCCGCATCTCGCTCGAAAAACGCATCGAAAGCAAGGCGCCCCACCTGGTCAGCCTGGTCAAGCACGCCACCGTCTCGCTGGAAAAAGCGGGCCTGGCCAACCACCGCGCCAAGGTCGCCCTGGTGCTCGACATCTCCGCCTCCATGGGTATGCTCTACCGCAAGGGCCTGGTGCAGCAATTTGCCGACCGCGTCCTGGCCCTGGGCTGCAAATTCGACGACGATGGCGAAATCGACGTGTTCCTGTTCGGAACCGGCATCCACCAGCCGGCGCCCATGAATCTCGGCAACGCCCTGACCTATGTGCGCGACGTGGTCCAGGCCCACCCGCTCGAAGGCGGCACCAACTACGGCAAGGCGATGGAAGCGGTGCGCCGCTTCTATTTCCCGGACGCCAACGGCGGCGCGCGCACCAGCGCGGTCACGGCGCCGCTCCCGGTGTACGTCATGTTCGTCACCGACGGTTCCACCTCCGACGAAGCGCTGACGGAAAAACAGCTGCGCTGGGCCAGCCACGAACCGATCTTCTGGCAATTCATGGGCATCGGCAGGGGCAGGAAATCGAAAAAGCGCTTTTTCCACGTCGGGCCCACCGACTTCCCCTTCCTCGAAAAACTCGATGAACTGTCCGGACGCCTGATCGACAATGCCGACTTCTTCTCGGTCGAATCGCCCGATGAATATTCCGATTCCGAGCTGTACGACCTGCTCATGGCAGAATACCCGGGCTGGATAAAACTGGCCAAACAACACCGCCTGCTCGCCTAGTACGACAGCAACAATGACGATTCAATAAGAAAGCAACTCATGCGTGTCTGGTTCAACAGGACGTTCTCGTCCGTGTACGCGGCAATCGGCCTCATCCGCGAAGCCGATCTGGAAGGCCGTTTCCATCTCATTTACACCAATGCCAATCCGCACGCCGTCGCCGGACGCGTCGCCCACGAATTCTTCGTCGAGCCAACCGGCCTGGACAACGACGCCTACATCGCCTGGTGCCTGGACTTTTGCCGCGAGCACCGGATCGACATATTCATCCCCGGCCGCCTGTCGACCGAGCTGGCGAGCGCGCACGCGCGCTTTGAAGCCCAGGGCACGCGCGTGCTCAGCGCCGCCTCGCAGGAACAGCTCGAACTGATCCACGACAAGGCGCGTTTCTACGCCACCACCAACCTGCCCGGCGCGCCGGTGGCCGAATTCCGCGTGTTCGACAACGTCGCCCAGTTCGACGCCGCCTACGCCGAGCTGCGCGCGCGTTATCCCACGCTGTGCGTCAAGCCCTCGCGCTCGGTGTACGGCCTGGGCTTTGCCATCCTCGACGAGGAACGCAGCAGCGCCGCCCTGCTGCTGGCCGGCGCCGAATATCATATCGGCCGCGACGACATGCGCCGCGGTCTGGCCGAGCTGGGCGAATTTCGCACCATGCTGCTGATGGCCTACCTCGATGGCGTCGAATACAGCGTCGACTGCGTGGGCGACCATGGCCGCCTGGTGTGCGCGGTGGCGCGCAAGAAGCCGATGAAAGCCGGCAGCGGCCAGCTGATCGACATGCGCGACGACATCATGGAAGCGACCGCCGAGCTGGCCCGCATCCATGGCCTGAACGGCGTGTTCAACGTCCAGTTCCGCGAAGGCGACGGCAAGCTGCACCTGCTCGAAATCAACCCGCGCATGTCGGGCGGCATCGGCATGGCCTGCGTGGCCGGCCCCAACCTGCCCTACATCGCCCTGTGCGGCTTTGCCGACGGTTTCGACAAGGTCGCCGTGCCGCCGGTGCGTGACGGCATCCGCGTGGCCGAACTGACTGCCCCGGCCGAGCTGACCTCGGTGGACCTGGTGTGAGCATGGCGCAAGCACCCGAGCGCCATCGCCTGAGCCTGCCCACGGGCGAACTCGAACTCGACATCCACGACAGCGCCTTCGCGCTGGACGACGTGATGGGCTTTGCCGCGCGCGCCAACGCCAAGCGCGGCTTCCTGTTCCTGAGCAAGGTGCTGGGCAAGCACTGGCCGGTCACACCTGGCATGATGCGCAAGGTGCACCAGAGCCTGGCCGACACCGTGCCTGAATTGCCCGGCCCGGTGGTCTTCATCGCCATGGCCGAAACCGCCATTGGCCTGGGCCAGGGCGTGTTCGAAGCCTGGCTGGCCGCCCATCCCGGGCGCGAAGGCTTGTTCCTGCACACCTCGCGCTACCGGGTCGGCGCCGCCCCCATCATCGAATTCGAGGAAGCGCACAGCCACGCCCCGCGCCAGTTCCTGCACATGCCGCCGGACGCGCATACGCGCGACCTGCTCCTCAATGCCAGGGCCCTGGTGCTGGTCGACGATGAAGCGAGCACCGGCAACACCTTCCTCAACCTGACCGACGCCTGCCGCAAGCTCAATCCCGGCATCGCCCACGTGCACCTGGCGACGATTACCAACTTCATGGGCGCCACGGCCACCGCCGCCCTGAGCGAGCGCTTCGGCCTGCCGGTGACGATGGGTGCGCCGGTCAGCGGCGAGTACCGTTTCACGCCCGGCCAGCTGGCCAGCGCCAGCGCCCCGGCCCAGCTGTTCGATGCCTCCGCCGACCGTGGCGCCAGCGGCGAGTTCGGCCGCTACGGCCTGCACCGCGCCCTCACCTTGCCCGATGGCCTGGCCGAACGCCTGGCGGGCGACGTCAAGCCCGGCGAGCGCATGCTGGTGCTCGGCACGGGCGAATTCATGCACCCGTCCTACCTGCTCGGCGCAGCGCTGGAACAACTGGGCGTGAACGTCGTTGTGCAATCGACCACACGCTCGCCGATCCTGACCTGGGGCGCCGTGACAGCCGCGCTCACGTTCCCGGACAATTATGGGGAGGGTGTCGCCAATTTCCTGTATAACGTCACCCCCGGCCAATACGAGCACGTCGTCATTTGCCACGAAACCGCGCCCCAACGCGCGCTGCTGGACCTTGCAGACACGCTCAAAGCGCGTCTTTTCCACTTTAAGACCGAGACCCATGTTGAAGAAGTTTCATAAATTCCTGTTCGCCGACCTGGACGACACCCTGTTCCAGTCGCTGGAAAAGTGCGAGGGCCGCGGCTTGCCGATCGAAGCGGCCGCCTTCCTCAAGGATGGCAGCCCGATCTCGTACACCACGCCCGGCCAGCGCGCCTTTCTCGCCTTTGCCCAGGATGGCATGACGATGATCCCCACCACGGCGCGCAACCTGAACGCGTTCCAGCGCGTGGGCATCGACTTCCACAGCTACGCCGTGCTCGACTACGGCGGGGTCATCCTGCTGCCCGACGGCAGCGTCGATCAGGAATGGCTGGAACACATGCGCGGCGCCATGCAAGCCGCCCTGCCCGGCCTGCAAGAATTGGCGGGGCTGATCGACGCCTGGGCCGGGCGCACCGGTTTCGGCAACCGCGCGCGCCTGATCGAGGATTTCGACACGCCCTTCTATCTGGTGGTCAAGGACCCGCAAAAAATCGCGGCCAACCTGGAGCCGATCGAGCGCGACGTGGTCCAACCATGGATTGACGATGGTGGCCGCGACTACTTCATCCATCGCAACGGCAACAATCTGGCGATTCTGCCCAAGGCGCTGAACAAATCGCACGCGGTGGCGCACGTGAGCGCGCGCCTGCGCGCCGAACATGGCGATATCCTGACCTTCGGCATGGGCGACAGCAAATCGGACGCGCGCTTCATGGCCGCCTGCGACTACGCCATCGTTCCGAGCCGCACCCAGCTCGCCGGCCTCACCCTGGAGACCCTATGAATTTTTCCGGCAGTTACCGTTCGGAAGACGTCAGCTTCCTGCTCAAGCCGCTGGCGATGCAGGACTTCGTCGATGTCCCGGAAAAAGAATTCCTGATCCAGTCGGGCCAGCGCCACTACAGCGAAATGCTCTCGCCCGAATCGCTGCCGTCGGAGCGCTACCTGGCGGTGTTTCGCGAAGCGTGCGCCGCCAACACGGCGCGCATGGCGCGCGACTGCCTGACCCTGGCCGGCCTGATCGCCCAGCGCCGCAGCGGCCCGGTGACCCTGGTATCGCTGGCGCGCGCCGGCACCCCGGTCGGCGTGGTGCTCAACAGCCTGCTGCCAAAAGTCTACGGCCGCGCCAGCACCCATTACTCGGTATCGATCATCCGCGACCGCGGCATCGACCTGGTCGCGCTCGAACACATCCTGGCGCAGGGCCACGCGCCCGAATCGATCGTCTTCATCGATGGCTGGACCGGCAAGGGCGTGATTTCGCGCGAATTGTCCGCCGCCATCGATGAATTCAATGCCCGCCGCGGCACGGCGATTGACGGCGGCCTGTACGTGCTGTCCGACCTGGCCGGCAGCGCCGCCTGCGCCGCGTCCTGCGACGACTACCTGATTCCGTCGAGCATACTGAACGCCACCGTGTCCGGCCTGATCAGCCGCTCGATCCTGAACGATGCAATCGGCCCGGGCGACTTCCACGGCTGCGTGTACTATCAGCAGTTCGAGGCGCACGACCAGTCGCAAAGCTTCGCCGACGGCCTGGTGGCCGCCGCGCTGGACATCGCCGCGGCCGGCACCGCGCAGCAGGTCCAGGCGGTCGACCGCGAGCAGGCCGGCGCCGTTTCGCGCGCCTACATGCTGGCCGCGCTGGACCAGCATGGCATTACCGACGTCAACATGATCAAGCCCGGCATCGGCGAAGCGACCCGCGTGTTGCTGCGCCGCAGCCCGCGTCTCTTGATCCTGCGCGACGCCGGCGCGCCCGACGTGGCCCACCTGGCCCTGCTGGCGCAGGAAAAGAATATCCCCGTGATCGTCGACCGCGCGTTGCCGTATCACGCCGTTTCATTGATCAGGAGTGCACTGGATGGTTAAGTCGATGGGAGCGTCGCTGTACGTGCCGGCGAATCACAAATACCTGATGGAAGTGGCCAATGGCGAGCGCATGGGGCACGTGCGCTCGCTGATTTTCTGCACCGAGGACGCGGTCGCCGACGCCGACCTGAGCTGGGCGCTGTTCAACCTGTCCGTTGTGCTGGCCAATATGAGGACCGAGGGCGTGGCCGAGCGCTTCGTGCGCGTGCGCAATCCCGAGGTCATGGCGCGCGTGCTGGCCATGCCGGGCGCCGACAAGCTGGCCGGCTTCGTGATCCCGAAAGCCACGCGCTACAACTTCGATGCCTACTTCAAGCAGATCCGCAATACCGATCACATGCTCATGCCCACGCTGGAAACGGCCGAAGTGTTCAACGACTGGGAAATGCGGCAATTTCGCAAGATGCTCGAAGGGCCCGGCGTGCGCCAGCGCATCCTGGCGCTGCGCATCGGCGGCAACGATCTGCTGGCCCTCTTGGGCCTGCGCCGTCCGCGCACCATGACCCTGTACCGCACTCCCCTGGGGCCGGTGATCGCGCGCCTGGTCACCACCTTCCGTCCCTACGGTTTCGTGCTGACCGCGCCCGTGTTCGAGCACCTCGACCTGCCCGAACTGCTCGACCAGGAAGTGGCCGAGGACCTGGCCCACGGCATGGTCGGCAAGACCGCCATCCACCCGAGCCAGATCGCGCCGATCGAGCAGCATTACCGGGTCAAGCCGAACGACCTGGCGGCGGCCAGGGCCATTCTCGACGTCGACGCGCCGGCCGTGTTCAAGATGCATAATTCGATGTGCGAAGTGGCCACCCACCGCGCCTGGGCCGAACGCACCATCGAACAATCGAATGTGTTTGGCGCTCATCACGACCACCCTCCGATGAGCTCGGCAATTCCACGGGAACTTTGAACCTGATTTGAGTGAAAAGGACGCTATCGTGACAAATTTTTCGCGCGGACAAAAAGGCAAACTGGCCGACCTCGGCCTGGCGGCGCCCTTCAATGTGGTGCTCGATATCGACTGCGCCGGCATGGTGGTCGACATCTCCTGCTTCGGCCTGGACAGCGCCGACAAGCTCTCCGACGAGCGCTACATGGTGTTCTACAACCAGCTGGCCAGTCCCGCCAATGAAATCAGGATGACCCTGGGCGGGCGCGGCGCCAGCTTCGCCGTCAACCTCGACGCGCTGCCGGCCTCGGTCGCCAAGCTGGTGTTCGTGGCCGCCATCGACGGCGGCGGCACCATGCGCAAGGTGGGTGCCAGCAGCCTGAAGCTGGGCGAGAGCGTGCAATTCCCATGGTCGGGTGCCGATTTCCAGGATGAAAAAGCTGTCATCGTCGGCGAAATTTACCGGAAAGACGGCATCTGGCGCTTCGGCGCGGTCGGCCAGGGTTTCAATGGCGGCCTGTCGGCCCTGCTCAAGCATTTCGGCGGCACCGAGGCGGCACCGGCGAGCGTGCCGGTCCCGCCCCCGCAGCAACAGCCACAGCCACAGCCACAGCCACAGCCAGTGTCGCTGTCGAAAGTCACGCTCGACAAGCGCGGCGACAAGGTCTCGCTCGACAAGCGCGGCGGCAGCAAGGGGTTCGGGCGCATCCACGTCAACCTGAACTGGAACCGCGGCGCCAGTGGCGGCAGCGGCAGCGGCAAGGGCATCGACCTCGACCTGGGCTGCATGTACGAACTGGCCGATGGCCGTCCGGGCCTGGTACAGGCGCTGGGCAACGTCTGGGGCGACTTCGACCGTCCGCCCTACATGCGCCTGGCGGCCGACGACCGCACCGGGCGCTCGGCCGAAGGCGAAAACCTGGCCATCAACGGCGACCACTTCCACGACATGAAGCGGGCCCTGATCTTCGCCTTCATCTACGATGGCGCGCCGAACTGGGCCGCCACCGATGGCGTGGTCACCATCAACATGCCCGACCAGGCACCGATCGAAGTGCGGCTCGACCAGGGCGGCAATCAGATGATGTGCGCCATTGCCATGATCGAAAACCGCGGCGGCAGCATGCAGGTGACCAAGCTGGCCGAATACTTCTCGCAGCAAGGCCGCGAAAGCGGGCACGAGCTGATGGACCGGCGCTTCGGCTTCGGCCTGCGCTGGACCACCGGCTCGAAGGAGTGAAACTGCGCGCCGCCGCAGCGCAAGCCGCCTGCGGCGCCGCCGTGCCGATCCGGCACCAGTGCACCGTGGGGGGCGGCCACCCGCCCCCTCCTCATCACCTCATCGCCTCATCTCCTCATCTCCAGAACTTTTCGTCACGATACCGGGTCTTAACTCCATAGGCCCAAGTTCGCGGGCACGCGAAATTTAACATTGTCGGCGGCGTTAAGACAGCGGAGCGATGGTGCGCTTCATCGCTGTCGGACCGGCGTCCTTCTCGTACCCGTAGACATCATCGGATGGATGAAACATGCAGACTCAGGTAATCCGCCAGAGTGGTGAGCTCCTCGTTCTCGCTCTTGCCTATTACATTACCGCCCGATTCGGCTTGCTGCTGGCGCTTTCCCCTGGCTATGCCGCACCCATCTGGCCTGCCGCGGGCATTGCGCTGGCCGCGGTCCTCATTGCCGGCAATCGCATTGCGCCCGGCATCTGGCTGGGCTCGTTTCTGGCCAATGCCGCGGTCTCATTCGATGCCGGCAGCACCGCTTCGCTCATCAAATCGCTGCTCTTGCCAGCCGCGATCGGCGTTGGCGCCAGCCTGCAGGCCATTGCTGGCGCAACCCTCATTCGCCGTTTCGTCGGTTTCCCGACGCCGCTGGACCGGGCACGCGATGTCATCACGTTTCTCGGCCTGGGCGGGCCGGCCAGTTGCGTCATCAGTGCCAGCGCGGGCACGACAATGCTGGTACTCGCTGGCAAGGTGCCAGCTGACGGTTACTCCTTCACCTGGTGGGCCTGGTGGTTCGGCGACGCCATCGGCGTACTGGTGGCCACGCCGCTGGTACTGACCTGGTTCGGACAGCCGCAGGCACTCTGGCGGCGCCGGCGCAAAACGGTGGCCCTCCCGATCTGCCTGGCATGCGCGGTGATCGTGGGCGTTTTCAACGGCGCCAAGGAACCGTATTTTTCTCCACCGCATCTTCGGGTTGCCTGGTCGGTGCTTGCCGGCGGACTGGCCTTCACCGGCGTGCTCGGTGCTTTCCTGCTCGTGACTAGCGGCCACGCCATGTTATTCGAGCAATTATGCAGCCAACGCACGCATGACCTGGAGCGTACGCGCCGGGCCGAGCAGGCCGCGCTTCAACTGGCCGCCATCGTCACCTCTTCCGACGACGCCATCATCAGCAAGGCGCTCGACGGCACCATCGTCAGCTGGAATGCCGGCGCCGAGCGCATGTACGGCTATGGCGCCGCGGAGATGCTGGGGCGGCCGATATCGACGCTGATCCCGCCCGAGCTGGCCCACGAGATGTCCGCGATCCTGGAGCGCCTGCGGCGCGGCGAGCGCATCGAACACCTCGAAACTGTGCGGCTGCGCAAGGATGGTAGCCGCATCGATGTGTCGCTCACCACCTCCCCGATCCGCAACGCCGAGGGCGTGATCACCGGCGTGTCGGCGATTGCGCGCGACATCAGCGAGCGCAAGCGTGCCGAGGAAGCGCTGCGGGACAGGGAGGCGCGCATCCGGCGCCTGGTGGACGCGAACATCATCGGCATTTTCATCGGCGATTTGAGCGGGCGCATCAGTGAAGCGAATGATGCCTTTCTGAAACTTTCTGGCTATTCAAGGGAAGACGTGCTGGCGGGAAGGTTGCGCTGGACCGACATGACGCCGCCGCAATACGATACGGCCGATGAGCATGCCCTGGAAGAACTCAAGACGACCGGACGCTGCACCCCGTACGAGAAGGAATACATGCGCAAGGATGGCCGCCTCGTTCCGGTACTGGTGGCCAGCGCCCTGTTCGAAGGCGTGCGGGAGGAAGGCGTGAGCTTTGTGCTCGACCTGACCGAACGCAGGCTGGCCGACGAGCGCATCCACCATATGGCCGATCATGATGCCTTGACTGGATTGCCCAAACGCACTTTGCTGCAGGACCGCATGCATCAGGCGATCGCCTTCGCCCACCGCAACCGGAGCCGGGTCGCGGTGTTGTTCATCGATCTAGACTACTTCAAGAATATCAACGATTCGCTGGGCCACTACATCGGCGATCAAGTATTAAAAATGGCGGCCATCCGATTGCAGCAATGCCTGCGCGAAGGCGACAGCGTTGCCCGGCTGGGCGGCGATGAATTCGTCCTCATCCTGCCGTTGCCGGGTGACAGCGGCGACGCCGCGCGGGTGGCGCAAAAGGCGCTCGACAGTCTGGCGCAACCCTTCAATGTCGAACAGAACCAGTTGCATCTGGGCGGCAGCATCGGCATCAGCGTGTATCCCGATGACGGCCTGGATGTCGACTCCCTGATGCGCGCCGCCGATACCGCGATGTACCACGCCAAGGAAATGGGGCGCGGCAATTTCCAGTTTTTCACTGCTGCACTCAACCAGGCGGTGCAGCAGCGCCTCGACGTCGGCAAGCGACTGCGCCAAGCCCTGGCGCAAGATGAGTTCATCCTGCATTACCAGCCGCAGGTGGCAATGGAAAGCGGCACGATATTTTCAGCCGAAGCGCTGCTGCGCTGGCAGCCGCCGGGAACCCAGCCGATTTCCTGTGGCGACTTCATCGCGAACGCGGAAGAGTCCGGCCTGATCGTGCCGATCGGCGAGTGGGTATTGCGCCAGGCGTGCCGGCAACTGAAAATCTGGCACGCCGCGGGCCACCCGGAGCTGAAAATGGCCGTCAACCTGTCGCCCCGACAACTCGAACAAGTGAACTTTTGCTCCCTGGTCGGGCAAATTCTGGACGAGGCTGGAATTCCCGCCAGCGCCCTCGAACTGGAAATTACCGAAAGCATCCTGATGCAGCGCAGCGAATACAATCTTGCCATGCTGACCCGGTTGAGCGACATGGGAATCGAGCTCTCGGTCGACGACTTCGGCACGGGCTATTCCAGCCTGGCTTACCTGCAGCGTTTTCCCGTGCATTCGCTCAAGATCGACCAGTCGTTCGTGCGCGACATCGGCACCGACCGGAATGACACGGCCCTGGTCACGGCCATCATCGCCATGGCTGGCAGCCTGCAACTGGGGGTGATCGCCGAAGGCGTGGAAACCCTGCAACAGGCACAGTTTCTAATGACTCATGGCTGCCATGCGGCCCAGGGCTTTTATTACAGCAAAGCGGTGCGCGCCGATGCGTTCTCGGAACTGATCGAAGATCAATTCGTGCTCCCGGCCTGACGCCGGAGTGGCACGACGTTTGCAGCGACGCACCGGAGTCGCACAGAAGACCGGCGGGCCGGCCGCTGGTGCTCAGTTCACGCCCTCGGCCGCGACCGGCTCGGTCTTGCCGATCTGATACCAGTCCACCTTGCGGGTGGCGACCATGATCGCGCCCAGTACCGCGAACAGCAGGATACTGCCCAGTACCAGCGCATTATTCTCCGAGCTGAGCAAGCCATACAGCGCGCCGTAGAGCACGGTCAGCGCCACGCCGAAACCCAGTCCGCGCATCCGGTTGCGCAGCACGAAACTCAGGTAAAAACCCAGCAGCAGGATGCAGGCCGTGCTGGCGATCAGGTACGCCGTGATGAACGGGATATGTTCCGACAAGCCCACCAGCAGCAGGAAGAACAGCACCAGCGCCAACCCGACCAGCAGGTACTGGACCGGGTGAATCGGCAAGCGCTTGAGGATCTCAAAAATAAAGAACGCGGCAAAGGTCAGCGCCACGAACAGCAAACCGTACTTGGTGGCGCGCCCGGCCAGCGAATACACATTCACCGGTTCGATGAAGGCCACGCTGAAGCGGTCGGCGCGCGCATCGGCGCCCGGGACCACGGGAATAGCGGCGGCGATGCGCTCGGCCGGCGTGGCGTTCGCGGCCGCCGCAGTGCCTTCCTGCAGGGCACGCAACTGCTGCTGGGTGGCGGTCGACAGCGAAGCGATCGACCAGTTGGCCTTGAAGCCATCGTCGCTGATGCTGCGGTCCTTGGTCGATGGCAGGAAACGCCCGCCAAATTGCGGATGCGGCCACTTCGATGCCAGCGTGATCTGGTTATTGCGCGCGACGGGCGAAAAATGCTGGCGTTCGATGCCGTCCAGGCCCAGGTTGAAAGCAAAGTTGACGCGCCCGCTCTGCTCCATGTCCATGGGCGGCAGATCGGCATGCAAGCCGCTGCCGAGGGCGATGCTGCCGGTGCCCTGCTGGAATTCGATCGGCTGCTTGCCCCAGGTAATGGTCGGAATATTGCGGATGCCGCGCACATCCTCGATCCCGACCGCGATGCTGGCCTGGCCCACGGTAATGCGCGAGAGCGAATTGGTGCGCGGCAGGGAAGACTTGAGCGGCAGGTCGAAGTCGCCCGACAGCGCGTGCTGGCCGCTGTAATACAAGACCCGGTGGATGCCGCGGTAACGGTAATCGGTATCGAAGCGGCCATCGAGCGTCAACTGGTTCGGAAACACCAGGTGCACCCGGCTGACCGAGCGCCGCACCGTTTCGGTCTTGCTGGCGGCATCGGTGGTGGCGGGCACGGTCACATCGAATTCATCGGTGTACGGGATGACCATGACGGGACCGATGATCGACTGTTCGCGCACCGAATCGGCGGCGATGCTGGCCACGGCCTCGGCGCGGAATTCGGAGCGGTCGTGGATGGTCCCCTGGATCATTGCCAGCAGCAGGCAAATCACAAGGGTAAGCGCCAGGATGGCGAGTATTTTGTACAGCAGTGTTTTTTGCATAAAGGCTCCCGATTGGTGATGGAGCCAGTGTAGGGAGCGTGTATGCGCTGGGTATGCGCTGCGTGTGAAGTGGCCCCCATGAAAGTTTCCTAACCAGGGTCAGACCGCCGAACAGAAAGATTTCCTTATTGAGGTCTGACCCCGGTTAGGAAACTATGACGATGGGCAAACAGAGCCTGGCGCAGACGCCGTGCGGCTGGACGTTGTCGACCGTCACCCGGCCGCCATGCAGCGCCATCACTTCGCGCACGAAAGGCAGGCCCAGGCCGGTGCTTTTGGCGCCGTCCGGACGCGGCAACGAGTAGAAGCGCTCGAACAGCCGCTCGCGCGCGAACTCCGGAATGCCATCCCCGCAGTCGCTCACGCTGATGACCGTTTCATCGCCCATTTGCTCGGCCCGCAAGGTGATGACCCCGCCCGGCGGGGAAAAATCGATCGCGTTGTCGAGCAGGTTGCCGACCGCCTGGCGCAGCAGCAGCGGGTCGCCCTTGACGATCAGGTTGCCGACGATGGCCTCCAGGGTCAGTCCGCGCGCCAGCAGCCGCGCCGACACGTCCGCGCGCACCTGCTCGCCCAGTGCGCGCAGCGGCACCGTTTCCGGGGCGCTCAGGCGCTGCTGCTTTTCCACGCGGATCAGCGCCAGCAGCTTGTCGATCAGCTGCTTCTGGCGCAGGTTCTGGTTGAGGATATTGCCGAGAAAATGCTGGCGCTCGGCGGCCGGCATGTCTTCCTGCATCAGCTCGGCCGAACCCTGGATCGCCGCGATCGGACTCTTGAGCTCGTGCGCCAGGGTGTGCATCAGTTCTTCCACGTATTCCTTGCCTTCGAGCTGGTGACGCATCGCTTCGAGCGCGCGCCCGAGCGTGCCGATCTCGTTGTTGCCCAGCGCCGGCAAGGTGGCCTTGCGGCCGGCCTCGACATCGGCGATGTACACCATCAGGGTGCGCAAGGCGCGGTTGAGCCACCAGGCGAAGGCCACGCCGATCAGCAGCGACAGCCCCAGCAGCACGGCGCCGCGCTGCAGGATGATGCGCTGGCTGCGTTCGACGAACGGTTGCACGGTCGAGACCGGCTTGGCGACGGTCAGCACGCCGATGATCCGTTCGCCGTCCATGATGGGCGCGGCCACGTGCATCACGGCGCTGGTGTCGTCGGTGCCGGCGTCGCGCGTGCTGCGCGCGCCGTATTCGCCGCGCAGGGTGAGGTAGACATCGTTCCAGAGCGAGTAATCCTTGCCCACATCCTTGCCGCTCGAATCGAAGGTGACGCGCCCGTGCTGGTCGGTGATGTAGACGCGGTAGTTCAGGCTGCGCTTGTTCAGGCCATCGATCTCGACATCCACATGGCGCCTGGCGAAGCTCTGGATGCGCGCGAGCATCTGCGAGTCGCCGATCTTGCCGGCCTTGACGTCGTCGGCCACCACTTCGGCCAGCAGGTGCGCGGTATCGACCAGGGTGTCTTCGAGGGTGGAGCGCACGCCCGGCTTGACCTGGGCCACGAACACATTGAGCAAGAACCACGCCGCCAGCCCGACGATCAGAAAGTAGCCGAGCAGGATGCGCAGGCCGATCCTCATGCGCCCGCCAGGCTGTAGCCCATCCCGCGGTGGGTCTGGATCGGGTCGTCGGCGGGGTCGACCTGGCGCAGCTTGGCGCGCAGCGACTTGATGTGGGCGTCGACGGTGCGCTCGAGCGTGTCGGGCGCGTCGGCCCAGACCCGGTCCATCAGCTGCGCGCGCGAGAGCACGTGTCCGGGATGCTCGCACAGGGCCTTGAGCAGCAGGTATTCGTAGCGGGTCAGGTCGAGCACCTGGCCGCGGTACAGGATGCGCGCCTGGGCCGCGCGGATGTCGAAGCGCCCGCCGGGCGTGGCGGCGGGCGGCGCCAGGCGGCGCAGCACGACGCGGATGCGCGCCACCAGTTCGCGCGGCGAAAACGGTTTGGTAACGTAGTCGTCGGCGCCGATTTCGAGCCCCACGATGCGGTCGATCTCGTCGCTGCGCGCGGTCAGGAAGATCACCGGGGCGTTGCAGAACTGGCGCAGCTGGCGGCACACCTCGAAGCCGTTCATGTCCGGCAGGCCGACGTCGAGCACCACCAGCGCCGGCAGGGCGGCCGGGTCGGCGCCGCGCATCGCTTCCAGCGCCTGCGCGCCCAGGGTCACATGCCGCGGCACGAAGCCGTCCGTGCGCAGGGCGTAGGCGATGCTATCGGCGATCGCCAGTTCATCTTCCACAATCAGGATCGTTACAGGCATGCGCTTCCGTTCATCGTGGTCATGGCGACAGTATCCGGGGCGGGCGCGGGCCAGTCAACCGGCGGCCGGGCGCGGCGCCCTGCCCGTGCGCCACGCTTGTCGGAAAATTTTACAAAAGTTCATGGGATTTCTTAACGGAAAATCCTAAGCCGATGATACCAAACACTAATTTCCCAATGGCATGTTCTTTGCTTGGCATATATGCCACCTTAACCAAACTATAAGAAAGAATATCGTGTCAGCAAAAACATTCTTCGCGTTCGCCCTCGTTGCCTCGGCCTGGATCTCCAGTGCCCACGCGACCATTCTCACCACCACCTCGCGCGGCGTGATCAGCAGCGTCTACCAGAACACGCTGGATGAATTCGGGCCCGGCAACCTGGTCGGCAAGCGCTACCAGATGACGCTGACGTTCGACGACACCGGCGCCACCCACGACCACTACCTGAACCAGTACGACGGCCTGTATGGCTTGAATCTGTTCAGCGCCAGCATCACCGTCGACGGCGTGACGCGCAACTACCGCCGCACCGGGCATTTCCAGCAGCAGACCGCCAACGGCGCCACGGCCGGCAATGCGTGGGGATCGGACCAGGCGTTTGCCGGGGTGAACTGGACCACGCGCGAAGAAAGCATGTACGCGTATCACGGCATCGAATCGGTGCAGCACTTTTTCGCCGGCGCCAACGCCAGCCTGACCACGCCCTTCTCGACCACGGTACGTCCCGACCTGTACGACTACACGATGAAACAGGCGCAGTTCGGCTACAACGATGTGCTCACGGGCCGCTCCACGGTGTTTTCTGGCGATATCGAGGAGTTTTCGATGAGCGCCGTCACGGCGGTGCCGGAACCGCTCAGCCTCGGCTTGCTGGGACTGGGGGCGCTGGCGATGCTGGGTGCGCGCCGCCGCACGCGCCAGCCGGCCTGACCGGGATCAGCGCGGGGCGCCCGGGCCGATGGTGCGGTCGAGCAGCTTGAACAGGGCGCCGTAGAATTTCTCGCGGTTGTCCTCGTGGTAAATGCCATGGCCCTCTTTTTCCAGGATCATCCACTCGACTTCCTTGTTCGCCTCCTTGAGCGCCTTGTGCATCTTGCGGCCGTGCGCGACCGGCACGCGCCGGTCCCACTCGCCGTGGGCCAGCAGCACCGGCGCCGTGATGCGCGCCGCGTTCTTGAGCGGCGACACCTGCTCGAACGCCTGTTTGTCACGCCCTGCCCCGCCCACCAGGATATTCATGCTCAAGCGTCCGGTCGCCCTGGCATTGGTATCGGAATCGTCCTTGAGCATGTACGCAATATCGCTGACGCCGGCAAAACTGGCGCCGCAGCGATACAGCTCCGGTGTCTTGGCCAGGCCCCACATGGCGGCATAGCCGCCGTAGCTGGCGCCGTAGATGCAGATGCGCTGCGGATCGGCATGGCCCTGCTCGACCAGCCAGCGCACGCCATCGCTGATATCGTCCTGCATCGCCAATCCCCACTGGCCGTAGCCGGCACGCATGAACGCCTTGCCGAAGCCGGAAGAACCGCGAAACTGCGGCTGCAGGACCGTGTAGCCGCGCGCGGCCAGCAGCTGCACTTCGGGATTGTAGGTCCAGCCGTCGCGCGCGGCAGGGCCGCCGTGGATCAGAATCACCGCCGGCTTGATCGCGCCTGTTTTGGCCGGCAAGGTCAGATAGGCCGGAATGCTTACGCCGTCGCGCGCGGCGTAGCGCACGATCTGTACCGGCCGCATGGCCGCGACATCGACCTCGGGATTGGCCGATGCCACCTTGCGCATCGTCGCGCTCGGCACATCGAGCAGGAGCCATTGGCCGGGGTCGACATCGCTGACGGAATGGATCAGCAGCTTCCCGGTCAGCTTACCCTCGATAAAGTTGAGGCGATCCGGCAAGGCGGCATCGACGCTTTTCTGCATGGCGGCCCAGGCCGGATCGAACCATTCGAGCGACGGCTTCATGCCGGCGGTGGCGACCACTCGGAACGAACCATCTTCCTCGGCGTCGGGAACTTGGATATCCTGGGTCGGGTGGCCGGCCAGCATGTCGGTGATGGTGCGGGTTTCCAGGCTGTAACTGAAGTAGGCGAACGTGTCGCGATCCTGGCGCGACCTTACCACCAGCGACTTCTGGTCGCGCGACAGGCTTTGCGGCCACCATTGCTCTTCGCTATAGCCGAAGGTGGCCAATTTTTCCCAGGGCTTGTCTTGCGCCGCCCGATACCAGTGGGTGATGCTGGTGTCGTCCGACCAGATGGCGGTGCTGATGGTGCTCACCACCCGGGCGTCGCCATTGCCGTCGAGTACCCACCACACCGGCTTGCCGGGCATATGGAAGTTGACCACCTCCGATTCGCCCGTCTTGAGCGTTATGCGGGCGATGTACGCCGGGGTACGGTACCGGTTGGCCAGGATCCGGGTGTTGCCAGCCGCGTCAGGAGTGATCTTGCCGATGAAGCGGCTGCCGAGGAAGGTGAGGTACTTCCCGCTCAGGTCGATCAACTCCACGCCATTGTCGGCATCGACCGCCAGCCGGGTATCGTCGGCCCAATCCACGTCGCTCGGGTTCGTCATAGGGGAACCTTTGCTTTCGAGAAAGCGCGGGGCCATGGTCGCCGTATCGATCAGCACCAACTTGCTGGCCTCGCCCTTGCGCGCGATCGCTGCGATGTGCTTGCCGTCCGGGGACAGGGTCATCGACAGGTAGGCCGGCAGGCGCAGTGCCTCCTTGATGCCCAGGATGGGAGGCTCGGCCCTGCAGGGAGCGGCGCCGAGGGACAGCAGCAACGGGAACAAGACACGCGCGTAACGCGGCAGCGAGAGGAGGAGGAAAGCGGTCATGGGAGCGGATCGATGGCGCACGGGCGGGAAGATAGGGCGCCAGAGTATAGACGCCGCCATGTCGCATCGCAACAATAGTAACTTTATGGATACTGAGAATCCCATAATGCGTGCGGGATGGCGAGGTTCGCAGCGCGGATCTCGTGAGCCCATTCAGGCATGCGGCCCGTAAAACGCATCAGGGCCGGGTCCGTTCGCTAAAAGCGAACTCGCCCGGCCCTGACTCGCCCGCGCATATCAATGCGCCGGCGGCAACACTGCAATGATTATTGCAGTTTGATTTCGACGTCGACGCCAGCTGGCAGATCCAGCTTCATCAGCGCGTCAACGGTCTTGTCCGTTGGGTCCACGATGTCCATCAGACGCTGGTGCGTACGGATTTCGAACTGATCGCGCGAGGTTTTGTTGACGTGCGGCGAACGCAGGACGTCAAAACGCTGGATGCGGGTTGGCAGTGGGACTGGGCCTTTGACAACAGCGCCGGTACGCTTGGCGGTGTCGACGATTTCCAGTGCGGACTGGTCGATCAGCTTGTAGTCGAACGCTTTGAGGCGAATGCGGATTTTCTGGTTTGGTGCGGACATGGTAATTCCCTTAAAAAGAACGAACCGGCATGGAGCCGGCAATATGAATTTTTTGCTTGGGCACATCAGGCAAGAAAGCAAGTATACCTGCTTTCCTGCCCTTTACTACGAATTACTTGCCAGCTACTTCGCTGAGAATCTTCGCAACAACACCTGCACCAACGGTACGGCCACCTTCGCGGATTGCGAAACGCAGGCCTTCTTCCATCGCGATCGGGTTGATCAGCTTGACGGTGATCGACACGTTATCGCCTGGCATAACCATTTCTTTGTCCGCTGGCAACTCGATCGAACCAGTCACGTCCGTGGTACGGAAGTAGAACTGTGGACGATAGTTGTTGAAGAACGGGGTGTGACGGCCGCCTTCGTCTTTCGACAGGACGTAGATCTCACCGGTGAAGTGATTGTGCGGCTTGATCGAGTTTGGCTTGGCCAGAACCTGACCACGCTGTACGTCTTCACGCTTGGTGCCGCGCAGCAGCAGACCGACGTTGTCGCCAGCTTGACCCTGGTCCAGCAGCTTGCGGAACATTTCCACGCCGGTGCAAGTGGTCTTGACGGTGTCGGAGATGCCGACGATTTCGATTTCTTCGCCGACTTTAACAACACCGCGCTCGATACGGCCGGTCACAACGGTGCCGCGACCCGAGATCGAGAACACGTCTTCCACAGGCATCAGGAAGGCGCCGTCGATTGCGCGCTCTGGCGTTGGGATGTAGCTGTCGAGTGCGTCGGCCAGAGCCATGATCGCCACTTCGCCCATTTCGCCGGTGTTGCCTTCGAGGGCCATACGTGCCGAACCCTTGATGATTGGCAGGTCGTCGCCTGGGAACTCGTATTTCGACAAGAGCTCGCGCACTTCCATTTCAACCAGTTCCAGCAGTTCTGCGTCGTCGACCAGGTCGCACTTGTTCAGGAACACGATGATGTAAGGAACGCCAACCTGGCGTGCCAGCAGGATGTGCTCGCGGGTCTGTGGCATTGGGCCGTCAGCTGCGGAGCAAACCAGGATCGCGCCGTCCATCTGTGCTGCGCCGGTGATCATGTTCTTGATGTAATCGGCGTGGCCTGGGCAGTCAACGTGAGCGTAGTGGCGGTTAGCCGTTTCGTACTCGACGTGAGCGGTGTTGATGGTGATGCCGCGCGCTTTTTCTTCTGGTGCTGCATCGATCTGGTCGTATGCTTTTGCTTCGCCGCCGAATTTCTTCGACAGAACGGTTGCGATCGCAGCCGTCAGGGTGGTCTTGCCGTGGTCGACGTGACCGATGGTGCCCACGTTGACGTGCGGCTTGGTCCGTTCGAATTTACCTTTTGCCATTTTGAATTTCCTTTAAAGACTATTTTTACAATTTTTGTTCGATGCCGGTGCGGCTTATGGCCGCGCCTGGCAAGTCAGAATTTAGTCAGTTGAGGACAGAGCAAAGGCGATGAACCCTGCTCTGTTCTGTACTAATCAGTTGAGGACCGGGCAACGGCGGTGAACCCTGCCCTGTCCCGCAAACGATTAAACTGATTATTTTGCTTTAGCAGTAACGATTGCGTCAGTAACGTGCTTAGGCGCTTCCGAGTAGTGCTTGAATTCCATCGTGTAGGTAGCACGGCCTTGCGTTGCGGAACGCAGCGAGGTCGAGTAACCGAACATTTCGGACAGTGGCACTTCGGCTTTGATGATCTTGCCGCCGCCGCCTGGGATCTCGTCCATGCCCTGCACCATACCGCGGCGGGACGACAGATCGCCCATCACGGTACCGGCGTAGTCTTCCGGCGTTTCCACTTCCACGGCCATCATTGGCTCGAGGATGACTGGCGATGCTTTACGGCAACCATCTTTGAATGCCATCGAAGCGGCCATCTGGAACGCGTTTTCGTTCGAGTCCACATCGTGGTACGAACCGAAGAACAGCGTGACCTTGACGTCGACCACCGGATAACCGGCCATCACGCCGGCGTTGAGCGTACCGCGCACACCCTTTTCAACCGCAGGGATGTATTCGCGTGGAACGGTGCCGCCCTTGATGGCGTCGACGAATTCAAAGCCTTTGCCGGCTTCTTGCGGCTCGATCTTCAGGACAACGTGACCGTACTGACCACGACCGCCCGACTGCTTGACGAACTTGCCTTCGGATTCTTCGCACACCTTGCGGATCGTTTCGCGGTAAGCCACTTGTGGCTTGCCGACGGTCGCTTCGACGCCGAATTCGCGCTTCATGCGGTCAACGATAATTTCCAGGTGCAACTCGCCCATACCACCGATGATGGTCTGGCCCGATTCTTCATCGGTTTTTACGCGGAACGAAGGATCTTCCTGTGCCAGGCGGTTCAGCGCCAGGCCCATTTTTTCCTGGTCAGCCTTGGTTTTCGGCTCGACTGCCTGCTGAATCACCGGCTCAGGGAAGACCATTTTTTCCAGCGTGATGATCGACGATGGATCGCACAGGGTTTCGCCCGTGGTCGCGTCTTTCAGGCCGACCGCGGCGGCGATGTCGCCGGCGTGGACTTCCTTGATTTCTTCGCGCTGGTTAGCGTGCATCTGCAAAATACGGCCAAGACGCTCTTTCTTGTTCTTGATCGGATTGTAGACGGTGTCGCCCGACTTGATCATGCCCGAGTAGACGCGGAAGAAGATCAGCTGGCCCACGAACGGGTCGGTCATGATCTTGAATGCCAGCGCCGAGAATTTCTCGTCGTCTTCCGCTTTACGCGTGGTCGGCTGGTCATCTTCGTCCATGCCCTTGACTGGCGGGATGTCGATTGGCGATGGCAGGTATTCGATCACGCCGTCGAGCATGGCTTGCACGCCCTTGTTCTTGAACGCGGTGCCGCACATCATCGGGACGATTTCCGACGCGATGGTACGCTGGCGCAGAGCAGCCTTGATCTCGGCTTCCGACAGGTCGCCTTCTTCCAGGTACTTGTTCATCAGTTCGTCGTTCGCTTCAGCAGCGGTTTCGACCAGCTTCAGACGCCACTCGGCAGCCTGCTCTTGCAACTCAGCAGGAATGTCGCGGTAGTCGAACTTCATGCCCTGCGACGCGTCGTCCCAGTAGATGGCTTTCATCTTGACCAGATCGACCACGCCCTTGAAGTTGTCTTCGGCGCCGATAGGAATCTGCAGCGGAATCGGGTTCGCCTTCAGGCGCGC
This sequence comes from Massilia pseudoviolaceinigra, assembly GCF_030846505.1. Lineage (NCBI taxonomy): Bacteria > Pseudomonadati > Pseudomonadota > Betaproteobacteria > Burkholderiales > Oxalobacteraceae > Massilia > Massilia pseudoviolaceinigra. Next base: position 126,638 of record NZ_JAVCWL010000012.1, on the reverse strand, counting down.
GCGCATCTGCTCGTAGACCTTGAAGAAGTTGGCGCCGGTACGGTCCATCTTGTTGACAAAAGCAAGACGTGGAACCTTGTACTTGTTCGCCTGGCGCCATACGGTTTCCGACTGTGGCTGAACACCGCCCACTGCGCAGTAAACCATGCAAGCACCGTCGAGCACGCGCATCGAGCGTTCAACTTCAATGGTGAAGTCAACGTGGCCCGGGGTGTCGATGATGTTGATGTGGTGCTCAGGGAAATTGTTAGCCATCCCTTTCCAGAAGCAGGTCGTCGCAGCCGAGGTAATCGTGATACCGCGTTCCTGCTCTTGCTCCATCCAGTCCATGGTGGCCGCGCCATCATGCACTTCGCCGATCTTGTGGTTCACGCCCGTGTAGAACAGGACGCGCTCGGTCGTGGTGGTCTTGCCAGCATCGATGTGAGCCGAGATACCGATATTGCGGTAGCGCTCAATGGGGGTCTTGCGTGCCATAATTATTCCTAAATCTTTTAATGGACAAAACCGAGCGGCATTTTGTGAACAAAATGAGCCCGGCCTCGAACAACAGATACATGGCCGCGCCTGGGCTCGCACAAATGTGCAAACCGGGGCGTGGCCAATTGATTAGAAGCGGAAATGCGAGAACGCTTTGTTCGCTTCTGCCATGCGGTGAACTTCGTCCCGCTTCTTCATAGCACCACCGCGCATTTCAGCGGCTTCCATCAGTTCACCACCGAGGCGTTGCGGCATGGATTTTTCGCTGCGCTTGTTTGCGGCTTCGCGCAACCAACGCATGGACAGCGCCATACGACGAACCGGACGAACTTCAACTGGCACCTGGTAGTTGGCACCACCGACGCGGCGGGACTTAACCTCGACCATCGGCTTGGCATTGTTGATCGCGGTTGCAAACACTTCGAGCGGGTCTTTGCCGGACTTTTGCTTGATGTGCTCAAATGCACCGTAGATGATGTTTTCTGCAACCGATTTTTTACCGGACAGCATCAGTACGTTGACGAATTTGGCGACATCTTGGTTACCGAACTTTGGATCTGGCAAGATTTCGCGCTTGGGTACTTCACGACGACGTGGCATATCAATTCCTTCCTATCTTCAGTTGAGCGCGCGGTGCGCACTCGCGGAGGCCATCATAGCCATCCACTTACTCGACCATTACGGTCGGTTCAACTCGTTAAACTTCTAGTGAAAGCGGGGCGAAAAATTACTTCTTGCCTGCTTTAGCGCGCTTCGTACCGTACTTCGAACGAGCTTGCTTACGGTCTTTAACGCCCTGGGTATCCAGTGCACCGCGAACCATGTGGTAACGCACACCCGGCAAATCCTTGACACGACCGCCGCGCAGCAGCACGACACTGTGTTCTTGCAGGTTGTGGCCTTCACCGCCGATGTACGAAATGACTTCGAAACCGTTGGTCAGGCGAACTTTGGCGACTTTACGCAGAGCCGAGTTTGGCTTCTTTGGAGTCGTCGTGTACACACGGGTGCAAACACCACGTTTTTGCGGGCTGTTTTCCAGCGCCGGCGATTTGCTTTTCACGGTCAGAGCGACACGTGGATTGCGAATCAGTTGATTGATGGTTGGCATCGTTATAAATCCAACAAAATTACAACATGAATAACCCGGACAACGTGTCCGGGGACTAAAACGGAGTCCCGACGAGGACTACGCAGGAGAGGCACCGACAGCCGCCCTGCGGGGAGCGGCGCTGAATGCGTAAACAATGCGCAGAATAAAATCGAGAACTCGCGAGTATAGACGCGATGGGACAGGCAGTCAAACAGTTTAACGCTTGGCAATGCGGATGTGGGGCGATGGTGCCAGGGGAAACGGGGAGTGTGGCGGGGGTGAGACAGTGGTTAAGCGCCGCTGACTCGTCGTCCCCGCGCCAAGGCGGCACTCGGCGGGACCCAGGTTCGTAGCGCAGCCACCAACTGAGCGAGCAACTTGGGTCCCCGCCGAGCGCCGCCCTGGCGCGGGGAGTCGTTTCTGGCAGTGCCAGAAACGACAAAGCTAATTGAGCGGTACTGAAACCTGACTATTACAGCTTGTCAGCCGCCGCCTTCATGCGATCGGCGCGCGAGTTCGAACCCGGGTGGCTCGCCATCATGCTGCCTTCGCCCTGTTCCTGCTTGGCCAGCTTGCGAAATGCCGACTCCATCGCGCGCACGTCGTACTTGTGCTTCTGCATGAACTTGAAGCCATAGTCATCCGACGAGGTCTCATCGGACTGCGAGAACTGCGCATTGCCGAAGGCCTTGATGGTTTCTTCATTGGCTGCGACCATGCCGCCGATCTGGTTGCCGCTCGCGCCCGCCGCCTTGGTACCGGCCGACAGCAACAGCGCCTTTTTCATCTGCGACGCCGAGTGACCCAGCTTGGTATGGCCGATTTCGTGGCCGATCACGCCGCGCAGTTCGTCGTCGTTCATCAGGTCCATCAGGCCCGCGTAAATACGGATGCTGCCGTCCGGCGTGGCGAATGCATTGACTTCACTGGACTGGTACACCGCGAAGTTCAGCTTCAGGCCATCTTCATTTTCCAGGCCCTTGGTCAGCATCGCCAGGCGCTTGGCGTACTTGCTGCCGGCCGGCGCGACTTTTTCTTCCTTGTCCATCTGGCGCATCATCAGACGCGAACCTTCGATCACGTCCTTGTCGCTGATGGTGGCGGCCTTGGCCAGATCCTTGCCCGCGCCCAGCATGCCGCCGAGGTCGATGGCCGAAGCGGTGCCGGCGGACAGGAGGCACATGGCCAGTGCGGCAATACGAATTGTAGATGTCATGAAGTTACTCTCATTCAGGTTATTAGTATAAAAACATTGCCATTGTAGCAGCAGCCAGCATCATCCATTGCATCCGGCTACAGTTAATTACAATCCCGACAACACTTGCACCATCGAATATTTGGCAGGGAGAACTAAAAACCCGGGATAATGGCAATTTTGCTGGACCACGTTTCCCTGATGCGACATCTGCTGCGCCCTGCCCCGCTCTACCTGCTGCTGACGTACGCGGCACTGTCGGCCATCCCCTTCTTCCCCATGCTGCTGGGCAAGCGGCTCGACCGTCCGTGGCAGGTGCTCGGCATCGAGGCGGTAGCCTGGGTGGCGGTGTGGGCGCTGTTCAAGCGGCCCGCCCGGTTCCACTGGCTGCTGATCCCGGCTTTCCTGGCCCTGCCGACCGAAATCTACCTGTTCAGTTTCTACGGGCAAAGCATTTCGACCCACCATCTCGGCATCATTGCCGAAACCAGTCCCAAGGAAGCGCTCGAATTTCTCGGCAAGACGGTCTGGCTGATGCTGGCCGTGATGGCTGCGGTCGTTGCCTGGTGGGTGACGAGCTTCCAGGCCGCCCGCCGCGCCCGCGAGCTCGACTGGGACGACAGCTCGCGCTGGCTCAGCCTGGGCCTGCTGGCCATCGGCGCCGGCGTGTGGGCGTACGGTCACGAATTCGGCGTCGCTCCACGCGATGCCGCGCCAGGGGCGGCATCGAAGACGGCGGCGGCCAGCGCCAGCAAACCCGCCCCGGGCGCCGGACACACCGGCTGGAAGTCCCTTCCCCTGCCCCACTGGGCGGTGCTGCCGCTCGAACTGGGCGCGTTCGCGCAATCCTGGCCTTTCGGGATCACGGCACGCGGCGTCGACTTCTATAAAGAACGCAAGCACCTGGCCGAGCTGGGCCAGCGCAACAGCGGCTTCACCTTCGGCGCGCGCCAGGCAGCGCCCGATACGCAGCCGGAAATCGTGGTGATGGTGATCGGCGAATCGTCGCGCTTCGACCGCTGGAGCCTGAACGGCTACGCGCGCGACACCAATCCCCTGCTCGGCAAGGAAGCCAACCTGGTCACCCTGCCCGACGTGATCACGTCCGTCTCGGCCACGCGGTTGTCGGTCCCGGTCATGATCTCGCGCAAACCGGCCATCAAGAGCCTCAAGGACGGCTTCGCCGAAAAATCCTTCCTGACCGCCTACAAGGAAGCCGGCTTCAAGACCTACTGGCTGTCGAACCAGATCTCGTTCGGCGAATTCGACACGCCCGTCTCGGTTTTTGCCAAGGAGGCGGACGTGATCCAGTTCCTCAACCTGGGCGGCTTTACCAACAACTCCAATTTCGACGAGATCCTGTTCGAGCCGCTGCGAAACGCGATCGCCGACCCGGCCCCGAAAAAGCTGATCGTGCTGCACTCGCTGGGCAGCCACTGGAACTACAGCCAGCGCTACCCGAAACAGTTCGACCGCTGGCAGCCATCGCTGTTCGGCATCGACAAGCCGGTCTACACCGACCCGGCGCTCAAGACCGAGCTCAATAACAGCTACGACAGCACCATCTTGTATACCGACTGGTTCCTGGCCAGCGTCATTGGCCAGCTAAAAGGCTCGCGCCAGCGCAGCGCCATGCTGTACGTGTCCGACCACGGCCAGACGCTGTACGACAACAGCTGCAAGCTGGCCTTCCACGGCCACAATACCCAGTACGAATTCCACGTGCCCGCGCTGCTCTGGTATTCGGACCAGTACCTGGCGCGCTATCCCGACAAGGTGGCGCAGCTGCAGCGCCACGGCAAGGCGCGCCTGTCGACCGAGAACATGTTCCACACCCTGCTCGACCTGGCCGACATCCGCTACGCCGACGAGCGCCTGGAATGGAGTTTCGTCAATCCCGGCTTCAAGCAGCACAAGCGCTACGTCGACAGCTACGGCTGGAGCGACTACGACAACGCCACCTGGAAAGGCGACTGCCGCGAGATCATCGACAAGGGCACGCCGCTCAAGCGCGAAAAATAGCGTATCACCGCCCTTAAGGACGACATGATCCCGCGCAGGCGGCAATCCAGGGCCTGCGTTAAGGCGATACTGGTTCACTGATGGTGTCGCCCGCCAGCACCCCGTCGCAATCGCCCGGATGCGCCAGGTAGCCATTGAGCCAGTCGAACACCCTGCCCGCCCGCGCTTCGATGGCGGGACCGAAGCCGCGCTGCGCCAGCAGGGCGATGCCGTTGGTATGCGCCAGCACGCCCGCTTCCAGCGCCAGCCGGCCATCGGCGTGCTGCCGCACGCACAGGGGCGAGAGCCGCTGCGCCAGCAAGGACGCCAGCACCAGGTTGTGCGACGAGACCATCACCAGCCCCTTGGCCGCCAGCACATCGAGCACCGACGCGGCCGCCGACACCGATTCGAGGTGGTTGGTGCCGCGGAAAATCTCGTCGATGATGCAGATGCCCGGGTGCGCGCCGTCGGCCGCCGCCAGCAGCTCCTGCGCGCGCCGCAGTTCGGCCATGTACAGGCTCTCGCCGCCGAACAGCGAATCCTCGCTCTGCATGCTGGTGTAGACCGGCAGGTCCGGCACGCTCGCCTTATGGGCGTAGCAAAAGCCGAAGGCGCGCGCCGTCACCAGGTTCACCCCAACAGTGCGCAGCAAGGTGCTCTTGCCGACCCCGTTCTGGCCCGAGATGAAGGCGCCGCCGCCATCGAGCCTGACCGACAGCGCCTGCGCCTGCGGCAGCAGCGGATGCACGGTGCCCCCGAGCGCAATCGACTGGGACGTGTGGCGCTCGGCCCAGCACAGCACGGGCGCCTGGAGCAGATGGCGCGCCAGCGCGATATCGGCCTCCAGCTCGCCCACCCGCAAAAAACACGCGCGCAGGAAGTCCAGGTTGCCGTGCACCAGCCGCACGCCCTTGAAGTAGTGATTCACGTTGTGGAGCATGAACCAGTCCAGATAAGTGCGCGCGCCCGGCGTCATGACCACCATCGGCGCGCGCGACAGCTGGCGATTGAGCTTGCCCGCCGCCGCGGCCGGGCCGGCGAACGGCAGCAGCAACGCATCCTTGCGCGCGCCCAGGATGCTGGAGACCCGCAGCAGCATCTGCAGCGCGTTCATCGAGCGCTCCCACTCTTCCACCCGTTCGTAGTAGCGCATCTGGGTGCTCATTAACAGGTACGCGACCACGCCGGTGGCCAGCCACGCGGCCGGCGTGACGATGACGGCCGCGATCGACGCCAGCAGCTGCAGCGGCAGCGGCCAGGTCTTGCCGACCCACCAGGGCACGGACGGCGCAGCATCCTCGTACAGCAAGGTGGCGATCTCCTTGTCCGCATGGCGCAGCGAGGTGCAGTCGCGGTGCAGCGCGGCCAGGCGCTCCGGATCGCCCATCAGGTCGCGCACACGCTCGCCCACGGCGGCGCACGCGTCGTCGTCCAGCCCCGCGCGCAGGCGCTGGTACAGCACCTGCTGGCCGAAGATGCTCACTTCTTTCGATAACTGCGCGCGGTAGGTATCGAGCAGCAGGTCCTTCCAGGTGGCGTCATCGAGCGCGCCACGCGCCGGATCGGCGCACAGCCGGTGCACCTGCGCCACGTCGCTCGCCACGAAACCGTAATCAACCGGCTCCCTGTCGGGAATGATCAGGAACGCGCGCAACTGGGTCACAGCTTGCGTCCACACGGCGGACAAGGTCGATACGAACGCGGACATACTGCCTTTCTGGCCTGCGGCCGCGCGGGTGTCGCGCAACCAGCCTGCCAGATGTGGATAAATTGACAAAATGCAAGTCCGCACTGTCCGGGCGCTGTCCATACGCCGCGTCCGGACGGCGCGGACAGCCTCGCATCGATATCCGAATCCCCTATGAATCAAGCACTTGGCACTTGGCACAGTTCCTGCATAGATGTTGCCATTTACTGTTCAGACAACAACCATGATCCGAGATACCTCTTCCCAGGACGCCACCATCAGCGCGCCCCCCGCACAGAAGACCAGGCGCCGCATCGTGGCCGCCGTGGCGGCCATGGGCGCGCTGGGGGGCGTGGCGCTGCTGCTGTCGGCCTGGCGCACCAGCGAGCATGCGGTCAGCGCGGCGCGCCTGCGCGTGGCCGAAGTCACCCGCGGCACGCTGGTGCGCGACGCCTCGGTCAATGGCCGTGTGGTCGCCGCCGTCAGCCCCACCCTGTACGCCACCGCGCCGGCCACCGTCACGCTCCAGGTGGCAGCCGGCGACACGGTGAAAAAAGGCCAGGTCCTGGCGCTGCTCGAATCGCCCGACCTGTCCGACGCGCTCAAACGCGAGCAATCGAGCTACCAGCAGCTCGAAGCGGAAGTGGCGCGCCAGCGCATCCTGGCCAAAAAACAGAAGCTGCTGGCCCAGCGCGAAGCCGACACCGCCGAGATCGACCGCCTGTCGGCCCAGCGCACCCTGGAGCGCTACGACAGCGTGACCCAGGAAGGCATCATCGCCAAGATCGACTATCAAAAGGCGAAGGACGCGCTCAACTCGGCCGGCATCCGCGCGCGCCATGCGTCCCAGGCCGCCGCGCTGGAAGGCGACGACGTCGGCCTGGCGCTGCAAACCAAGGTGGCCGAACTCGATCGCCAGCGCCTGTCCATGGCCAATGCCCAGCGCCGCGTGGATGAACTGTCCGTGCGCGCGCCGGTCGACGGCTTCATCGGCACGCTGTCGGTGCAGAACCGCAGCGTGGTGGCGGCCAACGCGGCGCTCATGACGCTGGTGGACTTGTCGCGCCTCGAAGTCGAACTCGAAGTCCCGGAAACCTACGTCGACGACATGGGCCTGGGCATGAGCGCCGAGATCGCGCTTGGCAACGTCACTGCCAGCGGCAAGCTGTCGGCCCTCTCGCCCGAAGTGGTCAAGAACCAGGTACTGGCGCGGGTGCGCTTCGACGGCGCCCAGCCCAAGGGCCTGCGCCAGAGCCAGCGCGTCAGCGCGCGCCTGCTGATCGAAGAAAAGCGCGACGTCATCCTGCTGCCGCGCGGCCCCTTCGTCGAAAGCGAAGGGGGCCGCTTCGCCTACGTGCTTGCGGACGGCGTGGCCGTGCGCACTCCGATCAAGCTGGGCGCGACGAGCGTGTCGTCGGTCGAAATCCTGGCGGGCCTCAAACCCGGCGACAAGGTCGTCATCGCCGGCACCGACACTTTCGCCAACGCCGCGCGCGTCTCGATAAACAACTGATATCAACTAATTTCCAACGAAAGGACCGTCCATGCTGCGCATGACCAATCTGAGCAAGGTATACCGCACCCACATGATCGAGACGCACGCGCTGCGCGGCTTCGAGATCGACGTGAAACAGGGCGAATTCGTCACCGTCACCGGCCCTTCCGGCTCCGGCAAGACCAGTTTTCTGAACATCGCCGGCCTGCTCGAAGAATTCACCGACGGCGAGTATGTGCTCGATGGCGTGAACGTGAAAGGCATGGACGACAACGCCCGTTCGCGCCTGCGCAACGAAAAACTGGGCTTCATCTTCCAGGGCTTCAACCTGATTCCCGACCTGTCCCTGTTCGACAACGTGGACGTGCCGCTGCGCTACCGGGGCTTCAACGCCGCCGAACGCAGGGAGCGCATCGAGGACGCGCTGTCCAAGGTCGGCCTGGCCTCGCGCATGAAGCACTATCCGGCCGAACTGTCGGGCGGCCAGCAGCAGCGCGTGGCGATCGCGCGCGCGCTGGCCGGCTCGCCCAAGCTGCTGCTGGCCGATGAACCGACCGGCAACCTCGACACCCAGATGGCGCGCGGCGTGATGGAGCTGCTCGAAGAAATCAACGCCCAGGGCACCACCATCCTGATGGTCACCCACGACCCGGAACTGGCGGTGCGTTCGCAGCGCAACGTGCACATCATCGACGGCCAGGTGTCGGACCTGGTACGCAAGCCGCCCACCCTGGCCGGCGCCCGGGCTGGCGGCCAGCTCGCATAAGGAGCATCCATGTTTTCGTACTATTTTCTGCTGGGCGTACGCAGCCTGCGCCGCAACCCGGTCCTCACCGCGCTGATGGTGCTCACCCTGGCCATCGGCGTGGCGGCCAGCGTATCGACCCTGACCATCCTGCACGTCATGTCGAGCAACCCCATTGCGCACAAGAGCGAGCGCCTGTTCGTTCCGGAAATCGACAATGGCCGACTGGAAGGCTTCAACCCGCAGGACCAGGACCGCGACGATCCGCAATCGACGTACATGGACGCGATGAACTTTCTCAGGGATGGGCATGGCGAGCGCCGCACGGTGCTGTACGGCGTGTCCGCCCCGCTCGAACCGGAACGCAAGGACATGCCGGTGATGTCGGTCACCGGCCTGGCCCTGACGCGCGACTTTTTCGCGATGATGGACGTGCCCTTCCTGTACGGGCACGCCTGGAGCGACGCCGACGAGCGTGCCGGCGCCGATGTGGTGGTCCTCAGCCAGGCACTGGCCGAGAAGCTGTTCGGCGCGGTCAACCCCGTCGGCAAGCGCATCGGCCTGATGGAGGCGCAATTCCAGGTGGTCGGCGTGCGCAAGCCGTGGCTGCCGGTACCAAAGTTCTATAAGCTGATCGGCGGCGGCGCCTTCAGCCAGGAAGACGACATCATGATGCCGTTCGCCACCGCGATCCGGCATGAAGCCAACCCGGAAGGAAGCATCAGCTGCCAGGGGCGCACCGATCCGGGCTGGCAGGGCTTCCTCAAGTCGGAGTGCACCTGGCTGCAGGTTTTCTTCGAGACCAAAACCGGCGCCGGACGCGCCCAATTGCAGGATTACCTGAACAACTACGCCGACGCCCAGCGCAAGCTGGGGCGCCTGAAACGCCATCAGCCGAACCAGCTGTTCGACGTCATGCAGTGGCTCGAATACCGCAAGGTGGTGGGCAATGACAACCGCCTTGCCGCCTGGCTGGCTTTCGGCTTCCTGCTGCTTTGCCTGGTCAACACCATCGGCCTGCTGCTGGCCAAATTTTCGGTGCGCGCCTCCGAAGTCGGCATCCGGCGCGCGCTGGGCGCCTCGCGCAGGGAGATCTTTCGCCAGTTCCTGACCGAGACCGCGGTGGTCGGCCTGGCCGGCGGCCTGCTCGGACTGGCGCTGGCATTCGGTGCGCTCGCCTTGATCCGCATGCAATCGGAGCAGTTGCAGATCGTCGCCAACATGGACTGGCAGATGCTGGGCGCGACCTTCGTGCTGTCGCTGGGCGCGGCCACCCTGGCCGGCCTGCTGCCGACCTGGCGCGCCTGCCAGGTCACGCCGGCCATTCAACTCAAATCGCAGTAAGGTAATCAATATGGAAATCCGTCCCATCCTCTCTGCGCTATTGCGCAGCAAAACCGGCGCCATCCTGGTGGCGCTGCAAGTGGCGATCAGCCTGGCGATCCTCACCAACGCACTGCACATCGTCAATGTGCGCCAGGCAGTGGCAGCGCGCCCGAGCGGCATCGCCGGGGAGAGCGATGTGTTTCACATCAGGATGCGCCACCTGGTCGAGGGCAGCCATCAGGAGCAGCTGGCGCGCCAGCAGTCCGAAACGCAAGCCCTGCGCGCCATCGGCGGCGTGGCATCGGCGGCGTTTGCCAGCCAGGCCCCGATTTCGCGCTCCGGCTGGACCAGCACCGTGGCGGCATCGCGCGCCCCCGGCACCGAAACGGCGCTCGGGTCGATGTACTATTCGAGCGATTCGCTGGTCGATACCTGGGGCCTGCAACTGGTCGAGGGGCGCGACCTGAAACCGGAAGAACTGGTCGACATCGACGGCAACACCTCTCCCGAAACGCTGTTTCCTAAATCGGTGCTGGTCACCAGGGCGCTGGCCGCCAAGCTGTGGCCGGGCGCTGGCCAGGTGCTCGGCAAGACACTCTACTTTGGCAGCAACCCTGACGGTAACGCCGCTACCGTGGTCGGCGTCGTGGCGACGCTGCAGTCGCAGGGCGCGGAACTGGGCACACGCGGCGAATTGGCGCTCATCGTGCCGATGCGCAAGACGTTCAGCACGGTCATGTACACGGTGCGCGCCGAAGCGGGGCAGCTGGACCGGGTCATGAAGGAAGCCGAAGCGGCACTGCGCGCCAGCACCCGCGGCCGCGCGATCATCACCATGCAGACAGTGAGCGATGACCGCGAGGAGCGCTACCGCGCCGACATGGCGCTGTCATGGATGCTGATCGGGGTCAGCGTGCTGCTGCTGCTCATTACCGCCAGCGGCATCGTCGGCATGGCCAGCCTGTGGGTCACCCAGCGCCGCAAGCAGATCGGCGTGCGCCGCGCGCTGGGGGCGCGGCGGGCCGACATCCTGCGCTACTTCATTACCGAGAATTTCATGATCACCAGCGTGGGCGTGCTGTGCGGCGTGGCGATGTCGGTGGCACTGAACCAGTTGCTGGTGAGCCAGCTCGAGATGGCCCGGCTGCCAGTGGCGTATCTGGCGGTCGGCGCTGGCGTGTTCTGGGCGCTGGGCATCTGTGCGGTGTATGGACCGGCGTTTCGCGCCGCCTCCATTTCGCCGGCCACGGCCACCCGCAGCGCCTGACGGCGTGTACACCTGCGTTCCGATGTTATGCTAGCGACCATGCCTACTGTATTGATCATCGACGACAACGCCGCCGTCGCCATCGCCCTCGATGTCCTGTTTTCGCTGCACGACATCGGGGCGCTACGCGCCACCTCGCCCGAAGAAGGGCTGGCCATCCTGGAGCGCGCCAGCGTGGACCTGGTCATCCAGGACATGAACTTTTCGGCCGACACCACCTCGGGCGAGGAAGGCACGGCCCTGTTCCGCGAAATCCGCAAGCGCCACCCCGACCTGCCGGTGATCCTGCTGACCGCCTGGACCCATCTGGATGCGGCGGTCGACCTGGTCAAGTCGGGCGCGGCCGACTATCTGGCCAAGCCGTGGAGCGACAACCGCCTGATTGCCACGGTGACGAACCTGATCGAACTGGGACAGGCCAACCGCGCCTTGCAGCAGCGCGTGCAGCACGAACGGCGCGCCCGGCGCGACCTGGAACAGGGATTCGACTTGCGCGGCATGGTGTGGCAGGACGCGGCCATGGAACGCATCCTGCACCTGGCCTGCCAGGTGGCGCGCGCCGACGTGCCGGTACTGATCAGCGGCCCGAACGGCACCGGCAAGGAACGCATCGCCGAGATCATCCAGGCCAATTCGCTGGTGGAGGACGGGCCGTTCGTGGTGCTCAACTGCGGCGCCCTGCCGTCCGAACTGATCGAGGCCGAACTGTTCGGCGCCGAAGCGGGAGCCTTTACCGGCGCCTCGCGCGCGCGCGAAGGCAAGTTCGAGGCGGCCGACGGCGGTACCCTGTTTTTGGATGAAATCGGCAACCTGCCGCTGGCCGGCCAGATGAAGCTCTTGCGCGTGCTCGAAACAGGGCGCTTCGAGCGCCTCGGGTCGAACCGCGAACGGCAGGTGAAGGTGCGCGTCATCAGCGCCACCAACGCCGACCTGGGCGCGATGATCCGCGCCGGCACCTTCCGCGAAGACCTGTTCTACCGCCTGAACGTGATCGAACTGCGCCTGCCTGCGCTGGCGGCGCGCCCGGCCGACATTTTGCCGCTGGCGGCCGCTTTTCTCGCGCGCGGCAAAAGCTTGCACCACTGCGCCCAGGCCGCGCTGCTGGCGCACGCCTGGCCGGGCAATGTGCGTGAACTCAAGAACGTGATGGCGCGCGCCAGCCTGCTGGCGGCCGGCAACATCATCAAGGCCACCGACCTTGGCCTGCCGGTGACGCTGACGGTCGCCGCCAGCATCGAGGTGGAGCCGGACCGCGACGCCATTATCCAGGCCATGGCGCGCGCCAACGGCGTGGTGGCGCAGGCGGCGGCCGACCTGGGACTGTCGCGCCAGGCGCTGTACCGGCGCATGGAACGCCTCGGGATCGCCCGCTAGCGATGGGCATACGCCTGTCCCTGGTCACCCGCTGGACCGCCCTGGTCGGCACCCTGCTGGCACTGGGCATCATCATCGCGCTCGGGCTGGACCATCTGCTGCCGGGGCGTGCGCTACTGGTGCTCGTGCTGTCGCTGACATGCGTCGTGCCGATCGCGGTCATTACCATGCGCGCCCAGATCCGGCCGATCCTGTCGCTGTTTCGCGCGCTCGAAGGCACCGTCACCAGCTACAAGGATGGCGACTTTTCATTCAGCCTGCACTGGCCCCAGAACGACGAACTGGCCGACCTGGTGGCCGCCCACAACGCGCTCGGAAATGTGCTGCGCGAACAGCGCCTGGCGCTGGTGCAGCGCGAACTGCTGCTCGACACCATGGTCCAGAACACGCCGGTGGCGATGCTGCTCGTCGGTGACGGCGCCAGTGGCGCGGGTGGCGCGGGAGCGATCGTGTACGCCAACGTGTCGGCGCGCCAGATGCTCGGTGACGGCCGCAAACTCGAAGGCCATCGCCTCTCCGAGATCCTCAGCCAGGCCTCGCCCGCGCTGGTGGAAGCGCTGGAGCGCGGCGGCGACGGCCTGTTCACGGCCGGCGAAGGCGAGGATGAGGAGGTGTATCATCTGGCGCGCCGCAGCTTCAGCCTCAATGGCCGCAAGCACGAACTGCTGCTGCTGCGCCAGTTGACCCACGAACTGCGGCGCCAGGAAGTGCAGACCTGGAAAAAAGTCATCCGCGTCATCAGCCACGAACTGAATAATTCGCTCGCGCCCCTGACCTCCCTGGCCCATTCCGGCGCGGAGCTGGTGCGGCGCGGCCAGACCGAGCGCCTGCCACAGATCCTGGAAACCATCGAAGAGCGCACGCGCCACCTGGAAAGCTTCATCCTCGGCTACGCGCGCTTCGCCAAGCTGCCGTCGCCGCGCATCGAAGAATGCCCGTGGCCGGGATTCATCAGCCGGCTCGCCTCGCAGGTCGGCCTGACGGTTGCCGGCACGCTGCCGCCTGAACCGGCCAGGTTCGACCCGGCCCAGATGGAGCAGGCTTTGCTCAACCTGCTCAAGAACGCCCACGAATCGGGTTCGCCGGCCGCCGACGTGACATTGCAGGTGCGCCTGGCGCCGGGCCTGTTGCGCATCGAGGTGATGGACCGCGGCCAGGGCATGAACGACGCCGTGCTGACCAATGCGCTGGTGCCGTTCTACTCGACCAAGCGCAGTGGCACCGGCCTGGGACTGGCGCTGGCGCGCGAAATCGCCGAAGCGCACGGCGGGCGCATCACGCTCGGCAACCGCGACGGCGGCGGCCTGATGGTCACCCTGATCCTGCCGGCGTAAGCGGGGGCAATGGTAAGATCGGGTTCCATTTTCTACCCCGCCAGCGATGTCCGACACCCCTCTTTCCTCCCGTTTCGACGCGCCCGGCCACCCGCCGGCCACCATCACCGAATTCAAGGGCGTGCGCTTCCTGCATCTGGGCACCTCGTGGGTGCAGGGCGCCATGCGCCTGGCCAAGCCGGACAACATCGAGCTCGAATACGTGCAGATGATGATGATGTGGATGCTCTTCCTCGACCATCCGAAGCACATCGTCCAGCTGGGCCTGGGCAGCGCGGCCCTGACCAAATTTTGCTACCAGCGCTTTCCGGCGGCGCGCGTGACGGTAGCCGAACTCAATCCCAACGTGATCGACATCTGTCACGCGCATTTCGGCCTGCCGCCGAACGACGCGCGCCTCGATGTGCGCCAGATGGATGCGATGGATTTCGTGCTCGATGCGGCCAACCACGGCACGGTCGACGTGCTGCAGGTGGACCTGTACGACGAGGAAGCGCGCGGCCCCGTGCTCGACTCGCCCGAGTTCTACCAGGCCTGCATGGATTGCCTGGCCGACGACGGCATCATGACCACCAATGTATTCGGCGATTTTTCGAACTACGACAAGAATTTGCAGAACATGGAGCTGGTGTTCGACGCCGTGGTGTGGCTGCCCGAAGTGCATGACGCGAACATCGTCGTGCTGGCGTTCAAGCGCGCGCCGGCGATCGATTTTTCGGTTTTGTACGAGCGCGCGGGCGCCATCAAGAAAAGCATGAACCTGCCCGCCAAGAACTGGGTCGCCGGTTTGAAAGGCTGGATGCAGGACCAGCAGGAATAAGCTAATAACGGCAGCGTATAAGTGACTCGCGCGCGCGGTGTACGTAGTCGAGATTACAGCCTTTTGTGAATTGAAGCACGCAATATTGCTGCCATTGCACGGATTTACAACACTCTGTCATGACTCGTTGCGCGTGTCAAAACTCGTCAGGTAGTATCGTTTCACATTGGCTGGCCCCACCAGGGTGTGTCCAGTGACTTCCCTAAAAATGAAAAGAAACGAGACATTTACATGACGAAATACCCAGGCAGCCCTCACCTCAAACGCACCTTGCTCGCATCGGCCCTCCTGCTCGCGTTGAACAGCACCTACGCGCAGCAGGGCACCGCCCCCGCCGCCCGCAGTGGCGAGGACACCCCCGCTTCCGTCGTGATCCTCGGTTCCCGTTCGACCGCAAAGACCTCGCTCGATACCGCCGCGCCGGTCGGCCTGATCAACATCAAGGACATGCAGACCGCCGGTCCGCTGGAACTGGGCAAGCTGCTGCAAACGCTGGACCCGTCGTTCAACTTCTCGTCGACGTTCATCAGCGACGGCACCGACATCATCCGCCCTGCGACCCTGCGCGGCCTCGGTCCCGACCAGCTGCTGGTTCTCGTGAACGGCAAGCGCCGCCACCAGCAGGCGCTGGTCAATGTGCAGCAAACCGTCGGACGCGGCTCGGCCGGTACCGACATCAATGCCATTCCGCTGTCGGCCATCCACCACATCGAAGTACTGCGCGATGGCGCGGCCGCCCAATACGGCTCCGACGCGATCGCCGGCGTGATCAACATCGTCCTCAAGACCCAGACCAACGAAACGCAATTGAGCAGCAGCGTCGGCACCACGTCCGAAGGCGACGGCGACCTGATCTCCGGCAGCGCCAACAAGGGCTTCAAACTGGGTGAAAACGGTTACCTGAACCTGTCGGTCGAAGGCCGCCGCCGCAACGAAACCAACCGCGCCGGCCCGGACACCGCGCGGGTCGACCCGCCGCGCGTGACCCAGCGCATCGGCGACAGCCTGGCGAAAGACGCCTACCTGTGGTGGAATGCGGCGCTGCCGATCGACGACAGCAGCGAAATCTACTCCTTCGGCGGCATCTCCAAGCGCACCGGCGACTCGGCGGGCTTTTTCCGCTCGCCGGGCGACGGCCGCACCGTGCCTGCCGTCTACCCGAACGGCTACCTGCCGAACATCCTGACGACGGTGAAAGACGTCTCGTTCGCGGTCGGCTACAAGCGCGAGCTGGCCAACGACTGGAAGTTCGACGTGAGCGTGAATCACGGCCGCAGCGAACTCGGTTTCCATGAACGTAACTCGATCAACGTCAGCTACTGGTACGAGCCGAAACCGGGTGGTGGCATCTATGCCGAATCGCCGCTGGAAGCCGATACCGGCAAGCTGAAATTCAACCAGACCACCTTCAACGCCGACATCCGCGGTCCGATCAAGTTTGGCGACCGCACCGTGCAGCTGGCGACCGGCTTCGAGTACCGCAGCGACAACTACGCCATCGAAGCGGGCGACCCGGTCTCGTACCAGTACGGCCGCACCAACAACCCGGCCATCAAGATCTTCGACCAGGTCGGCGGCATCGCGGCCTCCGGCGCGCAAGGCTTCCCTGGCTATACCCCGGGCACCGAAGTTGACCAGGGCCGTCACAACATCGCCATGTATCTCGATGCGGAACACAACATCACCGAGAAGCTGCTGGTCGCCGCCGCGATGCGTTTTGAAAAGTACTCTGACTTCGGCAACACCACCACTGGCAAATTGAGCATGCGCTACGATCCGTCGCGCCAGTTCGGCATGCGTGGCAGCGTGTCGACCGGTTTCCGCGCACCGAGCGTGCAGCAGAAGTTCTACAGCTCCGTGTCGACCAACCTCAATTCGGCCGGCGTGCTGACCGAAACGCTGACCGCGCGCGAAGGCAGCCCGGTCACGCGTGCCTTCGGCATCTCCCCGCTCAAGGAAGAGACCTCGAAGAGCGCCAGCATCGGCATGATCGTGCGCCCGATGCCCAACTTCTCGGTGACCGCCGACTTGTACCGCATCGACATCGACGACCGCATCGTCTTCTCGAGCAATATCGCCCCGGAATCCGGCGCCTGCGTGCCGGCGTCCAAGTGCCCGATCAAGTCGATCCTCGATCCGCTCAAGGTCGGCCAGGCCCAGTTCTTCACCAATGCAATCGACACCACCACGGATGGCCTGGACATGGTGGCCGAGCACACCACCAAGTGGAGCGGCTCGACCCTGGTGCTGTCCGGCCAGATGAGCTTCAGCAAGACTGAAGTCAAGGCCCGCAAATCGCAGTCGCCGGTGCTGACCGGTGCCCAGTTGTTCGACGACGCGCAAGTGACCCTGATCGAACGCGGCCAGCCGCGCAAGAAGCACGTGCTCGCGGCCGACTACACCACCGGCCCATGGAACGTAAACACCCGCGCCAACTACTACGGCGCCGTGCAGGGCCAGGGCTTTACCGCCCCGTACATCCAGACCTGGGAAGCGAAGTGGCTGGTCGACATGTCGTTGCGCTATGCCTTCACCAAGAAGATCAGCGCATCGATCGGCGTGAACAACCTGTTCGACACCTACCCGACCGAGTGGGACAAGACCAAGGCCGCACCGTTCCCGCAACTGGGCTTCACCCACTGCTGGGAAACCTGCCCGATCGGCATCAACGGCCGCCAGATGTACGCGAAGCTTGACTGGGCTTTCTAAGCTTTTCTACCTCGCATGACAAGGCCACGCCGGCGACGGCGTGGCCTTTTTTCATTCACCGCCTATGCAGGCACGTGAATGCGCGCCTTGATGTGCTTGAGGTTGACGATGATCGTAAACGTCATCACGACCAGCAAGGACCACGAACTCCACTTCCCGACATGCACCATCGACCACGCGCCCAGCTGGTTGGGGTACTTCCAGATGCCGAAAAAGGTGCTGAGATTTTCGGCCAGCCAGATGAAAAAGCCGATCAGCACAAAGGCCAGCAGCAAAGGCATGCGGCGCTCCACGTCGAGCGGGCGCATGATGACGGTCGACCTGGCATACAGCCCGAGCGCGCACGCCGCCACGTACCAGCGATAGTCGCCGATGTAGTGGTGCGTGAAAAAATTGACGTAGATGAGGAGCGCGATCACCACCCCCATCCAGTGCGGCGGATGATGCTCGACCCGCAAATCGAACAAGCGCCACGCTTGAATGATGTAGCTGCCGACGGCGGCATACATGAATCCTGCAAACAGCGGCACGCCGAACAGCTTCGTGTACGCGAAGTCCGGGTAGGACCATGACTGGATGCTGCTGGAGGTCTTGAACACTTCCAGGGCGAAGCCGATCAGGTGAAACAAGGTGATTGCCTTGAGTTCATCGCGCGTCTCCAGCCTGGCCCAGATCATCCAGCCCTGTATGGCGAGGGCAACGATCAGCAGCACGTCGTAGCGCGCAACGCCCAAAAGGCCAGTGCGCGGCACCGAAAACACAGCTGCAAAGAACAGCCCCGCGAACAGGCAGGCGCGCGCCTCCTTGATGCCGAAGTAGAGAAACTCCGCGGCAAAGCGCGACAGGCCGGTGAGCCCGGGACGGGGATGAAATGCCAGCAGATGCGCATCGACCGCGCTTGGGCGCAACGAGAACAGCCGGGACAGAATGTGGGCGGCCATGCGGATAAAAACTCCAGGGTGACGAAATCGAAGGCGGGATGGTTATGCTGGCATCGGCATCTTAACCGAAGCCGGTCGTCGCGCTGGCCTGGCGCTAGCGCCGTTCCCGCCACCACAAGATCAGCATCGCCGCCGCGAACAGCAGCGCAAACGGCCACGCCGGCACCGGCACCGTGCCCGTTTGCGCCGGTGCGGGCGTGCGCGCCGCATAACGCGCGGTGGCTTCACGGCGCTGCGCCTTTTGCCACAGGGGCCAGTCGGCCTTGTCGTACACATACAGCTTGGCGGCCTGCGGTTTCGCGCCGCCGGTGTGCATCGCCAGCCAGCCAGCCTTGCGCGGCCATACCGCCACGCAGGAGGCGTCGGCCTTGTCCGGACGGCGCTGCCAGGCAAGCGTCTGTTTCAGTTCGGGGAAGGTGACGTCACCCTTCACGCCGAGCGCGCATACTTCCAGCCGCCGGCCGGGCAGCGGCATCTCCTGCGGGTCGAGCCAGGCCACGTCCTGCGGCCGCTCGATGCCGGCGCGATCAAACACCCCCTGCCACCACAGGCCGAGCGCCTGCGGCTCGCTGATCGCGTAGCGGTGCCAGTCGGCGACGCCAAGCCAGACGATGCGGCCCTTTTCCCACGCCCGCGTCCAGATCCTGTCGCCCGCGACGCTCCACGGACCCGAGGCCGTCGCCGGATTGAACGGCGCCGACGCCAGCGCCAGCGGCGTGCCGGAAGGCCGGGCATCAGCCTGCTCTTTCAGTTCCAGCTGTACGGAACGTGCCCACACCTGCTTGTTCTGCGCGTTCGCCGCCAGGATCACCAGCGGCATGCCCGCCGCCACCTGCGCCAGCAACGCTGCCCGTGCGCCATCGCCCAGATGCTCGATATGCGCGGCGTCGGCCACCAGCATATCGGGCTGCGTAAGGGCCGTCGCCGGGCTTTCACCGCGGGTGACGGTCTTGCCCAGGGTGACCTGCCAGTCCAGCGCGGCATGACTGTTGACCAGCAGATCATTGAGCGTGCGCGTATCGAACGACGGCGCGCCGAAGCGCCCCACCACCTGCAGCGGCACCGGCGCCGATACCGAAAACGGCACCGGGCCATGCGCCATCACCTTGCCGCTGCCATCGAGCATGCGCGCACTGAGCACCAGCGTTTCGGCCACCGGTGGCAGCCACTGCACGGTCAGCGCCGCGCCGTCGCCGGCGACATCGGCGATCACCTGTTTGTTCTCGGCCAGCAGTTGCAAGCGCCAGCTGGCCGCATGGCTGCGGCGCACGGTCAGCGCGAACATGCGTCCGAGGGTCAGTTCGCGCGGAAAATCCAGGTGCAACACCTCGCTGGTGGGCGTTTCCCACAACAGCGGCCGCGCCGGCAGGTCCTGCCATTGCGCGGCGCTCAAGCCATCGCCGGTGAGCTTCACCGCCGCCGCCGCCTCGTTGAGATCGATGGCCTCGGCATCGGAATCGATCGACAGCGTGGCGGCCACCCCGGCCGGCATGGGGAAGTCGCCGACGATCACGCCCAGCGCCGCCGCGGCCATCACGATCAGCAGCGCGTCGATCCACTGGCGCCGCCACAAGTACACCGCGGCGCTGCCGATGCCCATCAAGAAAATCAGGCCGGCAGCGATCATCGGGGAACTCCGTTGCGCAGGGCGCGGGTGAATGGGGTTTGCGGGGCAGCCTTGGCCTGCAACAGCACCGGCGCCTGGGTGATGGCGCCGCGCAGCCAGGCGCGCAGCACCGGACGGCACGCGGCGCAGCCGTCGGCCACGTCCTGCACGGCGCGCTGCGCTGCGAGGCGCTGTTCTTCGTTGGCGATGCGCTCGCGAATCCATGCGTGCGCATCGCGGCTCCACAGGGCCGGCAAGGCGCCGTCGCCATCGAGCGCTTCGATCAGGCGCCGCACGCCGTCGGGAATCGGCACCGCCGGGGCGCCCTGTTCGCGGCGATAGCTTTTGGTGCCGACCACATCGCCAGTCATGCGAATGTCTTCCTTGAGCGGGGGCGGCACAAAGGCGGTCTTGTGCAGGTAAATGCGGTCGGCCTGCTGCAGCTGCTTGATCGCATCGAGCGCCTTGTGTTCGGGCGGCAGTGCAGTTCTCGGGGTGATCGCGCGCAGGGCTTTTTCGGCGTCCCACATGGCGCTCAGGGCGCGCCGCAGGATTTTTTTGGTCGACTCGTCGAACAGGGTCGCATTTTCGGCCTGGTCGTGCATGTGGCCGAATTCGGCGACCACGTCGTGCTTCTCGTCCTCGTCGTGATGCTCCTCGCCGCCGAACAGGGTCGACTCCTCGCCCAGGAACTGGCCGTAACGGCGCCGCAACTGGGCCTGGTCGTCGGCAATGGCTTCGCTGCGCGAGCGCACGCTGGCCGGGTTCATGCCGGGCGTCGCCTTCAGGTCGGCCAGCAGCTGCTCGGTGTCGATGATGATCTGGCGCTGGCTGCGCAGGTTCTCGGGCTTGACCAGCATCGGCTGCGCCGACGATTCGTCGCTCTCTTCCACCGGTCCGGGCAGGCGCAGGGTGTAGGTGGGCGAGACGGTCGTGTGCGGACGCTCGGCATTGTCAGTCGCGCGCACAAAGAAATACAGTTCGTCCCCTGGCTCCATGCCCAGCTCCGCCAGCGTCCATTGCTTGTTCCACGTGCGCGTGCGCGGGTCGCTCGACTCGGGCAGCGGCAGTTCGCGGTCGCTGAAGCGGATGTTTTCGCCGCTGCCGCGCGCGAGCGTCAGGTGCAGGGTGGCGCGCCGGACCTGGTAATCGTCGCGCACCGCCAGCGTGATGGTGGCGTTGGCGGCTTCGCGCGCGAGCGTGTGGATCATCTCGCGCGGGGCGGACATGGTGATTTCGGGCGCCTGGTCGGGAATCACGCGCAGGTTGTAGCGCGCGCCGCGCCAGCGCCAGAACACCGACTCCGTCGCATTCCAGCGCGCGCATGCGCGCCCGATCCTGAGCGACTGGCCGTCGCTCAGTTCAATGGGCGTGTCCACCGGTTGCGGGGCGCGCAGGCACCATTCGACGACGCTGTGCTGCGGCACCTGAAGTTCGCGCGGTGCGCCAACGGACGTGGCAACGCCCGTGTATTTGGGCGGCGTCATGCGCACGGTGATCTCGCTGGTCTGCTTCGCAATCAGGGCTTTGACCTCGTGCGGCGTGGGCGGCACGGCCTGCACCTGGCGCCAGGCGAACAAGACAAGCGCCGCGCATACGCTCAACGTGAGCCAGCGCGCATTGATGCGCACCCGCTCCCTGACGATTGCCGCCATCACGTCGTCGGTGAGCGTGGTGGCGATGCGCGCCAGCAGGCGGCGGCGCTGGAGCTGGCCAATGGCGCTCGTGGCCCCCGCCAGCAGCGCGCTGCTGTCCTCGAACGCGGGCACGGTGGCGTCGAGCCAGCCGGTCCAGTCGCGCCGCACGCGCGCGCGCAGGCGCCGGCAATCCCACACCGCCCATGCGCTCCACAGCACGATGCCGGGAAACGACAGCAACAGTACCCATGGCAGGATCGTCGCGATCCACAGCGGCGCGCGCCGGCGCGTGGCGGCGAACTGCAACTGGTCGATGATGTCAGCGTCGGCTTGCATGGGCCAGTATCCGTTCCACTGCAAACAAGCCAAGCAGGATCAATGTGAGCAGGTAGCGCAAAGGGCCGCTGGACCGGGCCGGCGTGGCCGATGTCGTCGGCGCGATCAGTTGCGACGGCATGGTGTAGGGCACGGGTGCGTAATGCAGGCGCTGCCAGCTCTCGAACAGGCGGCGCGCGGCCTGCGGATCTGCCGGCGGCCATGCGTTCGATGCCCACACGCGCCCGCGCGCGCTGTCGGCATAACGGATGCCATAGGCCTGCGCGGCTTTTTTCAGTTCGGGGAAAGATGCCTCGTCGCCGGCCCACCAGAGCGGCGCGTGCAGGCTTGCTGGTGGCGCTTGCGGCACGTCCCAGACCACCAGTTCGGCCTTGCCGTCGGCGACGTCGTCGACCTTGTAGCGGCGAGGTCCGTCCAGCGCGGCGAACATGGCGCGCCATTGCGCGGCCCGTTTGCTGACGATGACAACGCGCTGTTCGGTGCTTGGGAACGGCGCCGCCTTGCTGCGCACCTCGATCCGGTGGCGCGAGCGTGGCGGCATGGCGGGCATGGGCACATTACCGAGTATCAGCAGGCGCGAATCGGGCCGCCATTCGCGGTCGTGGCGTGCCAGCCAGGCAAAGGGGTCGCCTGGCACCGCGATCCAGCTGGCGTCGTACAAGCCGGCCTGCCTGATCTGGCGCTCGGCCCAGACGCTGTCGGTGCCGGCCGGTATCAGCACGGCGTCGCGGCGCCACGGCAGTACCAGATCGGCCAGCCAGGCAATCACGGCCACCAACAGCAGGCAGCGTGCGAGCAGCAGCAATCGCTCGGTCCAGCGCCACACGCGCAGTTGCTGCGGATCGGCGCGCGGCAGGAAGCGCGCCGTGGCCAGCGGCTCCTGGCGGATGCGCTGGCGCCGCTGGCGGTGCCACAGCACCGGCAGTGCCAGCAGGCCCAGTCCGAGCCACCACAAGGCGTTCATGCGCGTGCGCCCTGGCGCAGCCACGCGCGCAGCACGGCGGGCAGCGGCTCTTCGATGCACGCGGCCAGCGCCGCAATATCGTTACTGCGGCATTGCGCCAGCATGCGGGCGAAGTGCTCGTCGCGGTTCTTGCGGTACACGCCGACCGTGTCGGGCGCGAAGCGGAATACGCCATCGGCGTTCTCGGGATCGCGCCAGGTGGTCTCGGGCGCAAAGCTGGCATCGCACTCGGCACGGGTCTGCAGGCAAAGCAGGCGCACATCGTGGCGCATGCGGCGCAGGCGCAACAGGGCTTCGGCCTGGCCGGAAGGCCAGTCGAGAAAATCGCTGGCGGCGAACACCAGGCCGGGCGCGCGCACGAACGGCATGCCGGTGCGCAGGGCCTCGCTGTTCGGGAGCGCGCCGCCGGCTTGCGTGCGCTGCAACTGGGCCAGCACGCGCTGCATCTGGCGCGGCCCGCGCGCGGCGGGTGTGAGCTGCACGCGCTCCCCGCTGCAGATGACCAGGCCGAAGGCGTCGCCCTGGCGCTGGGCGATGGCGGCGATGCAGGCCAGGATGGTGCGAGCGTACCAGAGCTTGTCGAGCCCCGACACACCGCTGCGGCTCGGTTCGGCCATCGACGCGGTGGCGTCGAGCCAGAGCCAGACGGCGACGTGGCTGTCGCGCTCCGCCTCGCG
Organism: Massilia pseudoviolaceinigra; assembly: GCF_030846505.1. Lineage (NCBI taxonomy): Bacteria > Pseudomonadati > Pseudomonadota > Betaproteobacteria > Burkholderiales > Oxalobacteraceae > Massilia > Massilia pseudoviolaceinigra. The sequence goes on along the minus strand of NZ_JAVCWL010000012.1, from coordinate 102,948 downwards.
CACGTAGTAACGGTCGGCGCGCGCGAGCAGCTTCCAGTCGACGCGGCGCCATTCGTCGCCGGGCGCATAGGCACGGTATTCGGAAAATTCGACGCCCGCACCGCGCTCGCGGCCCGCATGGATGCCGTGACCGAGCCCCGCCAGCACATGGCGGATGATCAGGTTCAAGTCATTGGTGTGCGCGAGCAGCGCGGACGTCGACAGCATGCGATTGCTAATCCTTGTCGGCCTTGATCTCGGCGCGCAGGGCGAGCAGGATGTCGGCAATGGCCACGCCGTCGGCTTCTGCCTCGAAGTTGCGCAGCACGCGATGCGCCAGCACGGGCAACAGCATCGCGCCGATGTCCTCGCGCGTGACGGCCAGGCGGTTGTGCATCAGCGCGCGCGCCTTGGCGGCCAGCACCAGTGCCTGCCCGGCGCGCGGACCGGCGCCCCAGCCCACGTGCTTGGTGACGACGGCCACATGGCTCTCCTGAGGCCGCGTGGCACGCACCAGGCGCGTGGCATAGCGCAGCAGGTGCTCGCCGATTTCAATGTCGCGCACCAGCGTCTGCAAGCGCAGCAAACTGTCCACATCCATCACCTGCGGTGCGTCGGCAAGCCCCGCGTGGGTGGTGCGCGAGACCATCAGCGTCTCTTCGTCTTCGCTCGGGTAACCGACGTCGATGCGCAGCAAGAAGCGGTCGAGCTGCGCTTCCGGAAGCGGATAGGTGCCGGCCTGCTCGATCGGGTTCTGGGTCGCGAGTACAAAGAACGGCTTTTCCAGGCGGTGGGTAACGCCGGCAAAGGTGACCGCACGCTCCTGCATCGCTTCGAGCAGCGCGGACTGGGTCTTGGGCGGCGCGCGGTTGATCTCGTCGGCCAGCAGCACCTGGGTGAACACGGGACCCGGCTGGAAGCGGAACACGCGCTGGCGGGTGGCCTGGTTCTCTTCGAGGATTTCGGTGCCGATGATATCGGACGGCATCAGGTCGGGCGTAAACTGCACGCGCTGGAATTTAAGGTCTGTGGCCTGCGCCAGCGACTTGACCAGCAAGGTCTTGCCCAGACCCGGCACGCCTTCGACCAGCGCGTGGCCGCCGGCCAGCAGGCAGATGATCAGCGACTCGATCACACTATCCTGGCCGATGATCACGCTCGACATGCTCGCCTTGAGCGCGCCGATCTTGGCCGTCAGGTCGGCGATTTCTTTCTCTTCCCAGGCTACTGACACTGTCACGCTCCCAAAGCATACTGAATGATATTGACCGCAAAGCGGGTGTTGTCGACGACCAGCCAGCGCTTGTTGCGGAAGTCGTAATCCCACTCGCAGCCGTAGTCCTTGTTCGAATACAGCACCCGCACGCGCCCGTTGATTTCGATCGCCTTGAGGTAATCGTGTACCAGATCGTCGCCCCAGCCATTAAGTTCGTTGCCCGTGTTGGGCGGGCCGTCGAACTGGAAGAAGCTCGAATACACCGGGTGATTGTTGGGGATTTTTCTCAACGCCTTGGGGCCGAAAATGCGCGCCAGTTCTGCCTCGAAGGATTTGGCAAACAGGCCGTCGATATCGTGGTTGCAGTCGTCGACGAACACAAAGCCGCCGCCACGCACGTAGCGCTCGAAGTTCTTGCGCTCGGCGGGCGTGAACTGCACCAGCTTGTGCCCGGCCAGGTAGCAGAAGGGCGACTCAAGCATCTTCGCGTCCGACAACGCGATCACGCGCTCCACCGGGTCGACGCGCAGCGTGGTGTACTCCACCAGCGAATTGAGCACATTGCTGGGCATGCGGATATCCACGTCCCAGTCGCCCGACTCGTACATCAGGCGGGTGAAGTAGAAATCGTAGCTGCGCATTGCCCGGTCCCGCCTTACACCGCGTCCGACAGCGACGTGAAGTTGAAGTCGCGGATCTTCATCGGCGGAATCATCATCTGGAAGTTCATGCCGTCGCCGCCGAGAATCTGCGGCTTGCCCAGTTCATCGAGGTTGTTGAGCATTGAAACCGGGCTTTCGTTGAAGCGGAAGTTCTTGACCGGATGCTTGATCTTGCCGTTTTCGACGTAGAACGTGCCGTCGCGCGTCAGGCCCGTGAGCAGCAGCGATTGCGGATCGACGTCGCGGATGTACCAGGTGCGCGTGACGACGATGCCCTTCTTGGTCGAGGCAATCAATTCGTCGAGCGACTTGCTACCGCCCGACATGATCATGTTGCCGTGACGGCCGCGGGCCTTCATCTTTTGCTTGTTGGCCCAGAACAGCGAGTAGTCGAGCGAGACGATCTTGCCATTCCTGATGATGTCGGTGCGTTCGCGCGGCAGCATCGATTCGGTGTCCCATGGGCGCACCGGAACGTCCTTGTCCCACGGGTCGGCCCACACGTTGACCTGTTCGTCGAACAGTTTTTCGCCGAGGCGGTTGCCGCCGCCTTTTTTCGACAGGAAGCTGCGGCCTTCGTCGGCGCGGCGCGCATCGAAGGCGCCGAACATGCGGTCGATCAGGTCCGACGTGGCGGCCGGCTCCAGGATCACCGTGTAACGGCCCGGCTCCAGCGCCTTGGCGTCGACCGAGCGCAGGGCCTTTTCGATGGCCACGGCGGAGGCTTCGCGCGTATCGAATTTGCGCACGTCATTGGCCGAGCGGGTCACCCAGCCGGAACCGCGGCCATCTTCAGTGCGCGCGGTGCAGGTGAAGCTGACGTTGGTGAATTCGTGGTGGCCGAACACGCCGTTCGAATTGGCGATGGTCTCGAATCCGGTGTTATCGACAAAGAAGCCGGCTGTCACCAGTTTGTTCTTGCGCCCCGCGAGGATACTGTGCGACGCCACTTCGGCGCGAAACTCCGGGTCGATGGCGGCGGTCTCGCGGGCAAACGCGTTCGAGGCCTTGTACTCCTGCTTGCCGATCGCCGCCATGAATTCCGGATTCTCGGGCGCCAGGCGGGCCACGTCTTCGGCGCGGCGCACGGCTTTTTCGAGCGACTTGTCGTCGAACTCATTGATCGAGGCGGTGCCCTGGCGCTTGCCGAAGGCGACGCTGACGGTCAACTGCATGTTTTCGTTCAGGCCCGCCGTCGACACGCTGTTCTGCGCGTAGCGGATATTTCCGGTGCGGGTGCCATTGAGCACCACGCGGCATTCGTCGGCCTTGGAAAACCCGAGCACACGGTCGCAGATGCGTTTTGCTTCTTCCTGGTTCAGCTGTTTCATGCTGTGCTTTCTCCTTAGCCGATCTTGCGAGCGGTGTTGATGACGTTGATGCCGTTGAAACGGGTGGTGCTTGATCCGTGCGAGACCGCGCTGACCTGGCTGGGCTGCCCTTTGCCGTCGAAGAACGAGCCGCCCATGCGCCAGTCGCGCTGGTCGCAGATGGCACTGCAGGCATTCCAGAACTCCTGGGTGTTCGACTGGTAGGCCACGTCTTCCAGAGGGCCGATGATCTTGCCGTTCTTGATCTCGAAGTACAGTTGGCCGCCGAACTGGAAGTTGTAGCGCTGCTGGTCGATCGAGTACGAGCCGCGCCCGAGGATATAGATACCCTTCTTGACGTCCTTGATCAACTCGTCGGGCGTGAGGCGCTCCTTGCCGGCGGCGAGCGAAATGTTCGGCATGCGCTGGAATTGCACGCTGTTCCAGCTGTCGGCATACGAGCACCCGTGCGACTCTTTCTCGCCGATGATGTGGGCCTGATCGCGCGTGGCCTGGTAGTTCACCAGCACGCCGTCCTTGATGATGTCCCAGCGCTTGGCCGGCACGCCTTCATCGTCGTAGCCGACCGCGCCAAGCGAACCCGGTTCGTTTTTGTCGGCGATGAAATTGACCCGGTCGGCGCCGAACTTGAATTTTTTGGTCTGCCACTTATCCAGCGTGGCGAAGCTTGTGCCGGCGTAATTGGCTTCGTAGCCCAGCACGCGGTCCAGTTCCGTCGGATGGCCGACCGACTCGTGGATGGTCAGGAACAGGTGTTCAGGCGATAGCACCAGGTCGTACTTGCCCGGTTCGACCGTTTTGGCAGTCAGTTTTTCGCGCGCCTGGCGGCCGGCGGCGCGCGCGTCTTCCACGATGTCGTAGGACTTGGTGTAGAGCGTGGCGACGCCGCCGGCGGCCTTGATCTTGTCGGCCGGGCGGGCGTCGAAGTATTCGTAGCCCATGCCGGCCGGCGCGGCCAGGCTGTCGCGCGTGCGGAACCTGTTGCTGGCCTTGTCGACGGCGGTGGCGGTCAGCGGCGCCCACAGGCGGTGGATGTCCTGGTCGATGTAGGAACCGTCGGTGGAGGCAAAGTATTTTTGCTGGTTGACCTGGAACAGGGTCGAGGTCATGAAGCTGGCGCCGGCATCCAGGCCCGCCTTGTTGGCCGCGATGAGCATATCGGCTTTGTCCTTGATGGGCACCGTGCGCCAGTCGCGCGTGAACGGCGTGGTCCACGTCACTTCGCCCACGCCCTTGACCGGCGCCATGCGCAGCGGCTCGCTTTGCAGTTTGCTGTTGGCACGCGCGATGGCGACCGCCTGGCGCGCGGCGGCGGCGATGCTATCTAGCGACATGTCGTTGGTCGAGGCGAAGCCGTAGGCGCCGTTGGCGATCACGCGCACGCCCACGCCGGACGATTCGGTGTTGACGATGTTTTCCACGCTCAGGTCGCGCGTGGTGATGAACTGGTTCAGGTAGCGGCCGATGCGCACGTCGCAGTAGGTGGCGCCGGCCTTGGTGGCGGCGTTCATGGCGGCGTCGGCCAGCGACTTCTTGAACGCGATCGCGACCGGGTTCATTAATTCTTCGGCCGCGATGGCGTTGCCGAACACGGGCACGATGATGGCGCCGGCGGCGCCGCTGCTGATTTTGAGGAAGGTACGTCGTTCCACTTTTACTCCTGCTTACAAAGCTCCGTCATCGATTAATGCCGCGCTCTTTTGCCTGCACGGGGATTAAACCGCGTCCGACAATGAAGTGAAATTGAAATCCCTGACCTTCATCGGCGGAATCAGCATCGAATACGGCACCTCGTCGCCCGCGATCACCTGCGGCTTGCCGATCGCCTCGATATTGTTCAACATCGTCACCGGGCTTTCGTTGAACCGGAAGTTCTTGATCGGATACTTGATCTTGCCATTCTCGATGTAGAACGTGCCGTCGCGCGTCAAACCGGTCAGCAGCACCGACTGCGGGTCCACCTCGCGGATATACCAGGTGCGCGTGACCAGCACGCCCTTCTTGGTACTGGCGATCAGTTCCGCGGTCGATTTGCTGGTCCCGCCCATGATCATATTCCCCGGCGCGCCAATGGCGCGCACGCCTTTCTTGTTCGCCCAGAACAGCGAATAGTCGAGCGCCGACACCTTGCCATCCTTGATCAGGTTCATGCGCTCGCGCGCCAGCATGTTGCCCGCATCCCAGGGCACGACCGGCACATCCTTGTCCCAGGGGTCCGACCAGATATTAACCTGCGCATCGAACAGCTTGTCGCCCAGGCGCGTGCCGCCGCCCTTCTTCGACAAAAAGCTGCGGCCCTCGTCGGCCTGGCGCGCGTCGAAACCACCGAGCATGAAGCCGATCAGGTCCGACGTTGCGGCCGGCTCCAGGATGACCGTGTAGCGGCCCGGCTCGAGCGCCTTGGCCTCGACCGACCGCAGGGCTTTTTCGATCGCCACGTCGGACGCTTCGCGCGCATCGAAGCGCGCCACGTCGGTGGCGGAACGCTTGACCCAGCCCGACCCGCGCCCGTCTTCGGTGCGCACGGTGCAGGTGAAGTCAATGTTGGTTTTTTCCTGGTACCCGAACACGCCGTTCGAATTGGCAATGGTCTGGAACGAGTGGCTGTCGGTGAAGAAGCCGGCGCATACCAGCTTGTTCTTGCGGCTTGCCTCGATGCTGTAGGCCGCGGTCTGCGCGCGGAATTCCGGATCGATGGCGGCGGTGGCGCGGCTGAACGTCTGCGACGCCTTGTACGCCTGCTTCGAGACGGCCGGCATGAACTCCGGGTTTTCCGGCGCCAGGCGCGCCAGGTCCTCGGCACGGCGCACGACTTTTTCGAGCGACTTGTCGTCGAATTCGTTGATGCTGGCGGTGCCCTGGCGTTTGCCGTACGCGACCTGCACCACCAGCGAGGCGTCGTCCACCAGTCCCGCGGTCGAGACGTTGTTGCGCGCATAGCGGATGTTACCGGTGCGCCCGCCCGTCACGCGGACGGTGCATTCATCCGCCTTGGTCAGCGACATGACGCGGTCGACGATACGCTTGCTTTCTTCTTGGGTCAGAACTTTCATATGCGGTTCCCTGGCTTAGCCGATCTTGCGTGCGGTGTTGATGACATTGATGCCGGTAAAGCGCGCCGTGCTCGACCCGTGCGACACCGTGCTGACCTGGCTTGGCTGACCTTTGCCGTCGAAAAAGGAGCCGCCCATGCGCCAGTCGCTCTCGTCGCAGATGGCGCCGCAGGCGTTCCAGAATTCCTGGGTGTTCGACTGGTAGGCCACGTCTTCGAGTGGCGCGCCGATCTTGCCGTTGTTGATTTCATAGAACAGCTGGCCGCCGAACTGGAAGTTGTAGCGCTGCTGGTCGATCGAGAACGAGCCCGCGCCAACGATGTAGATGCCCTTCTTGACATCCTTGACCATCTGGTCGGGCGTGAGCTTGGCTTTACCCGGCTGCAGCGAAATGTTGGGCATGCGCTGGAACTGCACGCTGCTCCAGCTGTCGGCATACGAGCAACCGTGCGACTCCTTCTCGCCGATGATGTGGGCCTGGTCGCGGGTGGCCTGGTAGTTGACCAGGATGCCGTCCTTGATGATGTCCCAGCGTTTGCCCGGCACGCCTTCATCGTCGTAGCCGACCGCGCCCAGCGAGCCTGGCTCGACCTTGTCGGCCACGATGTTCACGCGCTCGGAGCCGTACTTGAATTTCTTGGTTTCCCACTTGTCGAGGGTGGCGAAGCTGGTACCGGCGTAATTGGCCTCGTAGCCCAGCACGCGATCGAGTTCGGTCGGGTGGCCCACCGATTCGTGAATCGTCAGGTACATGTGCTCGGGCGAGAGCACCAGGTCGTATTTGCCCGGCGCGACCGACTTGGCGGTCAGCTTTTCCTTGGCCTGGCGCCCGCAGGCGCGCGCATCTTCGATCAGGTCGTACGAATTCTTGTACAGGGTGCATACGCCGCCGGCGGCCTTGATCTTGTCCTCGGGGCGCGCGTCGAGGTATTCGTAGCCCATGCCGACCGGCGTGGACAAGCCCTGGCGCGAGCGGAATTTGTTGGTGGCCTTGTCGACGGCGGTGGCGAACACCGGCATCCACATGCGGTGCACGTCCTGGTCGATGTAGGAGCCATCGGTCGAGGCAAAATACTTTTGCTGGTTCACCTGGAACATCAGCGACTGCATGAAGCTCGCACCGCCCTCCATGCCGGCCTTGTTGGCGGCGATCAGCAGCTCGGCTTTTTCCTTGATGGGGACCATGCGCCAATCCTTCTTGATCGGGGTGGCCCAGGCCACTTCGCCCACGCCCTTCACGGGCGCCAGGCGCACCGGTTCGGATTGCAGCCTGGCGTTGGCCTTGGCGATGGCGACCGCCTGGCGCGCGGCGCCGGCCACCGCATCGGGCGACATGTCGGAGGTGGCGGCAAAGCCGTAGGCGCCGTTGCACAGCACGCGCACGCCCACGCCGGCCGATTCGGTATTGGTCACGCTTTCGACATTCAGGTCGCGCGTGGTGATGAACTGGTTCAGGTAGCGGCCGATACGCACGTCGCAATAGCTGGCGCCGGCGCCGGTGGCGGCATTCAGGGCCACGTCGGCCAGGGTCTTCTTGAACTTTGCCGCGAGGGGATTGAGTAATTCTTCAGCGGCGATGGCGTTGCCGAAAACCGGCACCAGCATCGTGCCCAATGCCAGGCCGCTGATATTGAGAAATGCACGTCGTTCCATAGTATCTCCTAACACTCACCACGAAGGTAGCGGCCCGCCGGACTGCGCGAACGCGCTTTGTTTTGCAGCTCACCTGAACCATGCCGAATACTGGCCTGAACGAAAATCAGAAAGAACCTTACCAGCAAAATGGCCAAAAGAATACGCAAAGATTGTGCCACTGGCTAAGTCCTTGATTCGGGAATCAGGGAGTGTCCGGCGGACGGCGTCCGCGCTGTCCGAAGCAGTGTCCGCACGCTGTGGCGGACAGTATGTACATATGAGATTCGGCTTGACCTTCAAGCGTGCATACTCGATCATCGCGCTTGTCGGCGATATCACATCGCCTGCCGTAGCTTATCCCCGTAGTACATACCAATACCGGAGACGAAAACACATGAAACAACTGATCCTGGCCACCATGCTGGCCGCTGGCATGACCGGCGCAGCCCATGCCGATGATGCACTCAAGGCAGCCATCGCCAATACCGAGCGCACGCCCGCCAACGTCGCACGCGACGCCGCACGCCATCCATACGAAACGCTGACCTTCTTCGGCATCAAGCCGACCATGACGGTGGTCGAACTGTCGCCGGGCGGCGGCTGGTACACCGAAATCCTGGCGCCTTACCTGCGCGAAAAGGGCAAGCTGATCGTCGCCGGCGAGTCGCCGACGTCGGCCAAGGAAGGCGCGCGCAAGTACGCGGCCAACCTGACCAAGAAGCTTGAATCGAAGCCGGCCATGTTCGACAAGGTCCAGCGCGGCGTATTCGAAGTACCGACCACGTACGACTTCGCCAAGCCGGGCAGCGCCGACCTGGTGGTCACCTTCCGCAACCTCCACAACTGGATGGGCAATGGCGACGACAAGGTCAAGGAAGTGTTCAAGAAGGTCCACGACAGCCTGAAATCGGGCGGCGTGTTCGGCGTGGTGGAACACCGTGCCCCGGCCGGCAAGGAGCCGAAAGCCGATACCGGCTACGTGCAGGAAGCGTACGTGATCAAGATGGCCGAAAGCGTCGGCTTCAAGCTCGCCGGCAAATCGGAAGTGAATGCCAACCCCAGGGACAAGGCTGACCACAACAAGGGCGTGTGGGCCCTGCCGCCGGTACTGGCCAATAAGGATGTCGATCGCGAGAAGTACCTGGCGATCGGCGAGAGCGACCGCATGACGCTCAAGTTCGTAAAGCCTTAACAGGTGATGACGGCTCCGCAAGGGGCCGTTTTCTTGTCTGCCTGTTCCGCACAGGCGGGACGCTGGAGCGGCGCGCCATGCGCGTGTATGATTAACGCTCGTCGCTCCTTCCTCCAACAAGAAATTACCCAATGAACATATCGCGTATCGCCGTTGCCGCCGTTCTTGCCGCGGCAAGCCTGCTGGCCCATTCCGCACAAGACGCCACCAGCAGCGCGTCGCCGGCCGCGCCGGTGGCCGCCATTCCCGCCAATCTCGAAAACTCGGTCGTCAAGGTGTTTGCCACGCTGCGCCGTCCCGACCCGTACAAGCCATGGACCAAAGCCTCGCCGCAGGAGGTGACCGGCTCCGGCGTGGTCATCGAAGGCAAGCGCATTCTTACCAACGCCCACGTGGTCGGCTATGCCAGCCAGGTCCAGGTGCAGGCCAGCCAGGCCGGCGGCAAGGTATCGGCCACGGTGGTGGCGGTCGCGCGCGGGATCGACCTGGCCATCCTCAAGCTCGACGACGAATCGTTCTTCGACACCCACGCGCCGGTGTCGCGCGCCAGCGTGCTGCCGGATGTGCGCGACCAGGTGTTCGCCTATGGCTACCCTACCGGTGGCACCTCGCTGTCGATCACCAAGGGGATCGTCTCGCGCATCGAATTCGCCAACTACAGCATGGGCACCACCGGCCTGCGCATCCAGATCGATGCCGCCATCAACCCGGGCAACAGCGGCGGCCCGGCCATCGCCAACGACAAGATGGTAGGCCTGGCCTTCGGCGGCGCCGCCAACACGCAGAACATCGGCTACATCATCCCCAACGAAGAAGTGGATCTGTTCCTGCGCGACGTCGCCGACGGCAAATACGACGGCAAGCCATCCCTGACGGACGAAGTGCAGACGCTGGAAAACCCGGTCCTGCGCGAGTTCCTCAAGCTCGGCAAGGACGTCTCCGGCGCCGTGGTGCAGCGCCCCAACCAGAACGACGCCGCCTATCCGCTCAAGGAATGGGACGTGATCACCCATATCGGCGATTCGCCGATCGACAACCAGGGCATGGTCAAGCTGGGCACCAATCTGCGCGTGCGCTTCCAGTACCGCGTGCAGCAGGTCACGAAAGATGGCGCGGTGCCGCTGACGATTGTCCGCGCCGGCAAGAGCCTGAACGTCAAGGTGCCGGCCGTGGGCGGGCGCAAGCTGCTCATTCCCGACCTGAACAACGGCTACCCGTCGTACTTCATTTACGGGCCGATCGTGTTCTCGCGCGCCAGCACCGATTTCCTCGCCTTCCTCAACTCGAACGTTACCAACATGGCGGCGGCCAGCTACATGGCCAACCCGCTGGTGACGCGCCGCGGCGAGCCGCCGACGCCTGAGCGCCAGGAACTGGTTGTGGTCAGCTCGCCCTTCTTCCCGCACAAATCGGTGGCCGGCTACTCCAACCGTTTCGGCTCGGTGATCTACTCGGTCAACAAGGTCCCCGTGCGCAGCCTGGCCCACATGGTGCAGCTGCTGCGCGACTCGAAGGATGAGCTGATCGTGCTGCACTTCGACCAGCGCGGCGGCGAAACCATCGTCGTGCGGCGCAAGGACATGATCGACGCCACCGAAGGCATCCTGTCCGATAACGGCATCCGCCTGCAGGGCAGCCAGGACATGATGGATGTCTGGAACCGCAAGTAAGCACCCGTCAAACCTGCCAGGTGGGGATACATTGCAAATGATAATGATTCTTGTTATCATTTGACACCCGCCAGCAAGTGTTCCTTCCCGACGCATCCGCGTCGCCAGGTCCGAGAGCCAGCCTGATACTCTCCGACCTGGACCACCATGATCACTTCGACCCCGATGCCGGCACCCGCTTCTGCGCGCCGGAGCGCTTCCGCGCCACTGCGCCGTGTTCTCGGCACCACCCTCAATGCCACGCTGCTGGCCGTGATCGGCACCTGCGCGGCCCATGCGCAAAGCCTGCGCGAACCGCAGCAGTTGTCCGGCATCGTCGTCACGCCCGGCCGCGCCAAGACACCCGATGCGCTGCAAGGCAGCGTGGCCGTCATCAGCGCCGCCGAACTGGCGCGCCGCAACGCCGGCGACATGAGCGCCATCGCGCGCTACGAGCCGCTGGTGGCGGTACCGGCCGCGTTCAGCGGCAGCGGCAGCGTGTGGGATGGCGCGGGAAACACCGGCTTCAATATCCGCGGCATCGAAGGCAACCGGGTCAGCCTGGACATCGACGGCATCGCCCTGCCCGACGCCGCGCCCAAGCCGGACGGCACCTCCATGAACACCTTCGGCATCGGGCGCGATTACTTTGATCCGGCCATGTTCCGCGAAGTGCGGATCGGCTCTGGCACGGGCGCGGCGGCCGCGGGCACGCCCGGCCTGGCCGGCAGCGTCGCCTTTGTCACCAAGTCGCCGGGCGACTATCTGAGCGACGGCAAGCGCAGCTACCTGGCGTATGCGCTCGGCTACAGCGATGCCAACAACAGCCGCTCGCACAGCCTGACCGGTGCCGCGCGCATGGGCGCACTCGACGCGCTGGCGGTGGCCGTGCACCGCAGCGGCAAGGAGCTTGAAAACAAGGGCAGCGTGGCGGCCAATCCGGACGACTGGGACTCGAACGCGCTGCTGGCCAAATTCCAGTGGACCGCGATGCCGGGCCAGCGCATCGGCCTGACCCTGGACGGCTATGAACGCGACAATGCGCGCAGCTACGTCAACAAGACCGGCGGCCTGTACCCGAATGGCGTGCTGCAGGATTCGCGCACCAAACGCACCCGCGTCAGCCTGGAACACCGCATGACCGGCGCCACGAATGGCCTGTTCGATACGCTGGAGAGCCGCATCTACGTGCAGGACGCCAGCGTCGACGACCGCACCCGAGCGCGCTACATCACCGGCAACCAGCCCTACCTGCGCAACATCGACACCGGCTACTTCAACAAGAGCGCCGGCGCCGGGGCCGACGCCACCCTGAAGATCGGCGAGTCGCTCAGCCTGGCCTACGGTGCAGCCTACGAGCAGTCCGAAACGCGCCGTCCGTGGCTGGAAGACCGCACCGTCATCGCCAGCGGCGCGCACCAGATTTTGATGAAGAACCGCATGGCCGACATGGACAGCGACAAGGCCAGCGCCTACCTGCGCGGCGAATTCGGCTTTGCGCTGGGCGCTTACGCGGCCACGCTCACGCCGGGTCTGCGCACGCAATACCGCAAGCTCACACCCAGGAACCTGGCCGGCTACCTGATCGCGGTGCCTGCGGCGGCCGGCGAAATCAAGACCGAGAGCGATGCCTACGCCACCCCGAGCCTGAACCTGGCCGTCGCCCTGGCGCCCGACCTGTCGGTGTATGCGCGCCTCAATCGCGGCGCGCGCCTGCCCACGGCGGCCGAGCGCACCGGCACCTACGACTCGTTCAGCTACACCGGATCGGGCGTCGGCTATGCCGTGCTGGGCAACCCGAACCTGAAGAAGGAAACCAGCCAGGCCTTCGAAGCGGGCCTGAAAAGCAGTCCGATCAAGGGCATGCAGATCAGCGCATCGGTGTTTCGCACCGAGTACAAGAACTTCATCGATTACGTGACGCAGGCGCCGGACCCGGTCAATTACCCGACCATCACGCGCGGCCTGTACCGGCCGCAGAACAATGGCAGCGCGCGCACCTGGGGCGGCGAAGCCTCGCTGCGCGCGGAACTGGGCACGTGGTCGGCGCCGCTGGCCGGCTACAGCATCGCCGCGGCGGCCGGCGTCTCGCACGGCAAGGCGCGCGACAGCAGCACCGGCAAGGAAGGCGAACTGGCCTCCACCCTGCCGCGCAAGGCCAGCGCCAGCTTCGCCTACGATGCGCCGAACGATGCGTACGGCGTCTCGCTGAGCGCCGTCGCTACCGCCGGCAAGCAGCCGGCGTCGGACACCGTTGGCGACGCCGGCACGCGGCGCTTCCGTATCGCCGGCGCCACCGTGGCCGATCTGGCCGCGTACTGGAACATCGGCAAGCACGTCAGGCTCCACGTCGGCATCTACAACCTGGGCGACAAGCGCTATTGGGATTACGCGACCTCGCGCTCGCTCGCTGCCGGCCTTGACGCCGCCACGCTGGCCGACATCGAACGCCAGGCGCGCCCCGGCCGCAATGCGGCGGCCATGCTGACGTTCCAGTATTAACCCCTTTTTTTCACCACCCCGGAGACTCCATGAAACGCCTACGCACCCTTCCGCTGGCCATTGCCGGCGCCCTGCTTGTCCTGGCTGGCCACGCCGGCGCCGCCACCCTGTCCGAGCGCTGGAGCGCGCTGCGCGCCGAACAGCCCAAGGTGATGATCCGCGATGCCGCGCGCACGCTCGGCGTATCGGAAGCCGAACTGCTGGCCACCGGCATCGGCAACACCGTCACCCGCCTGCGCAGCGACGGCAACGACCCGCGCGAGATCATGCGCCGTGCGCTCGACCTGGGCACCGTGCTGGCACTGACGCGCAACGAAAATGGCGTGATCGAACGCACCGGCGTGGCCACCAAGGTCAAGCCGCAGCCGGAGGACGACAAGGAAGCGAAGGAAGCGGTGAAGGACGAAGAACGCGAAGCGCGCCAGCGCAACATCGCCGGCGGCTACCTCGGTGGCGAGATCGACCTGCGCTTCACGTTCTCGAAGTGGAAGCACGCATTCGCGGTGGCGCAGCCGGGCGCCGACGGCGTGGTTAAACGCAGCCTACAGTTCTTCGACGAGAACGGCGCCGCGATCCACAAGATCTATCCGAAAGATGCCGCCGGCGTGGCCGTCTTCGACAAGCTGGTGGCCGACTTCCGCCATCCCGACCAGAAAGAGGCATTGAAAGTGCCGGCGCGCGCACCCAAGGCCGCCGAACTGGCCGACAGCAAGGTCGATGTGAAGGAATTCCAGCAGGCCTGGAACGAGATGAGCGACGTGCACCAGTTCAACCGCCTGCTAACCGAGTTCAAGATCACGCGCGAACAGGCGATGCGCCTGGCGCCGGCCGGCATGGTGCAGCGCCTCAAACCCGAAGCGGTCCGCACCCTGCTCGATGAAGCGGCCAAACAGCAGCTGCCGATCATGTCATTCCTGGGTAATGGCGCGCTGATCCAGATCTTCAGCGGCAAGATTACCAAGACGGCGGCGAGCCCGGGCTGGTACAACGTGCTCGATCCGGCCTTCAACCTGCACCTGCGCGAAACCGCCTTCAAGAGCGGCTGGGTGGTGCGGCGCGCCGGCGTGACCTCGGTCGAGTTCTACGACAACGAGGGTGAACAGGTGGTGAGCTTTTTCGGTGTGCGCGAACGCGGCCAACCGCAGCCGAAAAGCTGGGTTGACCTGACCGCCGCCCTGCCGAAGGGTTAAGCGGAGATTACTTTGCTTCCTTCGCGTCCTTCTTCTTCGCGGGCGTGAACAGCAGGTCCGCGAAGTCGTAGCTGAAATCGGTCTCGGACGACACCGGCGCCATCTTCATGCGCTCGATGCTGCCGTCCGGGTTCAGCGAAAACGTCACATAGGCGTCGGCGTTGAAATTGCGTTCCTTCCAGCGCACGATGAAGGTATCGTGCTGGAAGTGCTCCAACTCCCCGGTCAGGTCCGGCGTACGGGTAAAGCTCATTATCCGCTTGCCGCCCACCGGCTTGATGGTCACCGCGCCGTACCAGGCGTCGTTGTACTCGCCATCGTACGCCGCAATCGGCAGCGACGGGCGCGAGGTTGCGGTCCGGGTGGCGCTGGCGCTCTTCTGCTTGGCCAGGTCCTTGTTGCGCGTCTGGGTTTCCACATCGCTAATGAGCTTGATCCAGTCGCTCGGCGCCGCATCGAGATAATGATCGAGCAGGCGATACTGCAGCGACGTGAGCGCCCCGCTGCTTTCGGCATTGGTAAAAATCGCAATGCCCAGCTTCGCTTCCGGCACCATCACCACGCGCGAATAAAAACCCTGCAGCGCGCCGCCGTGCAAGGCCAGCTTGCGGCCCTTGTAGTCGCGCAGCTGGAAGCCCAGGCCATAGGCGAAGAAATTCGGCTTGGTCGCCTCCAGCGTCGGTTTCGGCTCGCTGATTTTCATCGGCGTTTGCGCGGTCCACATCTCGCGGCTTTGCGCTTCGCTGAACAGGCGCGCTTCCTTGCCCTGCGCGTCTTTCGGCGCACCGGCGATGGCGCCCCCGTCGAGCAGCACCGTCATCCAGCGCGCGATATCCTCGGCGTTGGTGTTGATGCCGACCGCGCCGACTGCATTGGGCACCGGCAGCGCACGCACCACGGCGGCTTTGCCGTTGATTTTGCTGTGCGGGGCCGAGACGTTGGGATTGCCCGCGTTCTCGGCCAGGCTGGTGGTGGTCGCATTCATGCCAAGCGGCTTGAGGATACGCTCGCGCACCGCATCGCCCCATGGCTTGCCGGCCTTTTGCGCGATGATCTTTCCAGCCACGATGTAGAGCAGGTTGTCGTAGGCATAGCTGTTGCGAAAGCTCGTCGCCGGGCGCACGTAGCGCAGCTGGGCGATGATTTCATCGGTCGTAAAACTGGTGGTCGGCCACCACAGCAGGTCGCCGGCCCCCAGCCCCAGACCGCTGCGGTGCACCAGCAGGTCGCGCACCGTCATCTCGTGGGTGACGTAGGCGTCGTACATCTGGAAGTCCGGCAGGTGCTTGGTGACCTTGTCGTCCCATTCCAGCTTGCCCTCGTCGACCAGCATCGCCAGCGCCGCGGCGGTGAATGCCTTGGAGTTCGACGCCACCTCGAAGATGGTCTTGCCGTCGGCCGGCGCCGGCTCGCCCAGCTTGCGCACGCCGAAGCCGCGCGCAGCGACTACCTTGCCATCCTTGACGATGGCAATGGCGATGCCGGGAACATCGAAGGTCTTCATCACGCGGGTGACGTCAGCCTCCAGGTCATAGGCGCGTGCCGGCGCACTGGCGCTGACGGGTGCTGCGGGAGCGGCGGGTGCCTGGGCAACGGCCGCGAAGCTGGTGAATGCGAGCAGGATCGCTGCCGCGATACGGTTCATGTGGAGCACGTGTCGTTCCTCTTATTTGCCAGCCATTTTCTTGTCGACGCTGGTCTGCGTGGCCGGGTGGTAGCGCTCGCGCGCCTTCTTGTAGACCGACTCCGCGAAGACCTTGTCGGCCGGCTTGGCGCGCAGCGCGGCGTACAGCGGCACCACAAATTTTTGGCGGCCGACGCTCATGAGGAAGGCTTCGAGCGGAGCGCGCACCTCGCTGTAACCGGCATTGATGGCGGCGCGGTAGAAGCGGAAGGCCACTTCGTTATTGGTGCTCTTGGCCAGGCCGAACGCCTGGTCGAGTTCCTTGAGCTGGGCGGCGCTGGCCTTGTTGTCGATATCGTTGAGGAACTTCATCCACTCGGTGGCATTCCACTTCTTGGTATCGAGCTTGGCGGTGGGCGTGGCGCCCGACAGCCAGCTGACGCGGGTCGCGTCGAGCGCGGCCAGGCGGGTCGAGACAGCGCGCTTGGCGCTGGCCGGAATGCCCGCGCCGTGCAGCCACTCTTCCAGTTCGGCCTCGCTCAGCACCGTCGGATGCTGGGCCAGCAGGTTCTTGCGCAGGTAATCGACGAACTGCTCGGTGGTCACGCTCTGGAACGCATGCTGGTCGAACCAGCCGCGCAGGAATGGATCGAACACCGCGCGGCCGGCGCGCTGCTCCAGGGTGCGCAGGAACCACGCGCCTTTCGGGTAAGCCAGGCCTTCATCGGTGTAGTTGGCCGACGAGGTGTCCGGGTCCTTGGTCAGCAAGGCCTGTTTGGCGACCGGGATGGTGGCCAGCGAAGCGATGGCTTCCTCCTGCTCCAGCTGCAGGTTCATGTCCGCCACTTCGGGGCCGTACAGCGACTCCAGGATGCGGGTGGTGACGTAGGTGGTGAAGCCCTCGTTGAGCCACCAGTGCTTCCACGACGCGTTGGTGACCAGGTTACCCGACCAGCTGTGCGCCAGTTCGTGGGCGATCAGGTCGACCAGGCTGCGGTCGCCCGCGATCATGGTCGGCGTGAGGAAGGTCAGGCGCGGATTTTCCATGCCGCCGATGGGGAACGATGGCGGCAGCACCAGCATGTCGTAACGCCCCCAGCGATAAGGGCCGTACAGCGATTCGGCGGCGGCGACCATCTTTTCGGTATCGCCGAATTCGTACGCGGCCGCGCCGATGCGCTTTGGCTCGGCGTACACGCTGGTGCGCGCACCGAGTGCGCGCACGTCGATCTCGCCAATGCCGATCGCCAGCAGGTAGGATGGAATCGGCTGCGGCATCTTGAAGTTCCAGCCGCCCTTGCCGGTGGCATTGAGATCGTTATCGGCGCTCATGACCACGCGCAGGTCCTTGGGCGCCTCGATGCGCGCGCTGTAGGTGAAGCGCACGGCGGGCGTATCCTGCAGCGGCACCCAGGAACGCGCGTCGATCGTCTGGGACTGGCTGAACATGAACGGACGCTTGCCCGACATGGTCTGCACCGGCGCGAGCCACTGCAGCGCGGTCGCCTTGGGCGAAGTGCGGTAATAGATGCGCACCTTCTGCGGCTGCGCAGGCAGCGCGGCCAGGTCGATGTGCATGGCCTGGCCTTTTTCGTCATCGAACTTGTCGAGCGAGTGGTGCACGGTGACCCACTTGCCGTTGGCGCCCTGCGCCTGCACCTTCGAGATGGTCAGCGCGCGCGTATCGAGATCGAGGCTGCGGGCCGACTTATCGAGCCAGTTCAGCGTCAGTTCGGCATGCCCGGACAAGGTCTTCTTCGCGAAATCGGCCTTCAGGTCAATGTGCACGGCGCTGGTTTTCACCTGGTCGTAGCGCGCGTAGCTGAGGGGATCGAGGGCGTACGCGTGGGCGCTCAATTGGGCAAACAGGGCGCAGGCGGCGGCGCGCAGGAGGGTCGATGTCTTCATGGTCTTTCCGGGTTCGGTGGCGTGTGAATTGGCGCAGGCAGAATATCACTTCCGCTGGCCGGACGAAAGCGCGCGGGCGCGTATTGACGGATGGCTGGCGCGCGTAGCCACACCGGTGGCTCTGCTATGATCCGCGCTTTCGCGCATCGGATCACACTGCATGGACGCCTTTCTTGTCTCAACGGGCATCGTCGCCCTCGCCGAAATCGGCGACAAGACGCAGCTGCTGGCGTTTCTGCTGGCGGCCAGGTTCCGGCGGCCGGTGCCGATCGTGCTGGGCATCTTCGTGGCGACCATCGCCAACCACGCGTTTGCGGCGGCGGTCGGAGCCTGGATCAGCACCCTGCTCGGACCGGATGTGATGCGCTGGGTACTGGGCGTGTCCTTCCTCGCGATGGCCGCGTGGACCATGGTGCCGGACAAGCTCGATGGCGACGACCAGCCGGGAATGGGGCGTTACGGTGTTTTCCTGACCACCCTGATCGCCTTCTTCCTGGCCGAGATGGGCGACAAGACGCAGATCGCCACGGTGGCGCTGGCGGCGCGCTACGACGCGATGCTGGCGGTGGTGGCTGGCACCACCTTCGGCATGATGCTGGCAAACGTGCCGGCGGTATATTTCGGCGAGCGGATTGCCGACAAGGTGCCTTTGAGACTGGTGCACGGCATCGCCGCCGCCATTTTTGCCGCGCTCGGCGTCGCCACCCTGCTCGGCGCCGGCGCCGGCTTCGGTTTTTAGTCCTAGCGACAGCTCCATTTCCCTACAACCGGGGTCAGAGCTTTAATGTGAAACATTGCAAAACCAGCGGCCGGGCGCACCGGCGACAGTCTTCCATCGTGCAAGTTCTGATGACGATTGTTCCAGTTCTGCTATCAAGACGACGTTTTGTTGTAATTACGGCGCCCGTCAAACCGGGTTTGCCAACCCACTCACCGGCGGCCGTTTTTACAACAAAAAAAGTTTCGAGTCAGAGCTCTGACCCCGGTTGAGAAATTGTTGCGATTGGTTACTGGGTCGTGAGGGTCACGTCGTCGATGAGGAAAGCGGTGGGGATCGTTGAGCCTTCCACGCCTTCAAAATAGATCCGCACCGTCTGCCCTTTGTAGGCCGACAGGTCGAACGTCTTTTGCACGTAACTGCTGCCCTTGTTCAGGTTCGAGTACGTCGCCAGCGTGGCCAGCACGGCGTTGCTGCCGCTGCGTACTTGCACCTTGAGCTTGTCGTAGGCGCTCGTGGTCGTCGTTTCGCTCGAAACCACCTTCAGCCAGAACGCCAGCTTCGCGCTCGTCGCCGTCGATGGGATCGTCACCTGCTGGTACACGCTGTCGGTATTGGCCAAGCCGGCGCCGTTGAGCGCGGCCTTCCAGCTGCCGCCATGCGCCGCCTGCCCCGACGAGGTGATCACGCCGCTGGTGGCAACCCACGCGCTCGCGCCCGACTCGAATCCACTATTGAATAGCAGCTGCTGCGCCGCGCCGGCGTTGCTCACGCTGAAACTGACCGGCGCCGATACCGCGCTGTTGAGCGCCACGTCGAACGCCTTCGCCGTCAACTGGTGGCTGCCGTTGCTCAGGGTCGCCGAGTTCAGGCTCAGCGCATACGGCGAGGTGGTATCCGTCCCCTTGAGGACATTGTCGACATAGAACTCGACCCGGTTGATCCCGCCGTTGTCGCTCGCCGTCGCCGCCAGGCTGATGGTGCCGCTGCTGCCGTTCGCGCTGGCACTGACCGCCGGCGGCGTGGTGTCGCCTCCGCTGGCGTTGCTGACGCTGAACGTCACCGCGGCCGAGGTGCCGACATTGCCGGCGGCATCGTAGGCCTTGGCCACCAGGCTGTGGCTGCCATTGCTCAGGGTCGCCGAGTTGATCGTGGCGCTGTACGGCGCCGCGCTGCTGGTCGCCTTGAGCTGGTTGTCGACGTAGAATTCGACCCGGGTCACGCCCACATCATCGCTGGCACTGGCGCTGAAGCTGATGTTGCCGCTGCTGCCCGATTGACCCGCAGTCACGCGCGGGGCCGTGGTGTCGCCGCCGCCATTGGTCTGGGTCACCCAGATCGGCGCCGACCAGAGGATCTTGCCGTCATCCTGGGTCAGCTTGGCGTAGTAAAAGTGCTCGCCCACGGAGGGCGTGATGGTGGTGTTGGCCGTGGTCGACAGCTGGCTGACCGTGCCGTTGCGCCCCGGTACGCCTTCGACGATGGACACCGTCGACACCGTCTTGCCGCTGGTGCTGGCGAAGTTGGCGATCAGGTTGAGCGGACCGCTGTTGCTGAAGCGCTCGCCCATGACGCGGCCGTTGGCCGTGAGCACCAGTTGCGAGGTCTTGTCCATGGTGGCGAACACGCGCCGCGCCTTGAGCGCCTCGATGAAGCTCGCTTGCGAGAGCGGGGTGCCGTTCGGAATGAGCACGCCGGTGCGGTTGGTGTAGGACGCGCCCCAGTTGGCGCAGTGATTATCCTGGTTGGTGGCGAATGCGATGTGGAAGCCGGATTCCAGCGCCTTGTTGCACGCACCCTCGAAAGTGCTGCGGCCGGTTTCGGTTTCGGTGGTGTTGGTCGAGAACGCCGAGGTGTTGAGCACTTCGCACAGGACCATGGCCTGGTCGCCGTCCGCCGTGTAGCCGAGCGGCACGCCATTGATGAGGAACTGTCCGCTCGACGATGGATGGTTGAACTGGCCGACCCAGCCGCGCTGGCGCATCAAAGTGTACAGGCCGCTGTAATCGCCCTTGGGCGTGAGCGTGTCGCCGATCAGCTGGCCGCTGCTGTTGAGCTCCCATTGCAGCAATTCCGGCGAGTTGAAGATGTTCAAGTGGCCGCCATTGCTGATCACGCCCCACTCGAGGCCGTACACGCCAAGGAAATCGGGATGGGCGGCATTGAAATCGGCGGCGGCCGTCAGGCCGGATTTGTACAGCGCCTTGGCGGTGGCCGGACTGGCCGACGCGTTGGTGCCGTCGGAACCGTCGAACATGTGGTTGTGCTCGGACGTGGCGAGGATGTCCAGGCCCTTGTTGCGGGCATACGCGAAGGCGTCGGCCGGGCCTAGCGCGGCGCTTTGCGGCGATTGCGAGCCGCTGCAGCTGCCCAGCGCCCCGCCGCCATCGCTGTGGTTGGTCTGGCTGTGCAGGTTGGCGAAGTAGACCGTGTATGGCAGCGAACCGGGCGCGGGCGCGGCCATTTGCACCGAAGACAGCTCGCCTGACTTGCTCTCGGCCTTGCTGTCGGTCTTGTTGGTAGGCAAGGCGCGAAAGGCGGGCATGGCCGCCTTGGCGGTCTTGCCCAGCGCCAAGTCCCAGCTCTGCTCGACGAGCTCGCCCGCGCCCGCCGCCAGCAAGCGGTCGACCGATTCTTCCGACAGATCCGGCTCACGGCCGCGCTCGGCGGCATCATTGGAGACGGCCTGCATGCGTACTTTATAGACGCCGTCCGGCAAGCCGGCCCGGCCAGCCCAGCGCACCTTGACGTCGACCGGTTTCTGGAACATGCGTTGCACGCCGTGCCAGCGCTGGACCACCTGGCCCGCCGGGCTGACCAGTTCCAGCTTCCAGCTCACTTCCTGCTGGCGCTCGACGTGCGGGTACTCGAACGCCAGGGTGAACACACGCGCCTGGGACGAGGTCGCATACGGCACATGCAGGGTCGCTTCGAACTCCTGGTGGTCCGTTTCGGACGCCATGACGGCATGGCTGGCGGAGAGCGCCAGGGCGATGGCGAGCGGGCGGAACAGCTTGAACGTGGTGAGGTGGCGCATGAGATTCCCGTTTACATTGATAGTGACGAACAACTGAATTCTCGCAACTATGCATGACGTAAACGTGACAAAGTATTTACATTTGGAAATTGAATCCGTCGTGAACGGCAGTTTTGTTACGTGAATCGACACGTGTTTTGCCGATAGTCAACGCAAGAGTAGCGGACTTAGCAGGGTGAGGGAGATTTGTTGCCTTGGAGCAGCGCGGCGCGCCTGTGGAAAACTAAATAAAACATTTGTAGTATGAAACACGAAAATGTCTCATTTGGGACAAAACCCGCGCAAGGCTGTGCGCCCTGCGCGGGAATCGGCACTGCTTAAGGCTGTACTGCCCCTTGGCGGCGCACCCGCAGTTCCACCTTGTGCGGCCGGCCGTCATCGACCAATTGGATCACATTCATCGGCTGCGGCACACCGTCGACCGTCATCGCATCGGCTTCGGCGGCCTGCACCGAAATCGCATACATCGTCTCGCGATAGCGGTACTGCAGCTTGAAGCCCGGCCAGTCGGCCGGCAAGTGCGGCGTCATGGTCAGCTTGTCGCCGGCCAGGCTCACGCCCAGCAGCGACTCGACGATCAGGCGATACATCCAGCCCGACGAACCGGTGTACCAGCTCCAGCCACCACGGCCGATGTGCGGCGAGACCGCGTACACGTCCGCCGCGACCACATACGGCTCGACCTTGTACAGGGCCGCGCTCTCCGGCGTACTGCCATGCTGCACCGGATTGATCATGCGCAGCAGTTCCCAGGCGCGCTCGGTGTCGCCCATCTTGGCGAACGCCATCGCGGTCCAGATCGCGGCGTGGGTGTACTGCCCGCCGTTTTCGCGCACCCCCGGCACGTAGCCGCGGATGTAGCCGGGATTGAGCACGCCATCGTCGAACGGTGGATCGAGCAGCTGCACCAGGCCATAGTCGCGCCGCACCAGGCGCTCGTCGACCGCCTTCATGGCCGACGCCGTGCGCTGCGGATTGGCCGCGCCCGAAATCACGCCCCAGCTCTGCGAGATCGAATCGATCTGGCATTCGTCGTTGGTATGCGATCCGAGCGGCGTGCCATCGTCGAAGTATGCGCGGCGGTACCACTGGCCGTCCCAGGCATTGGCTTCCACGTTGGCCGCCAGCGTGGCAGCCTCGCTCTTGCAGGTTTCCGCGAACGCGTGGTCGCCGTACACCACCGCCACTTCGGCGAAGCGCTGCAGCACTTCGTACAGGAAGAAGGCCAGCCACACGCTCTCGCCCTTGCCTTCGTTACCGACGCGGTCCATGCCGTCGTTCCAGTCGCAGGTGCCGATCAGCGGCAAGCCATGTTCGCCGAAGCGCAAGCCGCGCTTGATGGCGCGCACGCAGTGCTCGTACAGGTCGCCGGTCTGGCTCGAACGCCCCGGCATGTCGTAATAAGACTCTTCTTCCTGCTTGAGCGGGCGCCCTTCGAGGAACGGCGCCGGTTCGGTCAGCACGCTGCGGTCGCCCGTGCCGATGACGTAGCGGTGCGCCGCCAGCGGCAGCCACAGATAGTCGTCCGAACAATGGGTGCGCACGCCGCGGTCCGATGGCGGATGCCACCAGTGCTGCACGTCGCCTTCCACGAACTGGTGGGCCGCGCACATCAGCAGGTGCTCGCGCAGCAGGTGCGGCTCGGTATGGATCATCGACATGGCATCCTGCAGCTGGTCGCGGAAGCCGAAAGCGCCGCCGGACTGGTAGTAGCCGCTGCGCGCCCACAGGCGGCAGGCGATGGTCTGGTACATCAGCCAGCCGTTGGCGATCACGTCGAGCGACGGATCGGGCGTTTGCACCTGGATCGCGCCGAGCGTGTGGTCCCAGTGCTTGCGCACCATCGCCAGCGACGCCGCCGCAGCCACGCTGCCGCTGTATTTCTGTACCAGGCCGCTGGCGTCCGCATTGCGGCGGCCACCAACACCGAGCATGAACACCAGTTCGCGTTCCTGGCCCGGCTGCAGTTCCACCATCACCTGCAGCGCGGCGCACGGGTCGAGCGCGGCGCCGATCTTGCCGGACAGGCGCGCGCGTCCCATCGTCGCCGGACTGGCCAGCGTGCGGTTGCGGCCGATGAATTCATTGCGGTCGGCGGTGAACGTTTTCTGCTGCGCGTCGACGTGGAAGAATCCCACGCGGCCCGTGAACTCGGTGTTGTAGGCGTTGCGCGCGAAGATCGCGCCACTCATCGGATCCTGTTCGGTGGTGACGTGCATGGCCGACTTGGCGCGCAGGTCGCCCAGCACCCACTCCACGTAGCCGGTAGCCGACAGGCGGCGCGGCACGGTGCTGTCGTTGCGGATCTTGATGACCGAGTACTTGATCGAGGCATCCAGCGCCACGAAAGTGGACAGTTCGGTGTGAATGCCCTCTTCGCTGTGCTCGAACACGCTGTAGCCGAAGCCGTGGCGCGTGATGTATTCACCGGCCGCGCGCACCGGCAGCGCGGTCGGCGACCAGAAGCGGCCGGTCTGCTCGTCGCGGATATAGAACGTCTCGCCGCTGCTGTCCGACACCGGGTCGTTGGCCCACGGCGTGAGCCGGAACTCGTGCGCGTTTTCGCTCCAGGTGTAGGCCTGGCCGCTCTCCGATACCACGCTGCCGAAATTCGGGTTGGCCAGCACGTTGGACCACGGCGCCGGCGTGCGGTTCTGGCCATCGGTGCGGATGACGTATTCGGTGCCGTCGGCACTGAAGCCTCCCAGCCCGTTGTGCAGGATCAGGTCGCGTGCAGCAACAGCAATACCGGCGCGTGGCTGGTATTCCTCGCCGCGCGCTTCGACCACCAGCGGCGCCAGTTTCGGCGCCACCGGAACGGCACGCTTGACCTGGTCGGCCAGGGTACCGCGGCTGTCGGAAATAATGGCGCGCGCCACCGATTGCATCAGCACCCGGTCTTCCTGCGCGATCTGGTCGAGCAGGCGCACGAAGATGCCGCCCGGACGGTCGATCGCTTGCGCGTCGATGCCGGAGGCGATCAGGCCCATGATCTGGTCGTGCAGCAGCTGGCGGTAACCCGACTGGTCTTCGTACCAGATGACCAGGTCGACCACCAGGCCCTTGAGGCGCCAGTAAGCGTGCGCCTGCACCATCTGGCGCGCCAGGTCGATGTTGGCCGGGTCCTTGATCTGCATCAGCACAATCGGCAGGTCGCCCGAAATCGCGTACGCCCACAGGCCGGACTGGCCGCGCTGGTTGCGAATCAAGATGCCGGCATCGGCGCGTAGCGAGGCATTCGGGTAGATCACCGTGCTGGCCAGGCGGCTGTACAGCTGCGCGTCCGATTCGGTGGCGTTCAGCTGGCGCAGCACGACCTGGCTGTGCGTCCATGCCAGTTCGAATACGCGGTCGGCCAGATGGCGGTCCTGGTATTTGTCGATCAGGTGCACGGCCTGTTCGCGCGTTTCGGTCATGCCGGTGACGATGTCGAGCACCACCATCTGGTCCGGTTCCAAGGTCACCTTGTAGCGGATCGCGACCACCGGATCGAGCACCGAGCCTTCGCTGCCGCCCAGCGGCTGCGGTTCGAGCATGGCGCGCGGGGCGACCGTGCTGTTGGCGCGGCCGAGGAATTCGCTGCGGCTCGTTTCGTACGAGACGTCCATCAGAACGCCGTCGTGCACCGTCATCAGGTTCAGCATCCATGGCATCTGCTCGTCCTTGGCGCGCGGACGGCGGGTGCACAGGATGGCATTCTCGTTGCGCAGGATTTCGGTCTGCACGAACAGTTTGCTGAACGCCGGGTGGGCGTTGTCGGCAGCCGCCGGCGCCATCACCACTTCGGCGTAACTGGTGAATTCAATGGTGCGCTTGACGTTCGACTTGTTGGTGATGCGCGTGCGCCGCAGTTCGATGTCGTCTTCCGGCGAGACCACGATTTCGGTGTACAGGTCGAGACCACGGTCATGACGGCGGAATTCGGCGCGTCCTTCCGAGAAGATGACTTCATACGACTTCGGCTCGACCAGCGTCGGCTGGTAGGCGGTCGACCAGAAATGGCCGCTGTCGACGTCGCGCACGTAGCAGAAGTTACCCCAGTTGTCGGAGGTCCCATCTTCGCGCCAGCGCGTCACGGCCAGGTCTTTCCAGCGGCTGTAGCTGCCGCCGGCGCTGGTGACCATCACGTGGTAGCGGCCATTCGAGAGCAACTGGACTTCCGGCTGCACCGTGGTGGTCTGGGTAATGATGCGGGTGGCGGACGTCGACACTTCCTGCGCCGGGGCGCGCATGACCGCCAGTTCGGCGGTGTTGGAATAGAAGGCGCCGGCGCGCGGCACGCGTTCCTGCAGCACCAGCAAGGTGGCCTGGAACAGCGGGTCGGACTCGAAGCGGCGCTGCATCGGACGGTCGTGCAGCAGATAGCTCAGGGCCAGGAAGCCCATGCCCTGGTGGTGCGCCATGAAGGAGCGGATCACGGCAAAGGTCTGGCCGCGCGGCAGGCGTGCGGCGGTGTAGTCGATCGCCTCGTAGAAGCCATGCTTGCCCATGAAGCCCAGGTCGGCCATGCGCTGCAGATTTTCGACAGCGGCGTCGGGGTTCACCATCAAACCCATCATGGTTGCGTACGGGGCGATCACCAGATCGTCAGCCAGGCCGCGTTTGAGGCCAGTGCCCGGCACGCCGAACGCGCGGTATTGGTAATTGAGGCTGGCGTCGACGGTGTTGTAGCCGGATTCGGAAATCCCCCATGGCACGTCGCGCTGCTTGCCGTACTCGATCTGCGCATTGACGACCGAATGGTAGGTCTGGTCGAGCAGCGTGTTCTGGTAAGTCGGCATGACCAGCAGCGGCATCAGGTACTCGAACATCGAGCCGCTCCACGACAGCAGCAATTGCTCGTTGCCGATGATGCACAGCTGGCGGCCCAGCGCGAACCAGTGCTCTTGCGGGAACTGGCCCTGGGCGATGCCGACGAAACTGCACAGGCGCACTTCGGACGCCAGCAAGTCGTAGCAGGCCGCGTCCAGGCGGCGGTCGGATACGTTGTAGCCGATCGCCAGCAGGTTGGTCGTGGTGTTATACATGAAGCGGAAGTCCATGTTCGCGAACTCGCGCGCCTCAAACGCCATGCGGTTGATGTCCGCGATGCGCTGGGCGGCGCGGGCGCTGCCCTGGGCCACCAGATCGGTCAGGGTTTGCTGGCGTTCGCGCTCGCTTGGGGCGAGGTCGGTGCTGGCACTGCCGGTGAGGGCAAAGTTGGCCAGTTCGCGCAGGGTCGGAATGCGCGTCAGGCTGGTGTCGACCACGTACTCCTGGGCCGCACGCATCCACGGCGCCAGTTGCAGCAGTTCGTCGCGCGCGGTGTGGCACTGCTCGGCGAGCTTGTCGGCCCAGCCCTGCAGGTTCGGTTCGCCCACCGGATGCATGGCGGCCAGGATGGCGTCGGCGCAGCCGGACAGGCGCGCCAGTTCGGCGGCCATGCCAGGCAGGCTTTCGGTTTCGCGCACGCGGTCGGCCGACAGGTGGCTGCGCATGGCGTCGATCGCGGCCTTGACGGCCGGACCGGCATCAAGCGCGTGTTCCTGCACCACGTTCAAGGTGATGGCGATGCCGTCCAAGGTCTGCTTGCCGACGATCGGCTGGTCGGCCAGTTGGGTCAGGCCCGGCGCCAGCGTGAGCAGGTGGCCGGCCAGGTTGCCGCTGTCGACCGCCGAAATGTACATCGGGTGCAGCGGATTCAAGGTCAGCGTGTCGTACCAGTTATAGAAGTGCCCCTGGTGACGCTCCATGCGCGCCATGGTGTTGAGCGTGTCGCGGGTGCGCTTGAGCAGGCGCCCGGTGGTGATGAAACCGAAGTCCCACGCCGTCAGGTTGGCCAGCAGCGCCATGCCGATATTGGTCGGCGAGGTGCGGTGCGCAACCACCTTGACCGGATGCTCCTGCATGTTGTCGGGCGCGAGCCAGTTGTCTTCCGCCGTGACGTAAGTCTCGAAGAAGCTCCAGGTCTTGCGCGCCAGCGATTCGAGGAACAGGGTCTGCGGCGACGACAGTTCGGTCGCGGCGCGTTCTTGCGGAAGGCTGATCCACCAGGCCACGACCGGCGCGAAGAACCAGAGCAGCAGCACGGGCGCGGCAATCGGCAGCGCTTCGCGGTGGAAGTAAGCCAGCAGGACGGTGGTGGCCACGGCCAGCACCGGCGAGATCCACATGCTCTTCCAGTTGCTCTCCATGTCGGTACTGGAGCGGTTCAGGCTCGATGGACGCCATTCCAGCAGGCGGCGGCGCGTGACCAGCATGCGCCACGAGGCGCGCACGATGGCGTCGAGGCTGAAATGCGCTTCGTACGGCAAAAAGGCCAGTTGCAGCGCGGAGTGGCCGAACATCAGGCGCGCGCTCTTGAACGCGGTCGCCAGATGCTGGCGCCACAGGACGTCGTGCGGTTTTTCGATGATGTCGAACATGGCGCTGAAGAAGGTCGGCAGGAAGATCACCGCCAGCACGCCCAGGGTCCAGAACAACGGGGTCGGCATCAGGGCCCAGCAGAAGATCAGCAGGGCGGTCAAGGTGGTGGCGATCAGGCTGCGGCGCAGGTTGTCGAACAGCTTCCAGCGCGACAGCGCGGTCAACGGATTCGATTCGCGCTTGCCGTTCGCGCCAGGCACGCGCGGCAGCAGCCAGCCGGCCAGCTGCCAGTCGCCGCGAATCCAGCGGTGGCGCCGGCTCACGTCGTCGCTGTAGCGCGCCGGGTATTCTTCGTACAGTTGGGCGTCGCTCAGCAAACCTGCGCGCAGGTAGCAGCCTTCGAGCAGATCGTGGCTGAGAATCTGGTTGTCGGGCAGGCGGTGGCCGAGCACCGTCTCGAAGGTATCGACGTCGTAGATGCCCTTGCCGACGAACGAGCCTTCGTAAAACACATCCTGATACACGTCGGAGACGGTGCGGGTGTACGGGTCGATGCCCGGTTCGCCGCCGCACAGGTGCTCGTAGCGCGAGGCGGTGTCGCCCGGCAGCGCCGCGGCTACGCGCGGCTGCAGGATGCCGTAGCCTTCGACCACGCGTTTTCCGGCCTTGTCGAGCGTCGGACGATTCAGCGGGTGCGCCATGGTGGCGATGAACTGGCGCGCGGCGTCGCGCGGCAGCTGGGTATCGGTGTCGAGCGTGATCACGTAGCGCACGTTGGCCAGGCCGTCGGTGGAACCGGCGACCATGGAGAACTGGTCGCGCGCGCCGCCGCGCAGGAAGGCGTTCAGCGCGGCCAGCTTGCCGCGTTTGCGCTCGTACCCGATCCAGGCGTTTTCGCTGGCGCTCCACACGCGCGGGCGGTGCAGCAGAAGGAACGGTTGCAGGTGGCAGCGCGACATGGCCGGCTCGCCATCGGCGCCGAGAATCTCTTCGTCGACATCGCAGCCGTATTTCTCATTGAGTTCGGCGATGGTGGCGCGTGCTTGCTCGACCAGGTCCTCGTCGCCCGGCATGTGCTGCTTGGGCGCGTCGACGAAATCGGTCAGCAGGCAAAAGCGCAGGTTCGGATCGCGGTTGGCCAGGTAGCGTACTTCCAGCGCTTCGCACAGCGAGGCCACGTTGTCGCGGCTATACAGCAGGGTCGGAACCACCACCATGCTGCGCGCATCGGTCGGGATGCCTTCCTTGAAGTCCATGCGCGGCAGCGGGTGCGGGCGCGTGAGCTGGGTGGCCATGAAGTTGACCAGGGCCAGTGCCAGCTGGCTCGATCCGAGCAGGGCGAACACGCCCAGCAGCGCCAGCATCCAGTCGTCGACGCCGTCGGCGCGCGCGTGGATGATGGCCGTGCCGGTAAACAGCAGGGTGAGCACCACGATGCCGCCAAGGTAGGTCGACAGGGGCGATGCGCGCCCGCTTTTATTGAGCGCTTCGAGCGGCGGATTGCGCACGGCCAGGCGTTTTTCGAGCTGCGCCTGGCCGCTGCCGACCAGGTAGTAGCCGATGTGGCGGGTGCGTTCATCCAGGCCGCCGGCCGCCGGCGAGCGGTTCGCCAGCGCCAGTTCGAGCGCGGTTTCGGCGACCTGCACTTCGGTGAAGTCGCTGCGCTTGGCGAGCTTTTCGATCACGTGGCGATAATTGTCGCGCGTGGAGAAATCCATCTTGCCGTAGGTGCCGGCCGGGTCCAGGCGCAAAGTCTGTTCGACCGCGCTCATGGTTTCGACGAACTCCTGCCAGTCCATGGTGCCGAGGAAGCGCAGGCTGCCGATGCTGTTGCTGATCGAGACCTGGTCGGCGGCCTGCTGGCCGATTTCGGCCTGGATCTGCTGTTCGATGGTCAGGCCGGCGTCGGCCAGGCGCGTCGTCACCCACTGCAGCGCCAGGGTCAATGCCGGGCTCTGTCCCTGCAGGCGGCGCGCCAGTTCGGCCACGAAGCCGCTGTTCATCGGCTGGCCGGAACGGGCCATGTCGGCCACCAGCAAAATCAGGTCGCTCGGATTCTTTTCGGCCGTCTCGGCCATCTGGTCGGCCCAGGTGTTGGCGCGGTCGCGCTGGACGCGGTTGTCGTACACGCGCGCGGCCACGCGCCGCAGGTTCTCGATCAGCGCGATGCGCAGCATGATCGGAATGGCCCACAATTCGCCGAGTCTGAGCGTTGCCACTTCCTGGTAGGCGTCGACGAAGCGCGACAGGCTCTCCGGATCGACCCGGCCATCGCCGTGCGAAATGATTTCGAGCGCGATCTGGTACACGCGCGGATTGCCGTCGGCATCCTCGTTGGCCAGGCGCGGCAACTCCTTGGAGTAATCCTTCGGCAGGTGGCGGCGCGCGATGCGGATCTGCTCTTCGACCAGGTAGAAGTTATCGAGCAGCCATTCGGATGCGGGCGTAATCTGTCGCCCCGCCTTGATCGCGGTGGTCAGTTCCGTACAGGTGTCGGTGATGACCGTCGCGTTTTCGGTCAGCCGCGGCAACAGGCGGTCGGGACCGCCGCGCTCGCTGAGCTGGTGGGAGGAGGCAAGATGCTTGCCGTGCATCGCCATTTGGGCGGCACTGAACAATTCCGAGCGCAGGGGAAATTCGTCGTCGACGGGTCGTTCGCCGTCGAGGACGTTGCGCCAGGCATAGAGCGTGTCCGCTAATTTAGTGTTTTCTTGGTTCAACAGAGACCTCGCGTGGGCATGAGTAGCCAACACGCTGCGGGACAGCGAGTTGCGACCGGGTCGTACGGCTGTTGCAATCTTATAACGATGCCATGTTCACGACTGTGCGCCAGCGAACATTTCGGGGTTGTCAGTCAGAAGCAGACTGAGCAATTTTGGTGGAATTCACCGCGAATATTGCGCCTTGTATCATGGCCAGTGATACGAAGCATCAAACGATGAATGCTGTCATTGAAAGGCGTGGCGGGACACTGGCGTGCCCGGCCCAGGGCTTCGCGCCCCGACCGCCCCACTTCCGCGCTACGCCGCCAGCGGCAGCATGGCGCCGGCATCGCCGCCCAGTGCCACGCCGCCCGCCACATGCCAGGCATTGCGATAACCGAGACGGTGCAGGCATTGCGCCGCCTTGACGCTGCGCGCGCCGCTGCGGCAGAAGAACACCAGCGGGCGCTCGTGGGCGCGCAGCCAGACCGACAGGCGGTCGGCCAGGCGCGACAGGGGCACGCTCTGCACCGCGCGTCCGTGCCAGTGGTCCGCGTCCGCCGCCGCATGTTCGTAAGCTTCGCGCACGTCGATCAGCAGCGCATCGGGATGGTCGTTGAAGAAGCGCTCGAGGCCATGTGCCTCGAGCTGCATCGCCAAGGGGTTGGCGGGTGGTGCTGCGGCGCTGCGTTCGGCCACCAGGGTGGTGCAAGGCAGGCTGCCAGCCTCGCACGCCGGACAGACGATGGTCTTGCGCGACACCAGTTCCGCCAGTTGTTGAATCACCGCGTCCGGCCCGGTGAAGGCAAAGCGCACATCGCCGGCGGCCAGGCCCGCGGCCGAGCGCTCGCCGAGCAGGTAGCTGGCGCCGTTCGCGTGCGCCACGCGCGCCAGCACGCGGGTGCCGAACATCAGGGCACTGACGACCTGGCCGTTATCGAGCGTGGCTTCGTCGGCCAGCACGGGCCAGCCCAGCGCTTCGTGGCTGATGCCGCCGGCAAGCTGGCCGCCCAGCGCCGCCACCAGGGCTGCGCGTCCGTCACCGGCGCCGCCATGCGTGTCGATCACGGCGCGCACCCGGTAGCCCTGGCAGCGCACCTGGTCGGCGATGCGCACCGCCAGCGCGGCGAGCGGATTGATGATGGCGCAGGTGCGGCTGGCCGCGTCGAGCACCAGCCAGGTACAGGCTCCGCCAGCGCCCAGTTGAACCACGCCGTCGCTGTCCTGCGCGGGCGTGGCCGACGGGATCAGGCAGCTGGCGCGCAAGGCCGCGCCGCAGCGGGCGATGCGCTCGCAGGCGGCGTCGATCAGGGCCTCGTCCGCCATCGGCCCGAACGACATGCGCACCGCCGCGGCGCAGCGCCACGGTGCCAGCCGCATCGCCGTGAGCACATAGCTGGGCGCGGCCTTGGCCGCCGAACAGGCCGACCCCGCGCTGACGCGCACGCCGGCGGCGTCGAACAGGTCGAGCAGTTCCTTGCCGGCCAGGCCAGGCACGGAAAAATTGAGCGTGGTCGGCAAGCTGTGTTCGAACGGCGCATTGAAGACGATGCCAGGCAGCGCCGCGCGCAGGGCCGCGGCCAGCCGTTCGCGCATCCGGACCAGTTGCGCGTGGCTGCGAAAGCTCGCGCCATCGTCGAGCGCCGCGAGCACGGCACCCAGGGCGGCGATGCCGCTCATGTTTTCGGTGCCGGAGCGCTGGCCGGCTTCCTGCCCGCCGCCCATCATCAGCGCGGTGTAGGGCGCTCCCTCGCGCACATACAGCATGCCGATGCCCTTGGGCGCATACAGCTTGTGGCCCGAAAACGGCGCGTAATCGATGCGGGTCGCGGCCAGGTCCAGCGTGAGCTTGCCGAGCGCCTGCACGCTGTCGACCATCCACAGCGCCGTTGGCGCGCACTCGCGCAAGAGCGCTTCGATGCCGGCCAGGTCGGAGATGGTGCCGCTTTCGTTATTGGCGGCCATGGTGCACACGAAAGCCGCGCGCGGCGCCAGTTCGCGCAGCACGTCGAGCCGGTGGCGGCCGTCGGCGTCGACCGGCAGCGCGCGCAGTTCCAGGCCGGTGCCGAGCAGCGCGTTCCAGTGCGCCAGGCTTTCGGGCACCGCCTTGTGTTCGGTGGCGCCGTACAGCAGCAGGTCGCCGGTCGCTTCGCCCCGGGCGCGGCGCGCGCGGATATCGCACAGCGCCGACAGCACCGAGGTCTGGATGCCTTCCGTGGCGCCGCTGGTAAAGGTCAGCTTGCCCGGCCCCGCGCCCAGCACGCGGCGCGCCTGTGCGCGCACACCGTCGAGCATCGCCTTGGCCTTCAGACCGGTGGCATGGCTGCTGCTGGGGTTCCCGTAGCAGTCGCGCATGGCCAGGGCGGCGGCGGCGATGGCGGCCGGATGAACGGCCGAGGTGGCGTTGGCGTCGAGGTAAATTTCAGTATGCATGGCAGGTCCGGGCAGCGGCAACAGGATGGTGAAACGTTGATGTCATTCTTGCGTGATATGTTAACGTCTTAAACGTGAGAAAATATGCCAAAGTTTGCTGGTATTCGTACTCATTAAGCATATTCATACCAAATTTCAGCGGAAAGCAGAATGAGTTCTCTCGACAAGTATGATTGCGCCCTCCTCGCGGCCCTGCAGGCCGACGGAACCCTGTCGATCGCGGCCCTGAGCGAGAAGGTCGGCTTGTCCAGCACCCCATGCTGGAAGCGCGTCAAGCGGCTGGAGGAAGAGGGGTATATCCAGAGCCGTGTGAGCATCATCAACCGCGACAAGGTCGGGCTGCCGGTCACGGTGTTCGTCAGCGTGCGCACGACGGAACACGACGAAAAATGGCTGACGCGCTTCGCCGCCGCCGTCATCGCCCTGCCCGAGGTGATGGAGTTTCACCGCATGAGCGGCGACGTCGACTACCTGCTCAAGGTGGTCACCACCGATATCGGCGGCTACGACCTCTTTTACAAGAAGCTGATCAAGACGGCGCACCTGACGGGCGTGTCGTCGGCGTTCTCGATGGAGCAGATCAAGTACACCACCGCGCTGCCGCTCGATCTGATTTTGAAGCGTCTTCCTGCCTAAAACGGCATATAAAATTGTGCAGAATCGTGCGATGATGCCGCTGTCCAGATCAGAGGAGAGACATCGTATGGCATCGAACAATAAGAGTATTCCCTTCGCCGCGGCGGCCCTGCTGCTGGTATCCCAGGCCGCGCTGGCGCAGGAGCAGGTCGTCAAGATCGGCATCACCGGCCCGCTGTCGGGCGCCAACGCCTTTGCCGGCAAGGACAACGAAAACGGCGTGCGCCTCGCGCTGGAAGAACTGAACGCCAAAAAAGTCAGCATCGGCGGCAAGGCCATCAAGTTCGAACTCCATTCCGAGGACGACCAGGGCGATCCGAAAGCCGGCGTGGCGGTCGCGCAAAAACTGGTCGACGCCGGCGTGCGCTTCGTGCTCGGGCCCTACAACTCCGGCGTGGCCATTCCCGCCTCGCGCGTCTACAACGACGCCGGCGTGATCATGTCGACCGTCGGCACCAACCCCAAGGTGACGCAGAACGGCTACAAGGGCGTGTTCCGCATCGTCGCCAGCGACACCCAGCTCGGCGCGTCGATGGCCGGCTATGCGGCCAAGCAGCTCAAGCTCAAGACGATCGGCGTGATCGACGACCGCACCGCCTTCGGCCAGGGCATCGCCATGGAATTCGTCAAGCAGGCCAAGGCCTCCGGCATCACGGTGGCGGGCCACGAGTTCACGACCGACAAGGCAACCGACTTCGCCGCCATCCTCACCAAGCTGAAATCGAAAAACGTCGATGCGATTTTCTTTGGCGGCTACGCGCCCCAGGGCGCGCCGATGGTGCGCCAGATGCGCCAGCTTGGCCTGAAGGTCAAGCTGCTCGGCGGCGACACCCTGTGCAGCCCAGAAATGGCCAAGCTCGGTGGCGATGCGGTCGGCGAAAACGTGCTGTGCGCCCAGGGTGGCGCAATCCTCGACAAGCAGGCCGACGGCCCCGCCTTCCAGGCCCGCTACAAGGCGCGCTTCAAGCAGGCGCCCGATGTGTATGCGGCGTCGTTCTACGACCAGACCATGTTCATCGCACAGTCGATGAAGTCGGCCAATTCGCTCGATCCCTCGGTGGTGGCCGCGGCCATGCGCGCCAGCAGCTACAAGGGCGTGGTGGGTTCCTATGCTTATGATGCAAACGGCAATATGAAGCAGTCGACCGTGACCGTCTACACCTTCAAGAACGGCGTGCCTTCCGCGCTGGCCACCTACTGATGCGCGCGTCCCTGCTGCTGGCGGCGGCGCTGGCTGCGTCGGCCGCTGCGTCGGCTGCCGCTCAGACACCGGCCGCGCTGACGCCGCCGCTGGCCCAATTCGGCATCGCGCAACAGGCCATGCCGGCCTTTATCCAGCGCTACCAGCTCGATTACGCCAGTCTCGACAAACTGTACACGGTGGCCAACGGCACCGCCCGCGCGCGCCAGATGCAGGAGTTTTTCGAGCAGTGGCGCGCGGCGCTCGATGCCCTGCCGTTCGACAGCTACGGCGTGGAAGACCGCATCGACGTGGTCATGATGCGCAGCCAGATCGACTTCGAGCTGCGCGAACTGGCGGCCCAGCGCAAGCGTTTCGCCGAGGCCGAGCCGCTGGCGCCGTTCGTGCGTCCGCTGATCGACATGGCCGAAGCGCGCCGCGTGATGCAGGCGCAGGACGGCGCGGCCAGTGCGGCCGTGCTGCAGCGGGCGCTGGTGGCGGTGCGCAAGGCGCACGATGCGCTGCTGGCCGGCGCCGACATCAATGCGCCCAAACCGATGGCGTCGCGCAGCGTGGCCAACCGCGCGGCGCAGGTGCTGGCATCCACCGCGAAGGACCTGAAAGCCTGGTACGCCTATTACGAAGGGTACGACCCGCAGCTCACGTGGTGGGCCAAGCGCCCGTACGCGGACCTGGACAAGGCCATGAGCGATTACGCCGCCAGCCTGAACGAACGGCTGGTGGGCAAGGCGTCCGTCAAGTTGCTCAATGTGACGGGCGACCCGATCGGGCGCGAAGGCTTGATGAGCGCCCTGCAGCGCGACATGATCCCGTACACGCCGGAAGAACTGATGGCGCTGGCCGAAAAAGAACTTGCCTGGGGCGAGGCCGAACTGCGCGTGGCGTCGGCCGAAATGGGCTTTGGCAGCGACTGGCATGCGGCCATGGAGAAGGTCAAGACCATGTATGTGACGCCGGGCGAGCAGCCGGCCATGGTGCGGCGCCTGGCCAAGGAAGCCATCGACTACATGGCGGCCAACAAGCTGGTGACGGTGCCGGAAGTGGCGCGCCGCAGCTGGCGCATGGACATGCTCTCGCCCGAAGCGCAGCTGATCAGCCCATTTTTCCTGGGCGGCGACACGATCCTGGTGTCCTACCCCACGGCCGACATGACGCACGAGCAGAAGCTCATGTCCATGCGCGGCAATAACCCGCACTTTTCGCGCGCGACCGTGCAGCACGAGCTCATTCCAGGCCATCACCTGCAAGGGTTCATGGCGGATCGCTACCAGCCGCAGCGCCGCCTGTTCGACTCGCCATTTTTTGTGGAGGGCTGGGCCGTGTACTGGGAAATGCTGCTCTACGAGCGCAAATTCGCCGTCACGCCGGAAGACCGGATCGGGATGATGTTCTGGCGTAATCACCGGGCGGCGCGCATCCTATTCTCGCTCGGTTTCCACATGGGAAAAATCACGCCCGAGCAGGCGGTCGAGATGCTGATCAAACGCGTCGGCCACGAACCGGACAACGCGCGCGCCGAGGTGCGGCGCTCGTTCAACGGCGAATATCCGCCGCTGTATCAGGCCGGCTACATGGTCGGGGCGCTGCAACTGCGCGAACTCAAACGCGAGCTGGTCGACGGCGGCAAGATGACGCTGCTTCAATACCACGACCGCATTCTCGAAGGCGGCGTGCTGCCCATCGAACTGGTACGCGCGCGCCTGAAAAACGAGAAGGTCGCGCGCGACTTCAAGCCTGGCT
Organism: Massilia pseudoviolaceinigra; assembly: GCF_030846505.1. Taxonomy (NCBI): domain Bacteria; kingdom Pseudomonadati; phylum Pseudomonadota; class Betaproteobacteria; order Burkholderiales; family Oxalobacteraceae; genus Massilia; species Massilia pseudoviolaceinigra. The sequence continues at coordinate 66,195 of NZ_JAVCWL010000012.1, read as the reverse complement.
GGCGCTTCTACAAATAGCCGTCAGCGCCGCAAGCGCTTGAGGAACACCGCCATCTCGCGCGAGGACTGGAGGTCGCCCTGCTTCACGGCGACCTCCAGTCCTTTGTTCCATGCCGCTTCGGCGTCGTCCGGCCGGTCCAGCGCTTGCAACGCCTTGCCGAGCAGCTTCCACGCCGCCGAGTAAGCCGGATTTTGCTGCGTAGCCTGCTCCAGATGGAGCGCGGCCGCCGCCGCATCGCCGTCTTTCAGACAGGCGTTGCCCAGCCCGAAGCGCAGCAGGGCGTTATCGCGCCCCGCCGCCAGCAGTTTTTCCAGTTGTTCGCGCATGATCGTCGTCTCCTATCGTTTGCCGGCCGCGCGCGCAAGCAGCGCCGCCAGTGCGGGCGCCAGCGCGAAGCTGGCGAACAGCCACATGGCCGCCGACTGCGCGCCCGCTTTGCCTCCCGGTTCGGTCAGTCCCGCAGCATTGGCCACCAGTCCCGCCACCGCCGCGCCGATCGCCATGCCGTACAACTGCACGGTGGTGATCGCCGCCGAGGCCAGGCCGCCCTCCCCCGCCGGCGCCAGCGTCAGCACGCGCGTGAGCAGATGCGGCCAGCCGAGTCCCACGCCGGCGCCGGCGCCGGCCAGCGCCAGGCCGCACAGCAGCATCAGCATGGCGGGCGAGAGCGCGTCGCCGGCCGGCACCAGCAGCGCGAGGGCCAGCAGGCTGATTGCGCCCAGCACCGGACCGGCGCGCAGCATCATCATCGCGGCGGCGCCTTCGCGGCCCGAGGACAGCATGGAACTGGCGCTCCAGCCGGCCGCCATGGCCGCGGTCAGGTAGCCGGCCGCCAGCGGCGTGTAGCCGTGCAGGGTCTGCAAAAAATACGGTACGTAGATTTCGGTGGTGGTGCCGACCAGGAGCAAGGCCACGCCGGCATACACCGCGCCCAGTGGCGACGTGAGTGCCGTAGTCCCCGCAGGCAGCAGGCGCACCGATGAGCGGCGCTCGACGGCGATGGCCGCCACGCCGAGCGCGATCCCGGCCGCCACGCCCAAGCCCTGCCAGGCGAGCATGCGCGACAGACCGCCGGCGGCCACCGCCAGCACGGAGGCGGCCAGCAGCGCGATCTGGGCCACCGGGATGACCGGCTGCGCGGATGCGGCGGCGCCGGCCGGACGCAGTCGCAGCGCGACCAGCAACGCCTGCAGCAAGGCCACCGGCAGCAGGGTCCAGAAGGCCCAGCGCCAGTGCCCGGCCTGGGCGAACAGGCCGCCCACGGCCGGCCCGCACAAGGTGGCCACGCCCCACATGCCCGACACCAGCGCCACCGCGCGCGGCCACAGGGGCGCGGGGAAGACCACGCGGATCAGCGAATAACTCAGGGCGGCCAGGGCGCCGCCGCCCAGGCCCTGCACGCTGCGCCCGGCCAGCATCCATGGCATGGACGTGGCACTGGCGCATGCCGCCGCCCCCAGCGCAAACATGCCGAGCGCCGCCAGGCAGGCGCCGCGCGGACCTGCGTCGGCCAGCAGGCGCACCGACAGGGCCGCGCCGATGATGGAGGCGACCACGAACAAGGTGGTGTTCCAGGCATACCAGTCCAGGCCCCCGATGTCCTGCACCACCGACGGCAGCACGGTGGTGACGATATGGACGTTGATCGCGTGCAGCGCCACGCCGCCGGTCAGGGCCAGGGCCAGCAGGCCGTTATGGCCGGAAAACAGCTCGCCCCAGGAGGCGGTGGAAGGTAAGGCAGCGGGTGAGGCGGAGGACATGGGCTGGTGATCGACAGGGATTCGGGATTGGACTAATATGCAAGAGATTGATTGGATAATAAGGCGCAGCCGTGAATTACGCAAGCAAATCGTTGGATAACTCAGCCGATGGCAAGACGGCCGACCGCATCCTGTTTTTCATCAAGTCCAATGGGCCGAGCGCCACGGCCCGGCTGGCGCAGATGCTGGAGATGACGCCCGAAGCGGCGCGCCAGCAGGTGCAGAAGCTGGTCGCGGCAGGGTTGATCGAAGGCCAGCAGCAGGGCGCCACGGGCGTGGGCCGGCCGCGCCAGAACTGGGTGTTGACCGAGGCCGGCAACCGGCGCTTTCCCGATACGCACGCGCAAATGACGGTGCAGCTGATCGGATCGATCCGCCAGCTGTTCGGCGAGGAAGGGCTGGACAAGCTGGTGGCGCAGCGCGAGAGCGAGGCGCGCGTGCTATACCAGCAGGCCTGCGGCGGCGCCACCGTGCCGGAGCGCCTGGAACAGCTGGCCGCGATCCGCACCGGCGAAGGCTACATGGCGCGCATCGAGTCCGACCAGCAGGGCTGGCTGCTGATCGAAGACCACTGCCCCATCTGCGCGGCGGCGCGCACCTGTCAGGGCTTTTGCCGCTCCGAGCTGCAATTGTTCACCGAAATCGCCGGCCCCGGCACGACGGTGACGCGCGAACAGCATGTGCTGGCCGGTGCCACGCGCTGTGTTTACCGGATCGCTCCTGTATAGAAGTTTCTTGATAGACTCAGCCGGATTGACTATGCTTCGCGCATCTGACTATCGCGGAGCTGGCATGACCATACTAAAACCAACAGGCATCGGAAAACTCTTTGCCGCCGCCTGCCTGATCGAAGGCCTGACCTGGACCGGCCTCCTGATCGGCATGTTCCTCAAGTACGTCACCGACACCACCGACCTGGGCGTGTGGCTGTTCGGGCGGCTGCACGGCGTCGCCTTCATGTTCTACGTTGTGGTGGCGGTGCTGGCCGCGCTGCGCCTGCGCTGGCCGTGGTGGGCCACCACCCTCGCCATCCTCGCCGCGGTGCCGCCGCTGGTGACGATTCCGATGGAAATCTGGTACCAGCGACGCGGCTTTCTCACCGAGAAACCCGCCGCGCAACCGTAAAATAAAAAGCCGCTCACGTGAATCGGTGAGCGGCTTGAATGGCAGAGGCCACAGGCTCGGCGCAAGGCGCTGCAAGCCGGGCTTGCCTGGGCCGGTCAGCATCTCGCTGTTTGCTGGCTCGGCGAAAGCACGTCGTCTGGCGTCGATCATACGCGCGCCCGCGCCGGCGCGACAATACAAATTCCCATTCGTGCGCGCGTGGCCGATAAGGCAAATCTATCGTGCATTTGGATGGCGTTATCCCATCTGAAAATCGCGTATCCTGATGGCCGATTTCATTTTTCCACCGGATATATATTATGCATAAAAGTCTTGCCCGGACCGCCCTGTGGGCGGCGCTCGCCCTGAGCTTTGCATCCAATACCGTGCTCGCGGCGCCGGCGGTGCCGCCGGCCGGCAAAGTGTCGGGCGTGGTGTCGGCCCAGGCCAAGAAGCAGCTCGATGCGCTGGCCCTGGAGTATTACGAAGCCGTGGCGCGCTTCGACCCGGTCAACGCCACCGACCGCGGCGATAACCGCTTCGACGACCAGATCGGCATGAGCATTGGTCCCAAGGAGCGCGCGCGCCAGAATGCGCGCTACAACGTCTTTCTGAACCGCCTGCACGCACTGGACCGGCGCGCGCTCGACCTGCGTTCGCAAACCAATTACGACGTGCTCGAATTCGAGTTGAACAGCCTCCTGTCGTTTGCCAATCTGCCGGAACTGATGCTGCCGCTGAACCAGATGGACAGCATCCCCGTCACCATCGCCAACTACGCCAGCGGCGACGGCGCCCAGCCCCTGAAAACGGTCAAGGATTACAAGGCTTACCTGAACCGCCTGACGCAGCTGCCGGCATGGATCGACCAGGCCATCGCCAACATGCGCGAAGGGATGCGCGTGGGCGTGACCCTGCCGCGCGCGACGGTGGTATCGATGCTGCCGCAGTACCAGAAGCTGATCAGCGCCAAGGCCGACGAGAGCATCTACTACACCCCGATCCGCAAGATGCCGGCCAGTTTCTCGGCCCGCGACAAGGCGGCGCTGACGGCCGGCTACCGCAAGGCAATCGACGCCAAGCTGGCACCGGCGCTGGTGCGCCTGGCCAGCTTCATCGAGAAGGATTACCTGCCGGCGGCGCGCACCAGCACCGGCTGGAGCGCCCTGCCCGAGGGGAAGGAGTGGTACGAAAAGAACGTGGCGATCCAGACCACCACCAGCCTGACGCCGGAACAGATCCACGCGATCGGCCTGAAGGAAGTGGCGCGCATCCAAAGCGAGTATGGCGTGGTGGGCCCGAAGATGGGCTACACCGGACCAGCCGCGGGGCTGCCGGCGTGGGTATCGCAGCAGGAAAAATACAAGCCGTTCAAGACCGACCAGGAAGTCATCGACGTGTACCGCAAGCTCGATGCGCTGCTGCGCACCAAGCTGCCGGCCTTGTTTACACTCATGCCGAAGGCGCCGCTCGACCTGCGGCTGGAGCCGGAACTGTCGCGCGCAACGGCCTCGGATCACTACACCGCGCCGGCCATGGACGGCTCGCGCCCGGGCGTGTTCTGGTCCGTGGTGAACGACCCCAAACAGTACGGCAGCACCGGCATGGTGACCCTGTTCCTGCATGAGGGCCAGCCGGGCCACCACTTCCACATCGCCCTGCTGCAGGAGCTGGACCTGCCCAAGTTCCGCCAGTTCAGCGGCAACACCGCCTACACCGAAGGCTGGGCGCTGTATGCGGAAACCCTGGGCAAGGAGATGGGCCTGTTCGACAAGCCGGAGGATTATTTTGGCCACCTCAATGACGAAATGCTGCGCGCGGTGCGGCTGGTGGTCGATACTGGCATGCACGCGAAAGGCTGGACGCGCGAGCAGTCGATCCAGTACATGCGCGATACGCTCGGCTTCCCGGAATCGATGGCACGGAGCGAAACGGAGCGCTACATGGTGTGGCCGGGACAGGCGCTCGGCTACAAGATCGGCGCGCTGAAAATCACGGAACTGCGGCGCCGCGCGGAAGCGGCGCTGGGCGATAAATTCAGCCTGCCGAAGTTCCACGAGATCGTGCTGGAAGACGGCACCCTGCCGCTGTCGCTGCTGGAAGTGAAGGTCAATCGCTGGATCGAGAAGAACCAGTAAGAAGATGAATGCCCCCGACGATGAATTAATCCGTTCATCGGCGGGGACGACACCAGGGAGAGACGCAATGAAAACCATCGTTTTGCTCGGCGTACTCCTGTCGCTCGCCAGCATGTCGCCAGCGAACAGCGAGGAAGACGCTTCCGGCTACACCAAATTGAAGGGCGCGTACCGGACCTATTCGCGTGGCATCGGAGACCCCGGTGCTCCCACCGCTGCCGACACCAAGATCATGTTTTCCATCGACGGCAAGGCCGCACGCGAGATGTTCGATGCCATGGGCAAGGACGTCAAGGACGCGTGTACCGAAGGTAGAGGAACGCGCGTGCGCACGAAGGATCAGGAACGCCTGTGGTGCGGCCGCAGCAAGCAGGGCGTGTATTCCTGCAATTTCGGGTTCGATCTGAAAAGCGGAAAGAGCATCGGCGGCATCGTGTGCTGAGCGACCATCCGCACCTGTGAAAACGGCACCGTCGCGAGACTGGTGCCATTTTTTTATGCTGAACACGTCAGCATTAGATAGCCGCCGTGCTTACATCACCGACAGCACCGGATAGCGCCGCCACTCCGGCTCCACATAGCGCGCGCAATTGGCGAAGATGAAGTCGAGTACCGCGCACTGGTCCGACAACAGGGCCGGATTGGCCGCCTTCCAGGCCTCGAACTTCGCCTGCAAGGCCGGCTCGTCGCGCAGCAGTTCCAGCGCGTGGTCCTCGAACACGTAATCGGAATACGCTTCCTTCTTCTCCAGCACACTGTTGAAAAATCCCCAGCGGAAGAAGCTGTCGTGGCCCTGCGGCTCCAGCGTTTCGATCGCGTAGCGCGCCATGTCCTGGTCGAGCGAAATCCACCAGTCGCCCGCGCGCAGGGTCACGGCCTGGGTGACCTTCTCCAGCTGCACGTCGTCATGGAACATGTGGCCTTCATACGCATTCGCGCGCGAGTCGACCGACACTATCCGGTAGCACTGCACCTGCTCCACGCGGTCGGCCTCGATGCGCTGCATCGCCACGCCGTTCCACTGCAGCCGCTCGATCACTTCGCGCCAGGCTTGCGGCACCACGTATGCGCGCGGCGTCGCCACCACGATATCGGCCGGGAAGCTGTTGAAGTAGGCGATGTCGCTCTCCCACGGCTCGTTGCGGTCGTACGACAGGCGCGTGTAATTGCCGATCACGCTAGGCGTGTATTTGGCGGCATAGCCGCGGAACGGGAAAGTCGACGGATTGTCCGCATCCATGGACCAGTGCACCGGCCACTCGCGGCGCGCTTTTCCTTCGTCGCGCGCGGCGCGGCGCAGTGCCTGGATGGTGGCCGCCTGCGCGACCGTGAAGTCGAGCGCCGTTTCGACCAGCGCGCGCATCGAGTCGTAGCGGTCGGCGAAGGGCTTGAGCATATGCGTCTCGGGCATGAAGCCGATGGTGTGATGCAGCGCCGCGAAGCCGGTCGAAAAGCGCGGCGTTTCCAAAAATTCGGCTATGCCGTGGTCCGGGCTGTCCTTGACCGGATTGACATACGGGCAGGTCGGCCAGCCGCGCCGCGCCATTTCGCCGAACATATGCGGCAGCATGGTGTCCTGCAAAAATTCACCGAGCGAGCCGCCAAGCTTGTCGGTCTGCGTGTGAATCAGGGTCATCGTGTACGGGTAATCGGCGCCGTTGGAGGTGTGGGTGTCGACCATCACGTCCGGGTCCCAGGCGGTGAACAGCTTGTTGAACACCTGCGCGGTGAGGCTGTCGCACTTGACGAAGTCGCGGTTCAGGTCGAGGTGGCGACTGTTGCCGCGAAAGCCGAACTGCTCGGGGCCATCCTGGTTCACGCGCGAGGTATCGGCGCGGTTGATGCTGCCGTCGACGTTGTACAGCGGGACGAACAGGAATACGGTCTTGCCCAGCGCGGCCAGGCGGGCCGGCTCGGTGCAGAAGTCGCGCACCAGCGCCATGCAGGCGTCAACGCCTTCCGGCTCGCCCGGATGGATGCCGTTATTGTTGAAGAAAACCGGACGCCCTTCGTCTTTCAGGCGCTGGCGGTCGAATACGCCGTCGGCAGTCACCACGCCGGCGTGGATCGGCAGGCCGCAATCGGAGGTGCCGACGACGCTGAAGTGAAGCACGCCGGGATAACGGCGCGCCAGCTCTTCGTACCATGCGATGCAGTCAGCCCAGGTCGTGGTCTGATTCTTGTTACCCTTTTCGTAGGGTGTTTTCAATTCGTTCGACATTATGTGTTGTGCGATGAAAGGTTGGAACGGTGCCGCTGCTGATATGGCACAGCAGTCAGGCGATTTGTGCGATCGGCAGGGCGATGCCGATCACGGTGCCTTTGTCAGGCTCGGAGCTGAAGTCGATGGTGCCGCCCAGCGCGTACACGCGTTCGCGCATGCCGATGATGCCGATCCCGGACGACGCGCTGGCGGTGCTGAAGCCGGCGCCATCGTCGGCGATTTCGATATGCAGCGTGTCGTCCTGCTCGGACAAGGTCATCGCCACCTGCGCATGCGTGGCGCCGGCATGCTTGAGCACATTCGACAGCGCTTCCTGCACGATGCGGTAGGCTGAAATGGCCAGTTCGCTCTCCAGACCCGAAAAATCGCCGTCGGAATGGAACTGGAAGTGGCATTCGGGATGGCTGGCGTCGTAGTGGCGGATCATCTCTTCCACCGCGCCGTGCAGGCCGAGCATGTCGAGTACCTCGGGGCGCAGGCGCCGCACCAGGCGCCGTCCGCTGGCGTACAGGTCGAGCGTGAGCTTGGTGATCGCTTGCGACTTCTGCTTGATCTCGTCGATCATCGGGCCCTGCTCCACCTTGCCGGCCAGGTGCAGGATACTTTGCGACTCCAGGCGCGCGGCGATCAGCGAGGCATTGAGTTCGTCATGAATCTCGATGGCGATGCTCTTGCGCTCATCTTCGACGATCGAGTTCACCTTTTGAATCAGCTTGCGCTTGTCGGCATCGGCCTTGAGCGCTTCGTTGCGCGATTCGACCAGGTCCTTGGTACGCTCGGCGACCTTGTTTTCCAGGTCCTGGCGCGAGCGGCCCAGCGCCACCGACATTTCGGTGATCGATTCCTGCAGCTCGCCCACCTCGCCGCCGGTGGTGACCGGCAGCGCCACCTGGTAATTCCCGCCGCGGATCTCGCGCAGCGCGCCGATCGAGGACTTGAGCGGAATGGTCAGGCTGCGCGCCAGCACGTAGGCCAGCGCGCCGCTGACCACCAGCGCCAGCGCGGCCATCGCCAGCTCGACCTGGAAGCGGCGCGCCTGCTTGTGCAGCATGTTCGTCGGCGACATCGTCACCCTTACGTAGCCCACCACTTCGGTCGGCACGGTGGTCGGCTTGGTGTCGCTCGAACCCGAGACGTGCGGCACGCCGTTGTCCGAGAACAGGTTAATCCAGATCATCTGCTTCTTGATCGGCGCCTCGTAGAAGCGGTCCTCGCCGATGGCGGAGTTCTGCGAAATGACGCTGATGGCGCCTTTCTGGTTGGCGTCGACCACTTCGATGCGGTGGATGCTCTTGTCCGACTGGACCAGGCCATTGATGGTCAGGCGCAGGTCGGACAGGTTGCCCGAGATGACGTTGTATTCGCTGGTTTCAGCCAGCGCCTTGGCCAGGATGCGGCCGCGCTCTTCGAGTTCGAGCGCCACCTGGGCGCGGTGCGAGTACCAGGAGTAGCCCACAAACGACGAGAACAGGAACACCACCGGCAGCATGGTGATGAAGGCCATGCGCGTGCCGATGCTCCAGCTTTGCCAGAATCGCAGATTCATTGGCGCCTCACCGGTGGACGGCGTGTGAAATTGCGGGCGGTGTCGTCGACCGCCACGTCGAGCGAGCGCGCCACGCCTTCGTTGATGACGGTGCTGAAGTAGCGCGGGAACTGGGGCGGCGCCAGTTCGCCCGTGACCACGAATTCGTTTGCCACGTCGGCCACCTGGGCGTTGATCTGCTCGATGGTGGAATAGGTGGTGGCCAGCGCGCCGGCCATCACCATGTCGGCCGAAAAGCCGATCACCGCCTGGTTGTGGCGGTAGGTCGAGAGCAGGATGTTGCGCACGTTCTCGGTGTTGTAGACGCTGCGGTCGGGCATGGCCAGCAGGACCTCGGTTTTGCCGATGCGGTTCAGGACCACGTTGATATCCTCACTGGGGTCGTAATGTTCGATTTCGGCGATGCCTTGCAGCGTCGGTTTGAGAAAGCCGGTGTTACTGCTGACGATGGCGGCCACGCGCACGGGGCGCTTGTAGAGCAGTTCGATCAGGCGCAGCTGGTCGACCGGCGCCGGCTCGGCGTAGATGGCCGTCATGGAGAGCGCGCGCGCGGGCTGCAGCTCTTCGGTGACGGAGCGCCAGACCTGGCTGGAGGTGAAGGCGGCGATGACGACGCAGTCGCACTTGCGCGCGGCCACGTTGCGCAGCGCGACCGGGCCGATGGCCACATACACCATGCGCCGATGCTGGGCCAGTTCGGTGCGAAAGCCGCCGAAGATGGGGACCAGCTGCTTGTACAAATCGTCGGCGATGCGGCGGGTGACGCCGGAATCGTCGGCGGTGACGATCTCGAAGCGAAAGCCGGTGGGGTTGCTGGAGCTGGTCGGGCTGACGACGCCGGCAGCGCCGGCGGTGCCGGACAGGGTGAAGCCGATGGCAAGGGCGATGGCCGAAAGCACACCCCTGCCACCATCATCCCCGCGACGGCGGCGACCCACGTCCGCTTCGGATGCTGCCGTCACACGGACGACGCTTGGGCAACACCGCGCATTCGCGACCCATCTCCTCAAGCCTGCGAACACGCGACCTCCCACTACGGCTCGATCAAGCCGTACTTGACGGCCAGCTTGGTGATATATGCCTGCCGGTGCACGCCCAGCTTTTCCTTGACCGACTGGCTGATATTGCTGATCGTCTTGGTCGACAGATTGAGCTTCTCGGCGATTTCGGCATTGGTCAGCCCTTCGGCCATCAGCTTGAAGATCTCCAGCCCGCGCTGGTCGAGCTGCGACTGCGGCGACGCATCGCCGCGCACCGACAGATTGGCCAGGCGCTCGGCGATCTGCGGCAGGAAATACAGCTTGCCCTCATGCGCATGGCGCACCGCGGTGGCCAGGTCGGCCGGGTCGCAATCCTTGGTGACGAAGGCGCGCGCCCCAAGGCGGTAGGTTTCCTTGATCAGGCTATCCTGGTCGAACTGGCTCAGAAACACGATGCGCGCAGCCGGAAACTTCTCCAGGATGCTCTTGGCCGCATCGAGCCCCGTCAGCTCGGTGCCGAAGCGGATATCGAGCACCAGCACGTCCGGATCGAGGGCAGCGTACATCTCTTCGGCTTCATCGGGCGTCTTGGCCTGTCCCACCACATCCATGCCGACACCGGCCAGCGACATGGCGAAACCGGTCATCACAATGGGATGGTCGTCCGCCAGCAAGACCCGAATCGATTTTTGCTCAGTCTGCACTTTCATTCTCCACGGGTAAAGGCTGCGTTGGCTTACCCCGCCTTGCCATTGAATCGCATCAATATGTGCGACCAGACGGCAGGAACGCCGCGCCTACCAGATTATTTCACACATCCGCGCCTGACGCGAGCCACGCCCCTCCGGGCAAGATTTGCCAGCCGGCTCACCCGGATGGAAGCAGCCACGGCAATAAAATTACTACGAAAACCCTTTTCAATTGCTATGACATAGCATATATTTGATCCATGGACTGGAAATAGCGGTGCGGACTTCCACCATGCGAGCCATTTCGTGAACACAACAATACGGAGCACACCATGCATTTCTCTCAAGAGCACATTGGCAGCGGCAACAAATTCACCAAAATGGCCATCGTCACCGCGCTGCACGTCCTCGTTGGCGTGGCGCTCATTCACAATATGAACCGGGTTCCGGCGCTCAGCGTCACCGAAGCGGGGCCGATCGAGGTAACGCCGGTGATCGAAAAACCGCTTGATCCGCCGCCGGAACCGGAGCCGTTCAAGACGGAACAGGTCGTGCCGCCGATGCTGATTCCCAAGCCATTTGTCGATATCCCGCCTCCGCCGCCGGAGGTGGCCATCACCGGCACCGTCATCGACAAGGTGGCGCCGCCGCCGGCGCCGGTCGAAACGGGAGCCAAGGTCGAACAGGTCATTCCGCCAGCCGTGGTGCAGCCGGCCAAACAGACCCGGACCGCCGTACTGGCCGACGCTTCCGCTTGCGTCAAGCCGGATTACCCGGCGCGCGCCGCCCGCAATGGCGACACCGGCATCGTCAGTCTCGCGCTGCTGGTCGGCGTGGACGGCAAGGTGACCGATGCCCGCATCGATAAATCGAGCGGCTCGCGTGAACTCGACAAGGCAGCCGTCGCGGCCCTGAGCATGTGCAAGTTCAAGCCGGCCACGACGAATGGCGTCGCCGAACCGGCATGGGCGCAGATCGCCTACGTCTGGACCCTCGACTGAGCGAAGCGGCATGGTGTTTGAACGGCCCCTGCTCGCAATGCACATGAACAGATTCGCCGCCATTCCAGCCGGCGCCGCAGGACTGGCCGCCGCGCTGCTGATGGCGGCGGCGCTGGCCTGGCTCGCGTTGCGCCCTGCCCCGCTGCCGGCGGCACCGTCCGATGCCGGTCCGGCGGCGTTTTCGGCCACCCGCGCGCTGGCGCATGCCAGTTTTTTGGCACAGACGCCGCGCCCCATCGCCAGCGACGCCAATGTGCGCGCACGCGACTATCTGCTGGAAAAGCTGCGCGCGCTCGGCCTCGACCCGCAGGTACAGACGGCGGCCGTCAGCAGCAGCGCGCGCGATCGCGCCGGCAATGCCCGTCTCACGGTCGCGGTGGTGCACAACATCGTGCTGCGCATCCGTGGCAGCGCGCCGGTGCGCGGGCATCCGCTGATGCTGGCCTCGCACTACGACAGCGTGCCCGATGCGCCCGACGCGGCCGGCGCGCTGGCCGCCCTGCTCGAATCGCTGCGCGCCCTGCGCCAGGGTGCGCCCCTGGTCAATGACCTGATCGTGCTCATTGCCGATGGCGAGCACGCCGGCTCGCTGGGCACGCGCGCCTTTGTCGAGCAGCATCCGTGGGCCCGCAAAATCGGGCTGGTACTGCGTTTCGAGGGAGCGCCAGGACACGCTCCGTTAACGCTGCTCGATACCCACGGCGGCAATGGCCAAACCGTGGCGGCATGGGCGCGCCTGGACGCGGCGCCGGCCGGCTCCTCGCACGCCTCGGCCGGGGTGGCCGACCAGTCACCACTGCGCACGCTCGGCCTGGCCGGCATGCGCTTCGCCGGTGCGGCGGACAGCGCCGCCATGCAGCACAGCGGCGACTCGATCGTGTCGCTGGCGCGCACATTCGGCGCACATCGTCTCGAAACAATCGCCGCGCCGGACCGCGTGTACTTCACCGTGCCGCTGGCCGGCGCGTTGCACTACCCGGAACGCATCGTCTGGCACATCACGCGCTTCGCCTGCGCGCTATGCCTGCTGGTGTGCTGGGCCACGCTGCGGCACGGCGCGAAAGGCACCGGTCCACTGGCGCTGAGCGCCGCCATGGCGGGCCTTCTGGTAGCGCTGACCGTCCTGAGCGCGGCAAAGCCCGGCGCCGCCTACCTGCTGGCGTGGCCGCTGATCGGCGTGCTGCTGGCCACCGGTGCGCTGCATCTGCCGCTTGCTGCCGCCCTGTCGCGCCATGCGCGCGCCGCCATCCTGGCCACCGGCATGCTGCCGGCAATTGCGATTCTGGTCCCGCTGGCGGCAGCCGTATGCGCCCGCCCACTTCCAACGGCGGCGCCACCCGACAGCATCACCTACCTGGCCGACGCCACCACCTGGAAATCGTACTGGCTCGATGGCACCGGCGCGCGCGCAACCACGGCGGCACCGCGCACCGGCATCGCCTTTCCGCAAATCGAAATGCTTAAAAACGAGGACACGCCGGCCAGGCGCCGGGTGGCGTTTGCGCTGACCTCGAAAAACGCGGCGCCGACCATCGAACTACGGGTAAAAGGCGCGCGCGTGCTGGCGGCGCGCCTCGGCGGGCGCGCGCTGGCGACGCAACGCGGCGGCGACTGGACGCTGACCTTGCACGGCATGGGCCAGCGGCGCCTGCCGATCAAGCTGGAACTGGAAGGCGGCACCACCGCGCGCATCCATATCCAGGAATCGATCCCCGGCCTGCCCGCCGATGCGATTGCCCACGAGCGCACCCACGCGCCGCGCCGCGGCCGCACCCTTTCCACCGACATGCTGGTATTGCGCTAGCGCTGCGCGATTTCCCTTGCAAACGGGGTGGCGGAATGGCATACAATGTTTCGCTCCGCCCGCCGTGGGCGCCGTATTTACCACCCTCTACCGCACTAGGAACCCATGCAAAAGATGCTTTCCTCCCTCGTGAGCACGGCCCTGGCTACCAGCCTGGCCGCAGCTTTCCCCGCGTACGCCGCCGGCGCCGCCTCCGTCCCCACCGTCAAGGAAGCGCCGCTGCGCGCCCACCTGTCGTTCCTGTCGAGCGATGTACTCGAAGGACGCGGTACCGGCCAGCGCGGCGGCGACCTGACCGTGGCCTACCTTGAAGCGCAGGCACTGGCCGTCGGACTCAAGCCGGGCAACGGCGACAGCTTCCGCCAGTCGGTCAAGATCGCGGGCGTGAAGGCCACGCCGGACAGCAGCAGCGTGGCGCTGGAAGCGGGCGGCAAGGCGCAATCGCTCGCCTTCGGCAAGGACTGGGTCTGGGCGCCGGGCGATGCCAAGGCCGCGCACGCGATGAATGCCGACCTGGTGTTCGTCGGCTACGGCATCACCGCGCCGGAAGAAGGCTGGGACGACTACAAGGGCATGGACGTCAAGGGCAAGGTCGTCGTCATGATGGTCAACGACCCGGCGCCGACGGCAGCCGAGCCGAATCGCTTCAACGGCAAGGGCCTGACCTACTACGGCCGCTGGACCTACAAATTTGAAGAAGCCGCGCGCCAGGGCGCCGCCGGCGTGCTGCTGATTCACACCGACGCCTCGGCTTCATATGGCTGGAGCGTGGTGCAAAACAGCTGGCTGAGCGAACGCTTCCAGCTGGCGCAGGGCAAACTGGGCGCCAACATGGAAGGCTGGATGACCGAAGCCTCCGCGCGCACCCTGTTCGCCGCCGCAGGCGAAGATCTGGACGCGCTGCGCACTGCTGCCGAGAACAAGAACTTCAAGCCGGTGGCCCTGAAAGCCAAAGTCAAAGGCGAGATGAAGGCGGCCGTGCGCATGGTCGAACAGTTCAACGTGGCCGGCGTCGTTCCGGGCACCGATCCGAAACTCAAGGACGAAGTGGTGATCTACAGCGCCCACTGGGATCACCTGGGCAAGCAAGGCGAAGGCGCGGACACCATCTACAACGGCGCGGTCGACAATGCATCCGGCACCGCCGGCTTGCTGGCCATGGCGCAGGAAGCGGTGCGCTCGCCAGCGAAGCGCAGCCAGATGTTCCTGTGGGTGGCGGCCGAAGAGCAGGGCCTGCTGGGCAGCGCGGCCTACGCCAGCAGCCCGCTGTGGCCAGCCAATAAAACCGCGGCCAACCTGAACCTGGACAGCCTCAATTTCGTCGGCGCGGCCAAGGATATCGGCACCAAGGGCAGCGAACGCACGGAACTGGGCGCGATGGCCGAAGCGACTGCCAAGGCCATGGGCCTGGTGGTGCGTACGCCCGAGCCGGACCTGGCGGGCGGCTACTTCCGCAGCGACCATTTCAGCTTCGCAAAAGCAGGCATTCCAGCCTTCTCGATCGAAGGCGGCAAGGACTATGTGAAGGATATCGAAGGCGCCAAGGCCAAGCAGGCCTCGTACCGCGCGCGCTACCACCAGGTAGGGGACGAATATGATCCGACCTGGGATCTGTCGGGCATGGTGCAGCAGGCTCAATTCACCCTGAACCTGGGTCGCCGCGTGGCGGACGCACCGAAGATGCCGGTCTGGAAAGCCGGCGACGCCTTCGGCAAGGTACGCGCCTCAGCCAAGTAATGCAGTAAGGGGTGGGCTTGCGGCCCACCCCATCTTCTTATGCCAGTTCGAACTCGGACGGGTTGATGCCCAGTTCCTTGCAGATCTTGACCGCCACCGCTTTTTCGCCGTCGTCGAATTTGCCGTCCGCCGATGCGATGGCGATCACCATGCGCACCAGCAGGCGCGCCGCTTCGCCGTTCGATTTCATCTTGCCCAGTGCCTGGTAGGCTTTCGATTCGCCGATGTCCTTGTCGAATTCGAGTTGGCTCACATGGTCCTGGAACGCCTTGATCACGTCGCTGGTCGTGAAGACCGACAGCGCGTCGTGGGTCTCGATGAACTTGACCATTTTTTGCTTCTCGTCCGACGTGATGTTACCGTCCGCCATGGCGATCAGCGCCGAACCGGCCATCGCCGCATCCATGAAATTCTTGTTCTTGAATTTCAGGGCTTCCGTTTTCATTTCACCGGCTTTGGTTTTCAGGCGAGTCAGAAAATTGTCGAAACTCATGGTGTACTCCGGTTTGCAAGTTGATAAGAACGGCAATCTTACTCTGATTTTCGGCTTCGCTACAGCAAACGGACGTTCCTTTAAGCCGGCAGTGACAATGCGCCCCTCAAAACCGCGCGTGCCAGGTCAGATCGGCGCTGCGCGGCGCACCCAGAATCACCTGGCTGTTCACGTTCGCCCCGCTCCAGCCGGCATACAGCTTGTCGCCCAGATTTCGCACACGTAGCGTCAGGTCGCCCGCGCCCAGACGCCAGCTCGCATACACGTCGGCCGTGGTGAAGGCGTTCATGCGGACCGTGTTGGCGTTGTTGGTGTAGCGCTCGCCCGTGTAATTGAGCGCGGCGCCCAGCTTGAGCGGCATCTGGTCCACCTTGTAGTCGACCCACAGGTTGCCTGTCTTTTTGGCCACGTTGGGCGGCAGGTTCCCCGCGCGCGACACCTTGCCCGCTTCGAGCAGCTGGTCGAACTGGGCGTCGAGCACGGCCAGGTTGCCGTTGATGCTCACCTGGCGCGTCGGCCGCCACGCCGCCGCCAGCTCCACCCCGCGCGAGGATTGCTTGCCGCTGTTGACGGTCAGGGTCGGCACGGCGGCATCGCGCGAGAGGATGTTATCGAGCTCGATCCGGTACAGCGCCAGCGTGGTGTCGAGCGTGCCGCCGAAGAGCGACTGCTTGATGCCAATTTCGCTCTGCGTGCCTTTCGACAGTTCAAAGGCGGCATTCGCGGCGCTGAGCAGCAGCAGGTTGCCCGAGCCGACCGGCGCCGAGGCGCTGGTGTGCTGCGCGTACACCGAGACGTCCTTGTCGAACGCATACACGGTGCCGATGCGCAGCGAGCGCGGGTCGTACGTCTGCGAGTACGCGCTTGCCACGCCCGTGTTCAGGTCCGCGGTGCGCCGAGCGAGCTTGACCCGGTCCTGGCGCAGGCCCGCCACGACGGTCCACTTGTCGGTCACCCACAGCGCATCCTCAAGGTACAGCGACACGGTTGGAATACTGGTCGAAAAACTGGTGCGGTTGCCGGCGCCGGTGTACAGCGCGGCGTTGGCGCTCAGCGATTCGTAGGTGCCATAGGCTGGATCGAACAGGTCGACCGTCAACGCGGCATTGGCGGCGCCGGCGCCGTTGGAAAAACTGCGGCCGGTGGCAAAGCGCGTCTTGCTGTATTCCGCGCCGGCGGCGAAGCGGTGCTTCATGCCCGCCAGATTGCCGGTGTACGACAGGTCGAGCCGGTTGCCGAACACCTGGTGGTCGTGCGTCACGCCCACCAGGTCGCGCACGATCTGGCGCGGCGCGCTGAAGGTGTAGCTCTCGGCGTTGCGCCAACTGCGGTCGGCCGTGTAGTACGACAGTTCATTGCGCAAGGTCCAGTCGGGAGCGAGCTTCCAGGTCAGCTTGGCGCGTGCCCAGGCGCTGTCGGACTTCATTACCGCGTCGTCGACGTTGTAGTTCTTGAAGGCGAGGCGCCGGTCGATCACGCGCGCGCCAGCGTCGTTGACCGCGCCCACCGGATCGGCCGCAAGAGCACGCGGCACCAGCGGCGAGCCCTGATACGACTTCACGTTATCGGACAGCAGGTCCAGGCTCAGATCGAGCGTGATGTCGCGCGTCAGCGCGCCGGTGGTGGCCAAGGTCAGGCTGTCGTAGCGCTGCTTGTTGCGGTCGATGTAGCCATCGGACTGCTGGTGGCTGTAATCGATGCGCACGGCGCTGGTCTCGCCGAACGGCCGGTTGATGCCCGCGCCGAGGCGCCAGGTATTGAAGCTCCCGTACGACAGCATCGCTTCGCTGGCGGGCAGCGTGCGGTCCGGCCGCTTGGTGACGAAATTGATCGCGCCGCCAATCGCGCCGTCGCCCGACATCAGCGAGGCCGGTCCCTTGAGCACTTCAATGCGCTCGAAATTCCATGTGTCCTGGGTACGCGCACTCATGGTCGGCACGGCGATGCGGCTACCGTCGTACAGATAGCTGACAAAACCCGCGCTGAACCCGCGCGACGACGTTTGCGACGGCGAGGTGGCATTGCCGCCCTGGGTGATGCCGACCGCGCCGCGCAACGCTTCATCCAGGCTGCGCGCGCCGCGCACCTCGATCAGGTCGCGGTTGATCACTTCGACCGAGGCGGGCGTCTCGCGCAGGGTCAGGTCGAGGCGGCTGCCGATATCCGTGCTGTCGCTGCCGGCCGGCGCGCGGGCGCTGTCGATGACGACCACCTGCATTGGCGGCGGCGCGTCATCGGCAAGCGCGACCAAGGGGCTATACAGGCAAAGCAATGCGCAGGGCAGCTTTCTCAATTTCACGGCAAGACTCCTATTGATAATAAGCTCTCATTATCGTATAGTCCTCGACACTTCCGCAATCTTTTAGTTAAGTCAACCCCATGGACATGATGAAACCTGCCCTCCAGATGGACAACGTCACGCGCCGTTTCGGCGAGCGCGTGGCCCTGAACGGCCTCTCGCTCACCTTGCAGGCGGGCGAGGTATACGCGCTGCTCGCCCCCAACGGTGCCGGCAAAACCACGACGCTCAATCTGATCCTCGGCTTCCTGCAGCCGGACGGCGGCAGCATCCATGTGTGCGGCGAACCGGTGGCGGGCGACGCGGCCCGCACGCGCCGCTCGATTGCCTATCTGCCGGAACAGGTGGCGATTTATCCGGAACTGAGCGGGCTGGAAAACCTGCGCTACTTCTCGCTGCTGGCGTCAAAGGAGCTGGACGACGCCACCTTGCGCCAGCTCTTGAGCGAGTCCGGCCTGCGCGCCGACGCGCACGACCGCCACGCGCGCAACTACTCGAAAGGCATGCGCCAGAAGGTCGGCATTGCAATTGCGATGGCGCGCGAAGCGAAGCTGCTGCTGCTCGACGAGCCCACCTCGGGCCTGGACCCGCTGGCTGCATCGGAGCTGTCGGGCCTTCTGCGCGCGGCGGCGCAACGTGGCGTCGCCATTCTGATGGCCACCCATGACCTGTACCGCATCAAGGAAGTGGCTACCCGCGTCGGCGTGCTGCACGCGGGCCGCATCGAGCGCGAAATCGATCCGCAAACGACCGGGCATGCGGCGCTGGAGCAGGTCTACATCACCGAGCTGGCGCGATGAGCGGGCCGCTGCATCCGGCGCTGCTGCGCGCCGAAGCCCAGCGCCTGTGGCGCGAACCACGCCTGCGCTGGGTCGCCATCCTGGCGCCGCTGCTGCTGCTGATCGTGTTTTTTTCGTCCATGAACAGTGCCGCGCGCATGGCCGACGAACGCACGCGCTTCGCCGCATCCGAGCGCGCGCGCTGGGTCGCCCAGGGCCAGAAAGACCCGCACAGCGCCGCGCACTTCGGCGTGTGGGCGGTCAAGCCGTCCTCGCCGCTGCTGGTGCTCGCGCCAGGCATCGAACCCTTCGTCGGCCTGTCGGTCTGGCTGGAGGCGCACAAGCGCAACGAAATGATTTTCCGCCCCAACCAGGATGCCGATCCGATCATGCGCAGCGCCGCCTCGGTGGCGCAGGTGCTCGAAGTGCTCGGGCCGATGTTCGCGATCCTGCTCGGTTTTGCCGGCTTCGCCCAGGACCGCCAGCGCGGCACCCTGCGCATGGCCTTCGGTAACGGCGCCACGCCCGGGCGCCTTTTGCTCTCGCGTTTCGCGGTGATGGTAGGCGCGCTGGTATGCATGGCGCTCGCTCCCGTGGTGGCGATGGGGACCTTCGCGCTGCAGGCGTTGCCCGACGCAGGCTGGAACGGCGCGGGCCGGCTGGCCATCTGGAGCCTGCTGAACTTCATGTACCTGCTGGTGTTTTTGCTGATCGCACTGGCGGTATCGCTCAAGGCGCCCAGTGCGCGCGCGGCGCTGACCATCATGCTGGTGCTCTGGCTGGTGCTGTGCGTGGTGCTGCCGCGCGCCGCCGGCAATGCCGCACAGGTGCTCGCGCCAGTGCCGTCATACCAGGAGGTGCGCAGCCGCGTTGAGAACGAGTCGCCAGCATACGAAGGCGCCGAGAAATGGGAAGCGCGGCGCCAAGCGCTGGTCAAGGCCAAAGTGACCAATGTGCGCGCCGCGCAGCTCGACCAGTCCGAGCGCGAATCGCATGATGTGTTCGACCGCGTGCTCGGGCGCTTTTACGATTCGGTGGAGCAGCAGGACCGCACCTTCGGCTGGCTGGGAGCGATCACGCCGACCGTTGCGCTGCAAGCGTCCGGCGCGGCCGTCGCCGGCACCGACTTTTACCAGCACCGGCATTTCATCGAAGCCGCCGAAACCTACCGGCGCGCGATGGTCAACCGCCTCAATGGAGATTTGATGCGTCATGCGGAACACGAGGACGCAAGCGCCTCGACCGGCAAGCAGTTCTGGGAATCGGTGCCGGCCTTTGCCTACAGCGCGCCGCCTTTGCGCGGCGTGCTCGCCAACGCGGCGGCGCCCTTGCTGCTGCTGGCGGGATGGTGCGTCCTTGCCGGCCTTGCCGCCTGGCGCGCGGTGAAAGGAGTGCAGCCATGACGCGCGCACTGTTTTTGATCGAACTGGCGATGCTGCTCAGGGCGCGCTTCACATGGATCATCGGCGCACTGCTGTGTGCGGCGCTGGCGTGGGGGGCGGTCAACGGCCAGGCCAACGCCGACGGGCAGCAAGCCACGGTCGAGCGGGTGAAGATGCACGCGGCAGCCAAGGTGCTGAAGCAGCAGGCCGCCGTGGCGCGCTACAGCCGCCCCGCCGACACGGTGCTGCCGTACTGGCAGGACCCGTCCGACGCCGCCGGCTACATGCGTTACGGCCTGTCGGCGTATGCGCTCAAGCCGCCGTCGCCACTGGCGGGGATTGCCATCGGCCAGTCACGCCTGCTGCCGTTCTATATCAAGACCGATCTCGATTATGTGGCGCCGCCGGCTGCCGCCTTCGACTTCATCAACCCGCGCATCCTGAGCCTGGGCGACTTCGACCTGTCGTTCGTGCTGGTGTATGTGCTGCCGCTGGCCTTGATCGCCATCGGCGCCTCGCGCCTGGCGGCCGAACGCGATTCCGGCGCGCTGCGGCTGATGGCGGCGCAACTGCCGTCGTTCCGCCAACTGGTGATGCTCAAGTTTGGCGTTGCCGCCATCGTGTGCGTGCCGTTCACGCTCGTGGCGACGGTGCTGGCCCTGCTGGTGGCGGGCACGCCATGCTGGAGCATGCAGGCGGCGGGCACCATGCTGCTGCTGGGCGCCGCGCTGGCTGGATTCACCTTGTTCTGGGTGGCGCTGACGGCACTGGTGGCAAGCCGCATCGGGGTGGTGGGGAGCTATCTGCGGCTGGTGTCGGTATGGATCGGATTCACGTTCTTTGTACCGGCGGCCGGCGCGCTGATCATCGACATGGCGTATCCGGCGCCGTCACCGCTGCTTATTCTGGACGACCTGCGGCGCGCGAACGACTTCACGCCGGCCAGTCGCGATACGCTGTTTGTCGCGTTTGCGCGCGCCGAACCGGCGTATGCGGCGGCGGCGGACAGGGTTGGCAAGGTGTCGTATGCGACCAAGCAGATTGCGGTGCAGCAGGCGGTGGAACGACAAATCGAGGAGCGCGCTGCGGCTGCGGCGCGCCAGAACGAGGCCGCGGCGGGACGGGCGGCAGCGCTGCGCTGGCTGTCGCCGGCGATGGTGTTCGATACCTTGCTGCAGCAGGCTGCGGGCAGCGGAGTGGAACGTCACAAGCGCTTCCTGAAGCGGACCGGCGAATATACGGACGAACTGCGGGCGTTTTTCTGGCCGCGCGCGCTGGCGGAAGCGGCCAATCCGGCCAATGCATGCCAGGGCTGCGCGGCGCGCCTGAACTTCACGGATCACGACAAGATACCGCGCTTTCAGGCGGACCGGCCGCTCGATGGCGTGGCCGGGAGTATTGGCGGGGCAGTGGGGTATTTGTGGGTGCTGGCGTGTGCGGTGGTGCTGATGCTGTGGAGCGGGCGGCGGTTCAGGGTGTAAGCGCTATTCCCCCGTTGTTTCTCTCCCTCCGTCGTTCCCGCGCAGGCGGGAACGACGGGTTAGTGCGTCTTCGGCGCGCGCGTCCGGCGTTTTGGCACCGGCGCCGCCTTCGCGCGCTCCGCCGAGCAGTCGGCGCACACGCCGTACAAGGTCAGTTCGTGGCGGTCGATCACAAAACCGGCCGGCGCGAGATTTTCCATCGTGCCCGGGCAGCCTTCGACATCGAACACGCGGTCGCACGGCACGCAATGAAAGTGGTGATGGTGATGATGCGCGGCGTGGCTCATTTCGTAGCGCGCATTCTCGCCCGGCAGGCTCACGGTCTGGATCGTGCCCTCGTCGAGCAGCAGCTTGAGGTTGCGGTAAATGGTCGCGATGCCGATTTCGGACACGGTCTCCCGTACCCCGGCGAGAATTTCCTGGGGTGTGAGCGGGCGGGCCGCCGCATCGATGACAGTACGAATCGCTGTCCGCTGGCGTGTAGAACGTTCCATGGCAAGGCTGTTGAAGCAAAAACCCATTATCCCATAAAGCTGAACAAACACTTGCCCCGCTAATGATAATACATTATCGTTAACGCCAAGCAGTCAGGTAATGCTCTCCCGACCTCCACCACGAAAGCCATCATCCCGTGCCTTCCATCGACTTCGCAGACAGCAGATCCACACCAGCGGCGCGGCGCGACTTCGCCTGGCCTACCGACCCGGCCAGCGCGCCGGGAACGATCAGCAGCGGGATCTGCCACGGCACCCTGGGCGAGCTGATTCAAGGCCCGTACATTTCCGATGGGGCGGCGCATATCAGCCTGATCTCGCTGCCGGTCAAAAAATACAGCTGCATGCACTTCACCCATGGCGAGCGCGCCGGCGCGGATAACGCACTGGCCACCAAGACCAAATGCCAGCAGGCGATCGGCCACTACCTGGCGCTGCACCGCAAGCACCTCCCTCCGGGGACCTGGAACCACGACTCCGAACTGCTGGAAGGGAAAGGCATGGCCAGTTCGACGGCCGACATCGTGGCAACCATCCGCTGCCTCGATGCGATCTTCGGCATCGAGTCGCCCGGCGAATCGATATCGGCTACCCTGCGCGCCATCGAGCGCTCCGACAGCGTGTTTTTGGATACCTACGCGCTGTACCTGAGCGGACGCCAGCAGGTGGTGCAGTGCTTCGGCAGCGCACCGACCTTCCATGCCTGCTATATCGACGAGGGTAACCGCATCGACACCGAAAAAACCGGCGCGCGGCTGCTCGCGCTGTACCAGGAGCGGCTCACGCCATACACGGCCAATCTCGATAACGCTGTCGACGCCTTTTTGCGCGGCGACCTGGCCGCCATCGCCGCCTGCGCCACGGTCAGCGCGGTGCTGGGGCAGGACGCCATCCCCAAGCGCAACCTGGGCGTGCTGCTCAAGAACCAGGCGCGCTACGGGGCCGACGGCATCTTCGTCGCACATACGGGCAGCCTGGCGGGCTACCTGTACATCCACAAACCGGGCCCCACGCAAATGGGGGCGCTCTCATCATTCTTTCGCGGCCTTGGCTATCAAAGCCGCTTCGTCCAGACAGGATTCTGACCATGTTCGATCACATTGCAGACGCCATCAAGGCGCCGGACTTCGTACGCCTCGGCCCCAACCTGTACGTCGCCCGTTTCGAGACGATGAAGGTGTATTCGACGCTGGTGGCGGTCGAGCGCTTGCTGGCCGCCGGCGTGGTCAGGCGCGGCGACACGCTGCTCGACAGCTCCAGCGGCATTTACGCCTACGCGCTCGCGCTGGCGTGCCACAAGTTCGACATGCAGTGCCACATCATCGCCTCGAAAACGGTGGACAAGACGCTGATGGTGCAGTTGCAGCTGCTCGGGGCGAACGTGGAACAGGTGCCCCCGTCGGCCACCCTCAAGATGGACCAGAGCCTGCGCGTGGCGCGCATCCAGCAGATCCGCGCCGCCAATCCGCATGTGCACTGGATGCAGCAATACCACGACGATATTCACTACGCCGGCTACGAGCCGATCGCCAGCGAAATCGAACGCCTGCTCGGCACCGATGGCCTGACCATTGTCGGCGGCGTGGGCTCGGGCTGTTCCACCGGCGGTCTGGCGCGCGCGCTGCGCTGCACCGACGATGCGGTGGAACTGGTCGGCGTGCAGCCGTTCGGCAGCGTCACCTTCGGCTGCGCCCACATCGAAGACCCGGGCATCATCATTGCCGGCATCGGCACCGGCATCCCCTTTCGCAATGTGCAGCACGCGCTGTACGACCAGATTCACTGGGTCGGATTCGATTACGGCCTGGCGGGCGCGGTGGCCCTGCTGCGCCGGCACGCGATCTTCGCCGGCCTGTCGAGCGGCTGCTGCTACCTTGCCGCCGCGCGCGAAGCGCAGCTGCGGCCTGAGCGCAACGTGCTGTTCATCGCGCCCGATACCGGCCACCGCTACGTCGACGCGGTCTTCGCGCAGCACGCCGACGCGCTGGAACTGCATACGCTGGCGCCCGTCCACGTCGACTCGCACGAGCAGCTTGTGCTGCCCTGGTCCGTCATGGCCTGGAACCGCCGCACCGCCACCGAAACATTCAACTGAAAAAGGAGTAATCACACCATGGCACACCTGTTAATGATCGAAAGCTGGGTCGGCGGCACCGGCCGCATCTTCCCCGCCACCATCACCGGCGCCGGTCACACCTACACCTTCGTGACACGCAGCCGCGGCCACTACCTGGACGGCCAGGACGCCCCGATCCACCCGGTGCTGGCGCACGCCGCCAATGTGCTCACGACCGAAACGAACGACGTGCCGGCGCTGATCGGCTTCCTGCGCGCACAGCACCGCGTACTCAAGTTCGACGGCGTGGTGACCATCTGCGACTACTACATCGACACCGTGGCCAAGGTGGCGCAGGCACTGGAACTTCCGCAAGCGTTCTGCAGCAACGTGGCCATGGTGCGCCGCAAGCACCTGGTGCGCGAAGCGCTGGAAAAGGCCGGGCTGCCCAATCCCGCTTTCAGTGCGGTGACGTCGTGGGACGCTGCGCGCGAGGCGGCCAGCGAGATCGGCTATCCGCTGATCCTCAAGCCGTCGGACCTGGCATCGAGCGCGTTCGTCAAGCTGGTCAAGGATGAAGCGGAGCTGCACGTCGCCTTTACGGCGCTGGAAGCATTCCCGACCAACTTCCGCGAGCAGGCGCGCGAGCCGCTCTGGCTGCTGGAAGAGTACATGAAGGGCGAGGAAGTGAGCGTGGAAGCGTGCACCTTCGGCGGCCAGACAACCATCATCGGCATTACCGACAAGAGCCTGACCGGCTTCCCTTACTTTATCGAAGACGGACACATGTTCCCGGCGAAGCTCGATGGCGACGTGAGCGAAGCGGTGTGCGAGCTGGTGACGGCGGCGCTGCAAGCGGTCGGATTCGACCACGGCATCAGCCACACCGAAGTGAAGATCACGCGCAAGGGACCACGCATCGTCGAAATCAATCCGCGCCCGGGCGGGAACTACATTGCGGAGCTGATCGAGCGGGTTACGGGCATTGAATTTTTGTCCGCCCAGATCGACCTGGCCCTCGGCCGGCAGCCGGACCTCACGCGCAAGGAGACCGGCGTGCAGAGCGCCGCCATCAAGTTCCTGGTCCCGGCAGGCGTGGGCCGGGTCAGCGCCATGACCGGCATCGACAGCGTGGCCAGCGCGCCACACGTTGCACGCGCACTGATCGCCAATGCGGCCGGCAAGGAACTGGCCGCGCCCATCGACAACGCCTGCTACCTCGGCCACGTTGTCGCCGTCGATCCGGACGGCCTGGATGCGCGCAAATATGCCGAGAAGGCACTCTCCCGGGTTGAGATGAGTTTTGCCGGCGATGTGAAGGAGCCAGCCGCGCCATGGAACGTGGCGGGCCTGATCGAAGACGTGCAGTGCGGCCTGTACGGACCGGCGCCGGCGACGATGCACGTGGTCGGCGCGTCGTGGATTTCGCAGAGCACGCGCTTTCCGGGCACCCAGCAGACCTATCGCAACTACTATCTGGTGCTGCGCGTGGGCGCGGCCTTTGGCGCCTGCTGCATCGAACGCGATGCGCTCGATCCGACGATTGCGCCGGCGCTGGCGGGCAGCAGCGTGGCCGACCTGCTGGTCGATCCGCGCCTGCCGGTGCGCATCGCCGCGCTCGACGCGTACCTGAATGCGGTGCGGCCGCCGCGCGATTCGGCGCTGGCGCAAGCGATGCTGCTGCCGGCCGGCGCACCGCCGGTGCGGGCCGTGGCGCGCGACAATGCGATTGCCGCGCTGGTGTCGATCAAGCCGGGCCAGCGCGTGGGCCTGATCGGCGTGGTCAATCCGCTGGTCGACGCCATCGTGCAGCATGGCGGCATTTGCCTGCCGTGCGACTTCAACATGGAGCGCACGCAGAACGGGCTGGAAGTGGCGCGCGACATGCTGCCGATCCTGGAGCAGGCCGACATGATCATCGCCACCGGCATGACCCTGTCGAACGGGTCGTTCGACGAGATCCTGATGGCGGCGCGGCGGCGCGGCATTCCGCTGATCGTGTACGCGCAGACCGGCAGCGGCATCATCCCGCGCTTCCTGGGCGACGGCGTGGCCGCGGTATGCGCCGAACCGTTCCCGTTCTCGCAGTTCAGCGCCGATCCGACATCCGTCTACCTGTACCGCGCGCCATGACCGTTCTGTCCGACCAGGTTCGCAAGCGCGGGCTCAATGCGCTGCTGGTGTACACCTTCCTGATGGTGGTCGGCTTTGCCATGCTGATGCCGCTGGTGAGCGTGCACTTTGTGAGCAATGCGGGCATGGCCGCGGCCGTGGTCGGAGGTGCGCTGGCGCTGCGCCAGATGACGCAGCAGGGCCTCGCGCTGGTGGGCGGCATGCTGGCCGATCGCTTCGGCGTGCGGCCGATGATCTGCCTCGGGGTGCTGCTCCGCGCCGCCGGTTTTGCCAGCCTGGCGTTCGCCGACAATGCCTTTTTACTGTGCGTGGCGATGGTGGTGTCTGCACTGGGCGGCGCGCTGTTCGAGGCGCCCTACCAGGCGGCGATTGCGGCACTGACCACGGAAGAGACGCGGCCGCGCTACTACGCGCTGAGTAACTGGGTCAGCGGCATTGCCAGCACCATCGGCCCGCTGGTCGGCGTGGCGCTGCTGCATGTGGACTTCCAGATGGTGTGCCTGGCGGCTGCGGCCTGCTTTGCGCTCAACTGCGGCATCGCCCTGCGGATGCTGCCGCCGCTGGAAATCCAGGAGGCGCCGCGGGCCATGACGCACCGTCTCGGCCTGGTCACGCGCGACCGGCCCTTCTTGCTGTTCACCGGCCTGATGATGGGGTACTGGTTCGTGGCGGTGCAGATCAATATCAGCTTCCCGCTGCTGGCCGAACGCCTGAGCGGCAACCAGGATAGCGTGGGCATCATGTTCGCGCTCAGCGCCGGCCTGACGGTGCTGCTGCAGTACCACCTGCTGCGGGTGGCGGAGCGCTGGCTGTCGACGCAGCAGATTCTCGTGCTCGGCGTGACGATCATCGCGCTCGGCGCCGGCGCCATCGCGCTGGCGCATACCTTTGCGGCCTTTCTGGTGTGCGTGGCGGCGTTTTCGGTCGGCGCCATCCTGGTGCGCCCGACGATGCAGAACCTGATCGCCAGCATGGCCAATCCGCAGGCGCTGGGGACCTTTCTCGGTTTCAGTTCGCTCAGCCTGGCACTCGGCGGTGCGATCGGGAATGTGGCCGGCGGCTGGCTGGTCGAATTTTCGGGCGCGCGGCAATGGCCGCAACTGCCATGGATGATATTTTGCGCGGTCGGGCTCCTGAGCGCGTTCGGCCTGTTTCGTTTGGCGCCACGCGCGCGGGAGGCCACATGAACAAGCAGCATGCGATTGCCATGCTATGCGGCGCAATCGTCGTGGCCAGTGCGGCGCGCTACTGGAGCACACCCGCGCGCGCGCAAGCGGCACCGCCCTCCCCGCCCTCCATTGTGGTCAACACTGTGGTGCCGGTGGTGCGCGACGTGCCAGTGGTACTCCGGGCGAACGGCACGGTGACCCCGACCAGCGTGGTGGACGTACACGCTCAAACCACCAGCACGGTGAGGCAAGTGCACATTCGCGAAGGCCAGTTCGTCAAGGAAGGCCAGCTGCTGTTTTCGCTGGATGGTCGCGCGGAGCGCGCCGGCGTGGAGCGCGCGCAGGCGCAAGTGATGCGCGACGAGGCGGCGCTGGCCGGCCTGGAGCGGCGCTACCGGCGCAGCGTGGAACTGCTGGACAAGCAGTTCATCGCCATCACCGCGGTCGATACGCTGCGCAGCGAGGTCGATGCGCAGCGTGCGCTGCTGCGGGCCGACCAGGCAGCGCTGCGTGCGGTGCAGGTGGGCGCCAGCTACAACACGATTCGCGCGCCGATGGCGGGCCGGGTCGGCGCGATCACGGTGTATCCGGGTAGCCTGGTGCAGGTCAGCACCCTGCTTGCCACCGTCACACGGCTCGATCCGATTGCGGTCGCGTTCACGCTGCCGGAATCGACTGTGGGCGAACTGCTGGCGGCGCAGCAGCGCGGCGCGGTGGCGGTGCAAGCCAACAAGCGCACAGGAAAGCTGAGCTTCATCGACAACAGCGTCGACCCGGCGGCAGGGACGATCCGGGTCAAGGCCGTTTTTGAGAATGGCGACGCGGGCATGTGGCCGGGGCAGTACGTGGACGCGCGCGTCGCCGTGCGCACCCTGCACGGCGCGGTCGTGATTCCGCAGGCGGCGATGATTACCAACCCCACCGGCAGTTTCGTGTACGTGGTGGGGCCGGACCAGACGGTAAAACAGGTGCCGGTGAAGCGCCTGCATGCCTTCGGGTCGAGTGCGGCCGTCACGGGCCTGGCGGGCGGCGAAACCATCGTTACCGAGGGCAAGCAGAATCTGAAGCCGGGTGCGCGCATCAAGGCGGGCCAGGGATGAACCTATCCGCATATTGCATCGAGCGCCCTGTGATGGTGGTGCTGCTGTCGGTCAGCCTGGTGATCGCCGGGCTGCTGGCATACCGCTTCATTCCCGTATCCGCGCTACCGAGCTACAACACGCCGGTCATCAACGTGCAGGCCAACCTGCCGGGCGCCAGCCCGGAGACGATGGCGTCTTCGGTGGCGCTGCCGCTGGAGAAGGAGTTTTCGGCGATTGCCGGCGTCACCTTGCTGACCTCCACCAGCACTCTGGGCGCGACGTCGCTGACGCTGGAGTTCGGGCCGGACATCGACATCAATGCCGCCGCGGTGGACGTGCAGGCGGCGCTGCTGCGGGCGCAACGCGCACTGCCGCGCGAGATGAGCGAACTGCCGTCGTACCGCAAGGTCAATCCGGCGGAAGCGGCTGTGCTGTCGATGGAGATGACGTCGCCGTCGATGGACTTGTCGGAGCTGAACGACTATGCGGAGAATTTGATCGCGCCCGCCCTGTCGGGTCTTCCAGGCGTGGCGCAGTTGGCGGTGCTGGGCCAGAAGCGCTTCGCCGTGCGGGTGCGCGCCCATCCGGGCCGCATGAAGGCGCGCGACCTGTCGATGGATGAACTATCGGCCGCGCTGCAAGCCGCC
The DNA here is from genome assembly GCF_030846505.1 of Massilia pseudoviolaceinigra. Classification (NCBI taxonomy): domain Bacteria; kingdom Pseudomonadati; phylum Pseudomonadota; class Betaproteobacteria; order Burkholderiales; family Oxalobacteraceae; genus Massilia; species Massilia pseudoviolaceinigra. The sequence continues at coordinate 37,197 of NZ_JAVCWL010000012.1, read as the reverse complement.
AACGCCAATTCGCCGCTCGGTGTGCTGGACGGGCCGGCGCAGACGATGGTCATCCAGGGCAACGCGCAACTGCTCAAGGCGGCCGACTACGCGGGGCTGATCGTGGCCATGCGCGCAGGCCAGCCGGTGCGGCTGGAAGACGTGGCCGATGTGGAAGACAGCTACCAGTCGGTGCGTTCGGCCAGCAGCTTTAACGGCGAGCGTTCGATCGTGCTGCTGCTGTACCGCCAGCCGGATGCGAATACGCTGGCCGTGGTCGACTCGGCCAAGCGGACGCTCGAACGCATGCGCGCGCAGCTGCCGCAGTCGGTGGCGATCAATATGGTCAACGACCGTTCGGTATCGGTGCGCGAGGCGATAACTGACGTGAACATCACGCTCGGGCTGACCGTCGTGCTGGTGATCCTGGTGATCTTCTTGTTCCTGCGCCGTGCCGCGGCCACGCTGATTCCGGCGCTGACAATTCCGATTTCGCTGCTTGGCGCGCTGCTGCTGATGCACTGGCTCGGCTACAGCCTGAATAATGTCTCTCTGCTGGGGATCACCCTGGCCGTGGGGCTGGTGGTGGACGATGCGATCGTCGTGCTGGAAAATATCGTGCGCCATATCGAGGCGGGCAAAACGCCGGTTGACGCGGCCATCGTCGGCGCGCGCGAAGTGAGCCTGACCATCGTGTCGATTTCGATCTCGCTGGCGGCGGTATTCATGCCGATCTTCTTCATGCCCGGCGTGATGGGATTGCTGTTCCACGAGTTTGCGGTGGTGGTGTCGCTGGCGGTGCTGGTGTCGGCGCTGGTGTCGCTGACGCTGGTGCCGATGCTGTCGAGCCGCCTGCTGCGCGAAAATGAACGTCATGTCGCAGCCACCGGCACCCCTTTCGGACGTCTTGAACGGGCGTATGCCAGGTCGCTGGACCGCGCGCTCGCGCACCGCTCCGTGGTGCTGCTGGCGGCGCTGGCCATCCTGATGCTGACGGTGGGGCTGTATGTGGCCATTCCAAAGGGACTTTTGCCGGAAGAGGACCTGGGCCAGATCCGCGTATCGACCGAAGCATCGGAAGATATTTCGTCCTCCGCCATGCTGGCACTGCAAGTGAAAGTGGCGGCGGCGATCAAGGCCGATCCGAATGTACGCGATGTGACCTCGTCGGTCAGCGGCGACAACAGCGGCAGCATGTTCCTGCTGCTCAAACCACGCGAACAGCGCGCGGGGATGGCCGATGTGATTAAAAGCCTGAAACGGGCCACCAGCGGCATTGCCGGCGTGGCTGTGTATCTGAAGCCGGTGCAGAATTTCCAGGTCGGCGGACGGCCAAGCAAGAGCCGCTACCAGTACACCTTGCAAAGCGTGGGCGCCGGCGGTCCCGATGAATGGGCAGCCCGGTTCCTGGAGCGGATGCGGGCCGACCCGCGCTTTAGCGACGTCACCAGCGATGCGCGCAACCGCGGCTTGCAGGCGACCTTGAAGATTGATCGCGACAAGGCGGCGGTGCTGGGCGTGCGGGTCGCCGATCTGCGCAGCGCGCTGTATTCGGCCTTCGGCGAGCGCCAGGTGGCGACCATTTACGGCATGGCCGCCACCTATTCGGTGATCCTGGAATCGGCGCAGGCCGAGCGCCAGTTCGAGGATGCGCTGGGCCATGTGTCCGTGCGCAGCATGGCAGGTGAACTGGTGAACGTATCAAGCTTTGCGACGGTGGAGCGCACGCTCGGACCGCTGTCGGTCAACCACCAGGGGCAGCTGCAGGCGATCACGCTGTCGTTCAACCTGGCGCCGGGCGTGCCGCTGGGCGCGGCGACAGGCGCCATCGATGCCATGGGGCGGGACATGTTGCTGCCGGCGTCGATCGTGGCGCGTTATGGCGGCGACGCGGCGGTGTTCCAGGAGGCGCAATCGAGCCAGGTGTGGCTGATCGTGGCCGCGCTCGGGGTGATCTACATGTTGCTCGGGGTGCTGTACGAAAGCTATATTCATCCGCTGACCATTCTGGCCGGGTTGCCATCGGCGGCGGTGGGCGCGCTGCTGACCTTATGGCTGTTCGGGATGGAGTTGACCATGATCGCGGTGGTCGGTATTTTGCTGCTGATCGGGATCGTGAAGAAGAACGCGATCATGATCATCGACTTTGCGCTTCACCTGCAGCGCGAGGAGGGCATGGCGCCGGAACTGGCGGTGCGGCAAGCCTGCCTGCTGCGCTTTCGGCCGATCATGATGACGACGATTGCGGCGCTGATGGGCGCCCTGCCGATTGCGCTGGGATGGGGTGCGGGAGCCGAGCTGCGCCAGCCGCTGGGACTTGCGGTGGTCGGGGGACTGGTGTTTTCGCAGCTCATGACGCTGTATGTGACACCGGTGATGTATCTGGCGCTGGGCCGGTTCGAGCGCAAGAAGAAGCATCTGCGGGATGAACCGATTCGCGCCGGACGCCATCGGTCAGTCGCCGACAAAGCGCTCTTGTAGCGCATCTTTGCCGTTGCGCACAGTCAGTTCCGCCAGTTGCTCATAAACCAATTGCGGGCCGCCCTTACGCATCGCCAGGATCGCCTGCTCAAGTTCCGCGCCGCGACTGAGGTAACGCATGTGTGCGCGTAACTCGGGGATCTCCACACCCGGATTGGCGCGCTGAAGGAGTTTTAGTGCGTCCACCAGTTTATGCGCGTGCATTAAGTCGTGCACAGCCGGCGGTACGTTGGTGACGGAGGTTTCCATGCCAAAGCGCAGACGAAGAACTCGCTCGAACTCGTCCGCCAAGTGCGGCAAGCCCGCATCTGATTTATTTTCCACCGCCCACAAGAGATGAGCTCTGCGGCATGCATTGCAGTAGTGCATGCGGTAAATGATTTCATCTTTTACCCCGCACCCACCCTGCACCATAAATTTTGATTTGGGAAACAGGTGCCGGTGAGCCTTGGTGAACGCCTCGCTATAGCGGAACAATCCATACGAAATCATGACAACCCCATCATTCAGCGGATCGCCGTGAACCGGGCAGTGCGTATCGGTGTCTTCCAGCAGCATGAGGTGCTCCGTTTCTGTAAGCTTGGATGGCCACTACAGCCCGGCTGAGCCTGGCCCTACAGGATTTTAACGGAGCGTCGGCCTCGACGCTCCTTTCGGCCAGAACAGCGATCAGGCAAGCTGGCGATCAGTCGTGCCAGCAGCTTTCGACTCCAGGCCATACGCACCGGCGCCAAAGGCCGCCACTTGCAACAGGCCACCAGCCATGGCCAGGTTTTTCAGCAGGTGAATCAGCTGGTTCTGGTCGCCGATCGCATGGTGGAACACCAGGCCGGTCACGATGGAGAACAGCGCCAGCCCGAATGCCGCCAGCCGTGTTTTGACTCCGAGGGCGAGCATCAGGCCGCCCACCAGTTCAACGGCGATGGCGACCACCAAACCGACCGAGGCCAGTGGCAGGCCCATGGCCTCGATGTAGCCGATGGTGGCTGCCGGCGCCAGGATTTTCCCGATCCCGCTGAAGATAAAGATCGCTGCCAGCAGCACGCGGCCGATGACGGGGATAACGGAAGTGTGTTGAGTCGTGGTGTTCATGGTATTCCCTTTCAATTCAGATGATGAATATGTTGGTCAGTTACAGTGCTTACATCAGCTTTGCCGCGCGCAGCTGGGCGCCGATGCGCTCGATTTCCTTTTCGCCCTTGGCCAGCGCCGCTGCGCTGGTGTGCACCGAGTAGTAACCCGTTACCAGATCGTGCGGATGCTTGGGGGCGGAGCCGAGTACGAATTCGGTTGCACCCTGGGCGACGACATCGATTGCGCCCTCGCCTTCTTCAAAGACCGCCACTTCGCGGCCAATGACGGTGTGCGCCGTCTGCAGCGCGCCGCTGGCCACGGACACCCAGGCAACGTCATGCCCGGCAGGTGGCGTGTACGTCCATTGTTCGCCGTCGGCCAGCGTCACGTGCAGATAGTTGATCGACGCGCGCGGACGAATCGCGCTGCTCGCGTTGCCATAATTGCCGATGATGACGCGGGCCGGGCCATGGCTCTGCACGTCGTCCGGCGCCAGGTACTGGCTTTGCGCCGGACCGTTTTCATCTTCTTCCGGCAAGGCCAGCCAGAGCTGGAAGCCTTCGACGCGCTGGCCGGGCAGCGCGCCGCCGTCGTGCCATACACCGCCGCCGGCGCTCATCCACTCCACGCCGCCGGCCGGCAAGGTGCCTTGATGGCCGGTCGTTTCCTTGTATTCGATGGCGCCTTCGAGCACCACGGTGACGGTGGCGATGCCCGAATGCGGGTGCATGCCCATGTTGCTGCCGTTGGCACCGAGCTGAAACAGGTCGAGGAAGACGAACGGTTTGATCAGTTGGCCGATGTCGCCGGGGCTGACCAGGCGGTTGATGCCGCCGCGGGTGTGGCCTGCGGATCGCACCGCCAGTTGACGCTGGGCTGCCGCGGTTTGCTTGAGTTGCGCTTGATTCATGTTCATGACGTACTCCCTTCTTGTCGGTTGTTAGTGCATGAGTGAATCTTAGGCTTGCTCAAAGCATCGGAGAAGCCTATATAATTAGATCGATAGTATCCAAGGAGTAGATACATGCTTGACGGGATGTCGATGGACCAGCTACGGACCTTTATCGCCGCCGCCGACGAAGGGAGTTTTTCGGCCGCCGGCCGCAAGCTGCGCCGTGCGCAGTCGGTGGTGAGCACGACTTTGGCCAATCTGGAGTTGCAGGTAGGGTTTGCGCTGTTCGAGCGCACCGGCCGCTATCCCCAGCTGACCGAGGCTGGCCGGGCGATGCTGGAGCTGGCGCGCACGGCCGCGCACAGCATGGATGAATTCAAGGCCAAGGCGCGCAGCCTGGCGGAGGGACTCGAACCCGAGCTGGCCGTCGCGGTGGATGTGATGTATCCGATTGCCAATCTGACTGCGGCGGTGCAAGCCTTTCACGAGGCGTTTCCCTCGACGCCCTTGCGCCTGTACGTGGAAGCGCTGGGCGCGGTGCTGCAGCCCTTGTTGGACGGCAATTGCAGAGTCGCGGTGATCGGCTCGCTGCCGGAGATTCCAGCCGGCTGCGCGTCCGAGTTTTTGTTGAGCGTGGCGGCGGTGACGGTCGTCGCGCCGACGCATCCGCTGGCGGCGCTGCAAGGCATGGTGCCGCGCGCCGCCGCGGCCGAGCATATCCAGCTGGTGCTGACGGACCGCTCATCGCTCACCGCGGGGCGTAATTTCGGAGTGGTGTCCACGCGTGTCTGGCGCCTGGCGGACTTGGGCGCGAAGCATGCGTTCCTGCGGGCCGGACTGGGATGGGGGCACATGCCGCTGCACATGGTGGAAGACGACATCCGCAGCGGCGCGCTGGTGCCGATTCAGCTGGAAATGTTCGCAACAGCCGGCGCGGGCTTTTCAATGCATGCGATCCACCTGGCGGATAATCCGCCGGGCCGCGCCGGCCGCTGGTTCATCGACAAGCTGAAACAGGGCTAAGGATGAATGCTGATCTTGTCGCCGGGGCGCACGAGGTCGTACAGCACGCGCATCTGCTTGTCGTCGAGGGCGATGCAGCCCCAGGTCCAGTCGCTGCCGGCGCCTTTGCCGTGGATGAAAACATCGCCCCCCATCGGGGTGTGCTGGGATGGCGTGCGGCCCTGCCGGATCGCCGCCGCGATCGCCGCGTACTGGGCGCTTGAAATCACGCCGGCTTTGCGGCCCAGTGCGGCGTCATCGAGATTGGGATAACTGATGCCGAGCGACAGGTAGAACTGGCTCTGCGGATTCTTATGCGTGATGACGTAACTTCCCTCGGGCGTCTTGCGGTCGCCCTGGCGCAGCTTGCGTCCGGTTGGGGAGGCGCCAAGCCCGATCTTGAAGGTGCGGGTCATACCGTCGGCCTTGTACTCCAGGATGCGTTTGGCTTTGAATACGGTGATCTGCGCGGCCCACACCGGCAGACTGCTGAGCAGAAGGAAAAAGAAACTGGCTAAAAAGAAGTAGTTGCGCATGAGGGTGAACCGGTCGCACTGCGACGCGTTCGAGAGGCCGTTGTCGAACTGGCTATTTTGCACTGGTTCAAGCATGGCGTGGCAAAAATACTACGTGGTAACCGGCGCGGGCCCTGCCACTTCGATGATGGCGATGACTTGCGGCGCGACGCAAGCTGCCTGCCGTCTGCCCACGCGGGGCGACATCCCATCGACCTGCTCATCAGTTGCTCACATTGCCCATAATCAATGTGGTGCCCACCTCCATTGCATAGACTCAATTTTATGCCTTGCAGGAAGTCAGTGATCCTGCCCCACCGGGAGCTGCACCGTGATCGACCTTACCCTACTATTTTTCCGCTTCCCATGATGAATCTTCGCCGCCTGTCGAGCGCGCTGCTGATGTGCATGGCGCTCAGTTCCTGTTCCGAGACCGCACCGGCGCAGCTCACCGGTTACGTGGAGGGTGAGTTCGTACGGGTGGTGGCCCCGTTCGCCGGTGCCCTGGTCAAGCTGCATGTGCGGCGCGGCCAGCACATCGAAGCAGGCACGCCCCTGTTTTCGCTCGAAGATGAAAACGAGGCGTCGGCCCGCAAGATGGCCGCGGAGCGTCTGCAATCGGCCCAGGCCCACCTGGACGACCTGATGAAGGGCAAGCGGTCGGAGGAACTCGACGTCACCCGTTCGCAGCTGGCCCAGTCGGTGGCGATGGAAAAGATCTCCGCCACCCAGCTCGATACCAGCCGCGAGCTGGTCGCCAAGGGCTTCGTCTCCAGGGTGCAGGAAGAAACGGCGCAGGCCAACAACCTGCGCGACCGTGCCCGCATCGCCGAGCTGGAACATCAGCTCACGGCCTCCCAGCTGGGCGGACGTGTCGACCAGCTGCGCATCCAGAAAGCTGAAATCGCCGTCGCCAAGGCGCAGCTGCGCCAGTCCGACTGGCAGCTGCGCCAGAAGAGCGGCGTGGCCACCCGCGCCGGACTGGTATTCGACACCCTGTATTCGGAAGGCGACTGGATCGCCAGCGGCAACCAGGTGATCACGATTCTGCCGCCCGGCGCCATCAAGGTGCGGTTCTTCGCCAGCGCCGCGGCACTGGCCTCGCTCAAGGTCGGGCAGACGGTCAAGGTGCAGTGCGATGGCTGCGCCCGGGAGGTCGACGCGCGCATCAACTATATCTCGCCGCAGGCCGAATACACGCCGCCCGTCATCTACAGCAAGGATTCCCAGGCCAAGCTGGTGTTTCTGGTCGAAGCGCTGCCCGTCAATGCGCGCGACGGCTTTGCCCTGCATCCGGGCCAACCCATTCGCATCGGAATGCCACGATGAACCGCTGCGTTATCGACGTGCGCCAGCTGAACAAGCACTTTGGCGACAAGCACGTGGTCAAGGACCTGAGCATGCAGGTGCATGCCGGCGAGATTTTTGGCTTCCTCGGTCCCAACGGCAGCGGCAAGACCACGTCGATCCGCATGATGTGCGGCCTGCTGACGCCCGATTCGGGCAGCGGGACCTGCCTGGGGTTCGATGTCATCCGCGACAGTGCGCAGGTCAAGCGCCGCATCGGCTACATGACCCAGCGCTTCTCGCTGTGGGAAGACCTGACCATCCGCGAAAACCTCGATTTCATTGCGCGCATCTACGGCATGCCCAAGCGCCGCGCCGTCGTCGAGCGCACCCTGGAGCAGCTCAACCTCGGTTCGCGCAGCCACCAGCTGGCCGGCGCCCTGTCGGGCGGCTGGAAGCAGCGCGTGGCGCTGGCCGCCTGCATGCTGCACCAGCCCGAACTGCTGCTGCTCGACGAGCCCACCGCGGGCGTCGATCCGCAGGCCCGGCGCGACTTCTGGGAAGAGATCCATCTGCTGGCCGCGCAGGGCGTGTCGGTGCTGGTCAGCACCCACTACATGGACGAGGCCGAGCGCTGCCACAAGCTGGCCTACCTCTCTTACGGAAAGCTGCTGGTGCAGGGCACCGTCGACGAAGTCATCGCCAGCCAGGACCTGAGCACCTGGGTGCTCCATGGCGGCGCGATGGCGGGCGTGGCCCAGGCGCTGCGGGGCAGCCCCGGCGTCCACCAGATCATCATTTTCGGCAACAGCCTGCACGTGATCGGCGAGCAGGGCGACACGCTCGCGCACACCCTGGCCGAGCTGCATGGCCGCATGGCGTTCCGCTACGAGCAGATCGCCACGGGGCTGGAAGATACCTTTATCTACCTGATGAAGCGGGCCGAGGACAATTTCGCATGATGGAGACCATGATCCCGCCGCCCGCCTTGCCGGTGCGCTTTTCCCTGCTGCGCTGGTACGGCATCGTGCTCAAGGAATTCATCCAGCTGCGGCGCGACCGCCTGACCTTCGGCATGATCATCGGCATCCCGATCGTGCAGCTGCTGCTGTTCGGCTTCGCCATCAATGTCGACCCCAGGAACCTGCCCACGGCCGTTGTCGACCTGAACCAGTCGGAATTTAGCCGCAGCTTCGTCGCCGGCATGGAAAAGACGCGCTACTTCAGCATCGACCGCAATATCGCCGGCGAGGCGCAGGCCGATGCCGCCCTGGCCGCCGGCAAGGTGCAGTTCGTGGTCAGCATTCCGCCCGATTTCAGCCGCAAGCTGATGCGCGGCGAGCGCCCGGCCCTGCTGATCCAGGCCGACGCCACCGATCCGGCGTCGACCAGCAATGCGCTGGCGGCCATCACCCAGCTGTCGCACAACGTGCTGCAGAAGGACCTGCGTGGTGCCCTGTCCAAACTGAACGGCGGCGCCGCGCCGTTCGAGGTGCGCGTGCACCGCCTCTACAACGAAGAGGGCATCACCCAGTACAACATCGTGCCCGGCCTGATGGGCGTGATCCTGACCATGACCATGGTGCTGATGACCAGCCTGGCCATGACGCGCGAACGCGAGCGCGGCACCATGGAAAACCTGCTGGCCACGCCCACGCTGCCGCTGGAAATCATGACGGGAAAAATCACGCCCTACATCATGATTGGCCTGATCCAGGCAACGCTGACGATCGCCGCCGCCCGCTTCGTGTTCCACGTGCCGTTCGTGGGCAGCGTGCTGCAGCTGTACGTGGTGATCATGATTTTCATCGGCGCCAATCTGACGCTGGGCATCACGTTTTCTTCGCTGGCCCGCAACCAGCTGCAGGCGATGCAGATGACGTTCTTCTTTTTCCTGCCCTCGATTCTGCTGTCGGGATTCGCCTTTCCGTTTCGCGGCATGCCGCGCTGGGCCCAGTCGCTGGGCGAAGCGCTGCCGCTGACCCATTTCGTGCGGCTCGCGCGCGGCATTCTTTTGAAGGGCAACGGCTGGATCGAGCTGTGGCCCAACATCTGGCCCCTGCTGGCGTTCATCGCCGTGGTCATGGCAGTGGGCCTGATGCTGTTTCATAAAACCCTGGACTGAATCGCTCGTGACCAGGTGCGGCGGGACAGGGTATTCCTGGCCGGTGTGGCAGCAAATCGACGTGCCGGTTGTGAGGGCACGCCGACATCAACGCCGGCGCCGGCGCCAGCGCCGGTATTTTTCGACCATGTCAGGAGTCCCGTATGTCGCGCTACATATCGCTGTCCCTGGTGGCCATGGCCATCTGTACCCCGGCCGCTCACGCGAGCCTGTGCCGCCCCGCGGCCGCTAGTGAAATCGCCGGGTATGTGTCCCCTTTCAGTTCGCCGTCGATCATTTCGCCAGTCGACGGCACCTGCTGGGTCCCGGAAATCGCCATCGCCAGCCATGATGGCACCAGGCTGATGGCCAGCCTGTTCCTGCCCAAGGGGGCGGAAGGCGGCGCCGCATCGCCCGGCATCGTCATGGTGGGCAGCTGGGCCACGCCCGGCCAGTACGAATACATGGGGCAGGCACAGCGCCTGGCCAAGGGCGGCTACATCGTGCTCAGCTACACCGCGCGCGGCTTCTACAACTCGGAAGGACTGGCTGGCGTGGCCGCGCCGGCCGACGTGCGCGACGTCTCCAGTGTGCTCGACTGGCTGCAGGCCAATACTCCCGTCGACATGCAGAACGTCGGCGTGAGCGGCATTTCATACGGCGCCGGGCTGTCGATGATGGCGCTGGCGCAGGATGCGCGCTTCAAGACGGCGGTCGCGTTTTCAGGCTGGGGCCAATTGATGGACCAGATGTACCTCGACGGCAGCGCCAACTACACCTGGTCGAACGTGCTCAATCTGCTGGGCGCGGCCACCGGCCGGCGCGATCCCCTGGTCGACCGGCAGGTGCGGATACTGAATGATCCGGACAGCACCAGCGCGCAGATCGCCGACGTAACCGCGTGGGCCGCACCGCGCTCGCCGTCGCAGTTCATCGCCCAGATCAACCAGCGCAATGCGCCGGTCTTCATCAGCAAGAACCTCCAGGACGATATGTTCACGGCCAATTCCAGCATGGCCATGTTCAGCGCCCTGACAGGACCGAAAAAGCTGCTGCTCAATAAGGGCATCCATGCCTTGACCGAATTTCCGGGCGCGCTGCTGGGTGAAGACAACTACCCGTACGACGAAGCGCGCCGCTGGTTCGACCGTTTTCTCAAGGGCGTGCGCAACGGTGTCGACACCGAGCCGCAAGTGTCGATGCAGGTGCGTCCGGCCAACGTGCGCGAGTCCTTCGGCACCTGGCCGGCGCCGGAAGTGGCGGAGCAGACGTGGCACCTGACGCCGCGCGGCGCGCTGCGCTTCGATTTTTCCTGCTTCTGCCGCAAGGGCGACAAGGGCACCCTATCGGCCGTGCGCAACAGCAGCAGTGCGACCGACACCATCCATAACTTTTCCGATACCACCGCCACCACGGGCCCGCTGCCGCTGTTGGCCAGCATCCGCGCCGCCAACGATATCGCCGTCGTCACGATGATGCAGAGCGTCGGCCTGAGCACCGGCGTGCGCTACGAAGGTGCCGCTTTGGCCACGCCGCTGAAGATTCGCGGCGTCCCGCGCCTGACGGTGCAGGTGGCGCCATCGCAGGCGCGCGCGCAGCTGGTGGCGTATCTGTACGACGTCGATGCGATCGGCATCGCCAGGCTGATTACCTACGGTTCGCGCAGCGTACATGCGGCCGTGCCGGGCCAGACCGTGCGCTATCCGATCGAGCTGTCGGCAGCCGCGTACGACATCCCGGCCGGACACCACCTGGGCATCGTGATCGATACGGCCGATCCCCTGTACGCGCCGGCCGTGCGCCCGGGCGAACGTTTCAGCATGAGGCTTGTATTTGACCGGGCCCTGGAATCGACGCTGGTACTGCCGGTGCGGCAGCAATAAAGCACGAAAACACGCTCGCCCGCCGCGGGAGCCCTGAAGTCAAGCCTGACCGGAGAATACTGTGGAACTGATGGAACTGGAACGCGAAAACATGTGCCTGATTGGCGCCTCGTCGATGGACGACTGGGTCAGCTATCAAAAAACCAGCAACAGCAAGGAGGAGCTTCAGGTGGTGCTGCTGACCCACCCGCGCGACGAAACCGATCTGCCGCGCCTGCTGCCGTGGAGCGAACACCTGACCACGCAGGACCGGCGCGCCCTCACGCGCCTGCTGATGCCGGTGTTCGGCGAAATCATCAAGACGCCGGCCCTGAACGCGGGCATCCTGTTCCTGCCCATGTATGCCGACGAAATGATCAATCCGCGCACCCGCGCGCACTGCCGCAAGGTGCTCGAAGAGACGGCGCTGGAGATCGCGGCAAGGGCGGGCGCCAAGATGATTTGCCTGGGCGGGCTGACCGGCGCGCTGTCGCTGTACGGGCGCCGGCTGCTGGGCAAGGCCAATGAACTGGGTCTGCAGATTACCACCGGCCATTCGATGACGGCCGTCTCCGTGCTGCGCACCTATCTGCGCGCGCTGGACGACCTGCGCATCGAGCACGCCAGCGCCACCATGGCCGTCATCGGGGTTGGCAGCATCGGCGGCTCGTTCACCCAACTGCTTGCGCGCCAGCGCCGGCGGCCCGGGCGCATCGTGCTGGTCGATACGCCGAGCCGCGCCGACCATGTCAGGCGTTATGCCGAACAGCTGCAGGCCGCCAGCGGCATTGGCGTCGAGGTGGAATTCACCTCGTCGGCGGGCGCGTTGTCGATCGATAGCGCGACCTACCGGTCGCGCTTCGTGATCAGCGCCGTCAGCACCGCCAACATCATCGACATCGACCGGGTGGCGCCGGGCACCGTGCTGATCGACGACAGCCAGCCGTACTGCTGGTCGCGCCAGTCGGCCTGGGAGCGCGTGCGTGCGCGCCAGGATATCGCGCCGTGCGAAGCGGGCCTGATCGATTGCAGCAGCATCGGCTACCGCTCCAGGTTCAGCTTCGACTTCGCCGACCAGGACGAGACAGGCGAATCGAGCACCTCATGGTCGTGCATGGCCGAAGGCCTGCTGCGCGTGGTGGCGCCGGACCTGCCGCCCACCATCGGCGAGCCCTGCATCGACAACCTGCTGGCCTACGACGAGGCGTTCGGCAAGTGCGGCCTGAAGGTGCCCGCTCTCCAGTGCGGCAACCACAAGCTGCCCATCGACGAAATCCGCAAGCACTTTTCCGCCTGAGATGACGGCCCGCCCCTTCACCCATTGATGCGGACACCCCCATGACGTCAATCCACCGTAGCGAGCAATTCTGCAGCCAGTGCGGCATGCCGCACGAATATGACCGTTTCACCGTCGGCGCGCCGCAAGCGCTGGCGCAGCATGCGCAGCTGTGTTCCTATTGCGCCGACCCGGCCACGGCCGCCACCGGCACCTACCGCGACAGCGCCGATAACACCTGGGTGCTCGACATGCTGCTCAACATCTATAAAACGGGCAGCGACGGCAAGCGCGCGCTGGCCCGCATGGTCAGCCTGGCCAAGGTGGCGATCCCGTCCAAGGTGCAGGTGCTGGCGGCCCTGGTCGAGAGCCTGCCGCACCGGCGCACCGGGTCGGACTACGACGCGCTGGTGCTCTATAGCGGCGGCAAGGATTCGTCGTACATGCTCATCAAGCTGGCCGAAAGGGGGCTGCGGGTGTGCGCGTGGATGCTGGACCAGGGCTACCAGTCGGCCACGGCGATCGCCAATGCCCAGCGTCTGTGCGACAAGCTGGGCGTCACCTTGGTAATCGAACGTCCGCAGCGCACATCGATGGACACCCTGTTCAGGACCGGCTTCGAGGTCGGAAAGTCGTCGGCGAACGTGGAGCTCACGCGCGCGGTGATGACCTATGGTTCGGCGTGCATGCCGTGTTTTGCCGCCATTGCCGCCGCCTCGACGCGCTTTTGCGAAACCCATCATATCCCGCTGTGCTTCATCGGCACCCAGGAAGGGCAGAACCGGCTTGACCTGAACGGCAAACCGGCGCTGGCCGGACAGGGCTTGCCGCGTCTGGACGCGCTGGTGCGCAAGTTCGTCACGCCGTTCAGGAACCATGCGCAGCAGACCCACCCCGAAGCGGCCGCAATCCTCGCCAACGGCGCCTGCGACACGGTGCTCATCCCTTTCTATGAATTCGTCAAGAAGCCGGAGTTCGACGACCAGATCCGGATGCTGGAGGAAGCGGGCTGGGAGATGCCGAAGAATACGGGCGCCTGCAGCACCAACTGCATGATGAATGAACTGGGCCGCAAGGTCATGCGCACCCGCTTCGGCTTCGACCTGTACCAGGTCATCGAGGCGCACGAACGGCGCATGGACAACGGCGCGCCGCCCGCGGTGGCGACACTGGAGCCGGCCCTCGATGACGACGCGGTCTACCTGGGCGCCACGCTGATCGGCCTGAGCGAATCGGAAATGAGCGAATTTAACATCAAGAAGGTGAAAAACCATGGCGAACATTGAGAACAGCGAATACTACTCGCTGATGGACAGGGTCGCGAGCAAGGCCGTGCGGGGCTTGTCGGCCATTGTCGGCGTCAAGAACATCATGCTGCCGTTCTGGAACCGCTGGCGCGCCTCGCTGATCGGCGAAGAGACCATCAACAAATTCCTGGGCAGTATCAACACCATCAACGACTGGCCTGACGCGGTCATCAAGATCATCGGCGAAGAGCAGGCCAAGCTGCAGGCCATCATGGCCAGCGGTACCCAGGGCGAGCAGATCACCGCCCTGCGGCGCCTGTCCTACCTGTGCCACATGGGCCAGTGGGGCTGCCTGGGGCTGACCGATCAGAAGCGCTATTGCTACCGCCTCTCGCGCGGTTATTACATCGCCGCCGAACAGCAGGCCCACGGCGCGTCCTACCGGCGCGTTGGCGTGCCGTGGAAGGGCGCGACCTGCTGGGGCAACCTGCATCTGCCCAAGACGGGCAGCGGACCGTTTCCGCTGGTGGTGATCATCCACGGCATGGACGACACCAAGGAAGAGCACCTGACGACCGAAAACGCGCTGCAGGAACGGGGCTACGCCGTGTTCTGCTTCGACGGTCCCGGCCAGGGCGAGGCCCTGTTCTGCGACGAGATCGTGTGGCCCGAAGACTTCAACGACTTCACCAGCGCAGCCATCGACGTGCTGTGCGCGCAGCATGACTGCGACAGCCAGCGGGTGGGCGTGATCGGCATCAGTTGGGGCGGCACCTGGGCAATCAAGCTGGCCGCCAGCGACAAGCGCATCAAGGGTGTGCTCGATCTGGGCGGGCCAATCAACGCGAGCACCTTCATGAAGATTCCCTTTTTCCTGAAGAGTAAATCGTTCCAGGTGCTGGGCCCCGTGGCCAGCCAGCACGTGGAGAACAATACGGCGTTCGCCATCGACAGCATCGACCTGCTCAGGGAAGTGGGCTGCCCGGTACGCATCGTCCATGGCGACAAGGACCCGCTGGTCAAGACGAGCGACAAACAGTGGCTGCTCGACCGGCTCGATGAACTGCATCCGGACGTGCGTCATTCCCTGCTGGTCCATCCCACGGGCGACCACTGCTGCACCGGCCAGGCGGCGCAAGTGCGCGCCGACACGGCGGCGTTCTTCGACGAAGCGCTGGCCGCACGCGAAGTCGAAGCGGCGGGTGCTTGAGCATGCGGATGCGTGTAGCGTTGGGATGCCTGGCCTGGACGCTGTGCGGCACGGTCCAGGCGCAAACGCAGGTGCCGGGATGCGCTGGCCTGGACGGGCCAGCGCCGCCGCTGGTGATCAATGGCGCGGGCGTGAGCAGCAAGGCGTTCGTCGACCTGTATGCGGCCGAACTGTATCTGCCTGCCAAGCAGACGGACGCCGCATCCATTCTGGCGTCCGCTGGCGACAAGTCGCTGGTCATGCGCATCCGGTTTTTTGGCCTGAGCGGCGCGCTGATTGCCGAGCGGCTGCGCGCAGGCCTGCGCGCCAACACCAGCGCCGACGAATTTCGCCAGGCGCAGCCGCATATTGCCGCCATCGATGCCATGCTGGGCAGCGGCACGCCGCTCGTCCGTGGCGACGTGCTGCGTTTTGACTGGCGTGCCGGCGGTGTGCGCTTCACCGTCAATGGCGTGGTGCGCGGCTGTATCGAGGATGCCGCGTTTCCCGCCCAGTTACTGCGGGTGTGGCTGGGATCGGAGCCTGTCAACCCCGCGTTGAAGCAGCGCTTGCTGGGCATTCCCGATTGACCACGCCAGGCGCACCGTTGTTGGCCGATACCAGATGCGCGTCGACCAGGGGCGCGATGGTGGCGGCAAGCCGATTGGCCAGATCGTGGCCGCCGCCGGCGACAACGTGCAGAGTGCTTTCAGCAAACATGCCGTGCAGGCGGGCGCCGACCGCCACCGGACTGATCGTATCGGCGTCGCCCCACACCAGCAAGGTGGGCACGCGCAGGGTTTTGATGGCGTCGCTGAGGTCGCTCCGATAATCAATCAGCCAGCGCGGCACAGTCGGGTTGGCCGCAAGGAAGGCGCCGCGCCAATCCTCGGCGCGCAGGTCGGCCATGTCGACACCGCCGGACGTGACGGCCAGCACCAGATGGGTAACCAGATCCGGCCGCTTCAGTGCCGCCAGGACCGCGACGACGCCGCCCATCGACTGGGCGATCAGGGCGCAGGGACGGTCGATCTGATCGAGCACCAGCGCGACCAGCCCATCCATTCCTTCGATCCCGGGATCGGCCGGCACCACGCCAAAGCCGGGCCAGCCCAGCAGGCAGCGCGCTGCCGGATGCGCCAGCAAATCCGACGCCGGCTGCCAGAAAGCCGGATTGCCGCCGGCGCCGGGAAGGAAAATCAGTTTTTCTGGTGTGGACATGCTGTGTGACACAAATAGATCAGGGTGGACCGACCGTCTATTGCCCAGGCTGTGGACGGGAAAACTGACTGCTCACGGGCGAGTAATACGCCAGCGCCATGACGGCGCCCCACACCATGGCAGTTATTTCCACCAGTATGTAATCGAGCCACGAGAAGAGCCACGGCCCCGAAAAAGGCAGGACGATGATGATAGCGACGGTGAAGTACAGCGAGAAGCTCCGGGCCCACGACTTGAACGTGAACATGCCGATCACGCCTGCAAACGAACCGATGGCAAGAGGAAGGAGTATCGAGAGGGAAAGCGGAAAATTGGCTACGTCCGAGCTATGCGGCTCCGCTTCCCACGCCGCCTGCATCGCAGGCGGGATGAGGTGAGAGAAATGCCAGCCGACAGCAGGTTGCGCAATACACAGGATGATGTACAGGGACAAAAGGAGGCGAAAGCGAAATACGGTCATGGGCGGGTCGCGGTGCGCTCGAAATTGCGTTGATGAAATTTGATGGATGTCGTGTCGACCTGACACGAGGTGATGTCGTCCCATCCCGGTATTGTACTCATCTGCCTTCCGGTGGCTGCCACAGCTCGAGTTTGTTGCCGTCCGGGTCCATAACCCATCCGAACTTGCCCAACTCCGATTCATCGACCTTGTCCTCTACCTGGCATCCTTCGGCGCGCAGCGCGGCCAACAGGGCATGCAGGTCGGCCACCCGATAGTTGATCATGAAGGCGGACGGACTCGGAGCGAAGTGATTCGTGTCTTCCTTGAAGGCACTCCACACCGTAGTGCCGATGCCTGCCGGATTATCCGGGCCGGACCATCGGAAAGCGACGCCGCCCCACTCCTCGAGCTCGAAGCCGAGATGAACCCGATACCACTCGGCCAGCCGCTTCGGGTCCGCAGATTTGAAGAACACACCACCAATACCGGTAACACGCTTCATGTCGGGCTCCTGACGTTTCCATGGTTCGCGTCGCCTCCGACGCCATACCTTCATCATACCGAAAATCCGCACGCCTTCCGCCGCAAGCGCTTGCAGACAAGCTTACTGCGTGGCGCTGCCTCCCATGATTTGAAAGAAGTCCACCGGATAAATCATCTCATAGCCGTAGAATCCCGAGGATTGGCTGCCCTTCCCGGCCGGCTTGTTCTTGAGCTGCTGGTAGGTACGCGTGGCCAGGGTGCCCCACTGCGGCTGGGTGTCGTACCATTGCGGATGGGCGATGCGCCCTGCGGCCAGCTCCTGCTTGTACAGCCTGTCCAGATACGCCAGCCCGTACACGATATGGTGGTCGTGGTCGGCGCCGCCGCTGCGTGGAACGCGCCGCATCTCGGAATAGTAGAAGGCTTGGTTCGTCTTGTCGTAGCCGTGCTTGACGACATAGTTCAACCCCTGGAACAGCATGTCCTTCAGCTGGTCGTGCCGCACGCCCGATGCTTTTCCCACCGCGGCGAACTGCTTGTCCTGTTCGTAGAACTGGATCACGCTGCTGATCAATGCGCCCGCCATCCACGGATTGGTGCCGGTGGCGATCGCGCCTTCGTGATTGTCCATCTTGCTCATCGTCCAGTAACCGGTGCCGTTGCGGGCATCGTTCAGGCCGATCACCGCGTTCGAGGCAACGCCGGTCGCGGGATTGAAGCCAATGTGCCACAAGGGTGTCTGCCACCGCTGGACCAGATAATTGGCAAGATGGGCCGAGACGCTGCGATGGTAGTCGCTGTTGCCGGTGACGCGCACATATTCGTTCATCACGTACAGCGGCCAGCCGAAATCGCGCTCCGCTTCGCGGTACAGCGCAGGCTTATAGTTGCCGGCCTTGCCGGGGAGGCTGTATTCGATGCCGGCGCTGAAGGGCAGCTTGAAGAAATGCGGCGTGACAACCTTCCACCACCCGGCGATTTCTTCCAGCACGTCGCGGGCACGCTTGTCGCCAGTGAGCAAGTACAGATCGCTCAGGCCGCTGACATGGGCATGCCCCCAATGGAGGCTGCGACCGTCCGTGTCCGCAGTATCGTGCATTTCGGAATTGAGCTCGCCGGCCGGTTGCTGCCTGCCGCCCATGTGGCCGTTCCAATACCCTGAACGCGGGCCGTGATGCACGCCGATGTCCATGAAATTGCGGGTTGCGATGTCGGCCAAGCCAAACCAGCGCTGGTCGCCCGTGCGCAGGAATTGCTTGAAGAAGTTGTTCGAGCCGACATGCGTATCGTTGTAAAAGCCGGGGATGCGCACGCCGTTTTCCACGCGGGTCCAGCCGGGACGCCGGCGGGCGCCGAAATCGTGCCAGCCGTAACTGTTGCCGACCTTGCCGGCCTCGGGCGGATGATTGAAACTCGGCAGGTAGATATCGCGCATCAGGCTGGCATCGTAGCCGGTCGTGGCGGTGGCTGGGGCGCCGACGTCGATCTCGCCGAAGACACGGGATTGCGCATACCACGCGCGCTCGGCCAGCAGGTCGAAGCTGTGGCGCTGGTAGCTGTCGTTCATGCTGGCCAGTGCCGGGCTGGCTGCGACGGCATTGCCGAACGCCAGGCGTAGCTGGTAAGTCTTGGCCCCGCCCTGGCGGTGGAAATACAGGGTGTTCGGCCGCTTGTAGACGCCGCCCGACTGGGCGGGCATGGCCAGATCGGCCGCTGCGCCGACCGAGCGTTCGGGGAACAGGGCGGCAGTGATCACGTTGCCGTTAATGTTAAGTTCATTGGGAAACTGCTGCCAGAAGTCCCTGACCATGAGCATCATGTGGCGCTTGCCGGTATCGACGGCAACCCAGCCGGGCGCCTTCGATCCGCTGCCGACGCCGCTGTAGCCGAATTCGTAGGAGTTTTTCAGTTCGCTTGTGGCATCGGTCCTTGCCGTGAACTTGCCGGTTTGCGAAAGATAGTGTTCGCCACGCACCGTGCCCGCATAGACGCTGCCATTGTCGCCGCCAAAACGGTAGCTGGCGGCGCTGTCCGAGCGGTAATTCCAGCGCATGCGCAGCGCTTTCGCCGCGATCGCCAGGGCCGGTGCGCGCAGCTCGACGTTCGGTTCGAGGCGGTCGTCGATGACCGTGGTTTCGATGTCGACCTTGTCGGAACCGCGGCTGGCGTAATAGCGCACCAGGTATTTCATCAGGACCGTGCCGCTGGCGTCCGTCAGCGATCCCTGGGCCTTCAGCACCACGCGCACAGGACCGATTTCCTCGACGCTGACGACGGCATCGCGCGCACCGGACGCCGTGTAGTCACGGTTGTCGAAGGCATTGAGCATGACGAGGTCGCCGCTATCGATGACTTGTTCATCGCTGTCGAAGCGGCCGTTGCCATCGGCGTCGCGCCACAGGGCGCCGATCATTCCCTGCCGGTTGAGCACGAATTTCAGCGGGCCGGTGTCCACCGTGAGGTCGGCGCCCGCGGCGCCGGTAACGGACAGCGGACGCACCAGCGGCTTGCGGCTCACGCCCGGACCGTAGGCGACGCGAAAGCTGGTGGCACTGCCGACATCGGCTACCACGTTCAACAAGGCGACCTTGACCGAGCCGTCCGGCCAGGTGGCGAGCGCGTCGAACTGGGCATCAATTTCCCTGCTGCCATCGCCAGTGTCTAAGCGTAGGTTGGCCACCGATTTCAAGGTGCCGATGGGAAAGGGAATGCCGGTATGCAGCGGTACCGACGATGCCGCCGGTCCTGCATTCAAGGTCAGCGGAAGATAGCGGTCGGCGGCGCCGGGAAAGGGCCCGGCAGCAACAGCGAAATGGGGGGCACAGGCCAGCATCAGCACAGCGGCAATGGCGGAGGGTTGGGCCGACAGCGCATGGACGCGTTGGCGAAGTGATCGGTATGGCATTCGGGACCTCCTGAAATACTGTTCCTTGAGGAACAAGCGGCGAGAATCGGGGGCCCGAGATGACATGGATCAGCATCGTTGTGGGCACATAGGCAGTGATCATTGTATTTACGAGTATACAAAATAGCAATTTTTTATTGGCAATGTGAGTCCCGGCATACTGCCTGACCTCGGGATCGCAAGTGCAGTGCCGTGTCGGCAAATCCATCCCTCGATTGGCGGGCATCGCGAGGTGAGATCCTCGGGTTGGTGTAAGCGTAGTTGATACCCGTCGGCTGTTTGCTGTACACGAAGTTGACAGACATGGCACGGCTACTGTCATGAATGTCTTAAAAATCAGGTACTTGAGATGGTCGCGCGAGTGGCATGGCGCTTGCATATAGATGAGTACGGCAAACTTATCAGCAGGCGAGGACACGATGACAGCAGCAGCGTACGAGAATTTCAGGACCGAAGGCTATGCGCTGGCGGGCCACGCGAACGATCTGCCGCGGCGCGTCAGGCTGTACCAGCGCGTTTATCAGGATTCCGGCAAGCGCCTGACATTCGCGTTGATCGCAGCGCACGGCACCTTGTGGGCGTCGGGCTATTTCAAGCTGGGAATGCTCGGCGCGCGCATCGCCTCGCTGCCGTGGCTGTGCATGCCCGACATGCGCGCTCGGAAGCTTGCGGCGGTTGCCGCGTTTGTGGACCGCTTTCGCAGCATCAACCGCCAAGTCTGCGCCGAATCGTACGCCATTTTCTACTACACCAGACAGCATGGCGGCAGCGCCTTCATCCGCTCGGTGATCGGTGACCGTTTCACCGATTTGCTGATCGACTGCCATGCGTCCTGCGAGGCCGGTACCGCGTATCCGCGCCACAAGCGCGAACAGTTATTTCACGCCCTGATCGCGTGGGAGCAGGACCAGATTGTCGTACCCGGCGTGGAGGAAGCCTTCGCCAGCTTCGACTGGCCTCTGATTGCCTGGCTGGCCAAGCGTCCGGTGATCCGGTTTGCCTATTTCGGCAAACACGACCGCCTGCGCTTCATCGATTTCGCCCGCAAGGAAGAACGCCTGGCCGCAGGTGTGCAAGCTTGCCGGCTCGCGGAAGAGTTGGGGTTGCAAGCGGTCGAAGACGCGCTGGGCAGGCCGGATTCAACGGCAACGCAGGCGTTGGGCAACTTGAGGAAATTGGGGGAGCTTGTGGGACGGACGGGCCAAGTCCGTGCTGTGAGGACGCAGCGCCAATGGTCGCGCGACTGGCTTGAGTAAGTGCGCAATCACCGTCGGCGCGCGGCCAACGCCCGCACCTTGGCCTCGCGCTGTGCAATGAGATCGTCAGTGACGGTTGCAATCCCCACTTGAAAAGGCCGTGGCGTCCTTGCCGGTTGTATCGATGCTGCCGCAATCGATCTTGCTCTCTCCGACCGGCGTGCTGCTTCAGCCGGATCCGCGCATCACAGCGCCGGTGCCGGCTCCCAATCCGCACAAGGTGCCCGGTCGAGCAGCGCACTGACCAGCGCACCCAACTCGACGCCAAGATGTTGACGTGCCGCTGCGCTTCCAGCATCGGCGCGGCGCGGCGCGGCGCGCATTGTTGACGAAGGCGCTGAAGGAAGTCCAGTCGCGCGCAAGATGCTCGACAATAATGCGCGCCAGCTCGTATGAAAGCAGGTTGCCCTCATCCGGACGAAGGAAGGACTGGCCCGACCAAAACTGTTGAATTTCCGCTGTCCCCCAGAACGCCAGCAGTCTCTCTTTCAATTCCCTGCCCTCGTCGGGCGCTGCCGGCAAGGGGCATAGGCGCCGCTCGGTATTGACCGCAAGCCCTTCGTCCAACCAGGTCGGAAGTGCCAGATGGGCCAGGGCGCTGTGCGTCAATTCATGGGCGATGATGGGTTCAATGGCCGCCAGGTCGCCGCTGGGGACGACGAAATGCGCGCAGCCGGCATTCACGAACACACCGCCACTGGCCGCGAAGTGCCCGCCGTCCGGGTAATAGCACAGGATATATTGATAATATGATTCCAGGCTATCCGTGACGAACAACACGCTTTTTTCGTCCTCGTCGAATCGGGCAATGCCGTCCAGCACGCTGCGGATGCGCGTGCGCGTGGTGCTGATATACCCGGCCGTGGCGCGAACGACCCGGTTTTCCATCGATGACAGCAGGTAGGCGTGTTCGAACTCGTGCAACTGGAAATGATCGCCACAGGCGTCGCGCAGGTGCAGCAGCCAGGCACGCTTTCCGGCGGCGTTGGCGCCGCGCACATCGGCCGGCTGCGGGGCTTGAGAAGCCCAGCGGACCAGCGCAGGCCAGTCGAGCAGGGGCACGCCGTCAACGGCGGCCAGATGCGCCCGCACATCAAATACCGGCAAGCCCGAACGCGCCAGCACCTCTGGCGCCGCGGCAGTGAGCAGATTCGGCAATGCTTCCTCGCTTGCCACTCCGCGCTCGCGGCGTACGCGCATTTCCAGCCAGGCCACGAACAAACCGATAAAGGGGGTAATCCAGATCACGGCGATGACCATGTTCTGCTGAAAGCGGGAAAGGTTGCTGCGCCGCACGCGCCAGATGGTGTACAGATTCAGGCTGACCAGCACGGCGAATATGAAATGAATGATCGTCACGTTAGCAGGAAGGAGGATGGATGTAAAAAACGGCACCGGGATTGCTCCTCGGTGCCGTTTTCGTGTGCGTCTAAGCTAGATTACGCTTCGTCGCTGTGCTGTGCCGCAGTGTTGTCTTCCATGGCTTGCAGTTCGGTGGCCATGTTGGCCTTCTCGGCATCGAGCAGCGCCTTGCGCTCTTCCACTTCCCACGCCTCTTTTTCCTTCTTGGCGCGGTGGAATGCCAGACCGGTACCGCCAGGAATCAGGCGGCCGACGATGACGTTCTCTTTCAGGCCGCGCAGCGAATCGCGCTTGCCCATGATCGCCGCTTCCGTCAGCACGCGGGTGGTTTCCTGGAACGATGCAGCCGAGATGAACGAATCGGTCGACAAGGATGCCTTGGTAATACCCAGCAGTACGTTTTCGTACGTTGCAGGGATCTTGCCGGCGGCGATCACGCGATCGTTTTCGTCCAGCAGCTCCGAACGCTCGACCTGTTCGCCGACGATGTAGTTCGCATCGCCCGCTTCCACGATCTGCACGCGGCGCAGCATCTGGCGCACGATCACTTCGATGTGCTTGTCGTTAATCTTCACGCCCTGCAGACGGTACACGTCCTGCACTTCGTCGACGATGTAACGCGCCAGCGCTTCGATACCCAGCAGACGCAGGATGTCTTGCGGATCGGCCGGGCCGTCCACGATCATCTCGCCCTTGTTCACTACCTGGCCGTCGTGTACCAGCACTTGCTTGTCCTTGGTGATCAGGAACTCGTGCTTGTTGCCGTCCATGTCCGTGATTTCCAGACGCTGCTTGCCCTTGGTTTCTTTACCAAACGCAACCGTACCCGTGACTTCCGCCAGCATGCCGGCGTCTTTCGGCGAACGCGCTTCGAACAGCTCGGCAACCCGTGGCAGACCACCGGTAATGTCGCGCGTTTTTTGCGATTCCGTCGGAATACGTGCCAGCACTTCGCCGACCGATACCGATTGACCGTCCTTGACCATGATCAGCGCGCCGACCTGGAAGCCGATCGCCACCGAGTGTTCGGTACCGGCAATCTTGACTTCTTCGTTGACGTCGTTGAGCAGCTTGACTTGCGGACGCAGCGTTTTGGTCAGGGAACCGCGACGCTTCGCATCGATCGCCACCAGGGTTGCCAGACCGGTCACATCATCGACCTGACGTGCAACGGTGACGCCTTCTTCGACGTTCTCGAAGCGAACGGTACCGGCGTACTCGGTAATGATCGGACGGGTCAGCGGATCCCAGGTCGCCAGGGCCGTACCGGCCTTGATGACCATGCCATCCTTGACAATCAGGGTCGCGCCGTACGGCACTTTATGACGCTCGCGCTCACGGCCGTGGTCGTCCGTGATCAGCACTTCGCCGGAACGGGAAATGACGATCTGGGCGCCCTTGCCATTGGTAACGTAACGCATGGTCGCGGTGAAACGGATGGTACCGTTCGACTTCGCTTCCACCGACGAGGCCACTGCCGCACGCGATGCCGCACCACCGATGTGGAAGGTACGCATGGTCAGCTGGGTACCCGGCTCACCAATCGACTGCGCAGCGACCACACCAACCGCTTCGCCGGCGTTGACCAGCATGCCGCGGCCCAGGTCGCGGCCATAGCACTTGGCGCACAGGCCGAAGCGCGTGTCGCAAGTGAGTGGCGTGCGAACCTTGACTTCGTCGATCGACAGGCGTTCGATTTCTTCGACCATGTCTTCGTCGAGCAGGGTGCCAGCTTCGTACAGCGTTTCCTGGGTTTCAGGATTGACGACGTCATGCACGTTGACACGGCCGAGGATACGGTCGCGCAGCGGCTCGATCACTTCACCGCCTTCGACCATCGCCTTCATCAGCGCGCCGTTGGTGGTGCCGCAATCGTCCTCGATCACAACCAGATCCTGGGTCACGTCGACCAGACGGCGGGTCAGGTAACCCGAGTTCGCCGTTTTCAGTGCCGTATCGGCCAGACCTTTACGAGCGCCGTGGGTCGAAATGAAGTACTGCAACACGTTCAGACCTTCGCGGAAGTTCGCGGTAATCGGCGTTTCGATAATCGAACCATCCGGCTTGGCCATCAGGCCTCGCATACCAGCCAACTGGCGAATCTGGGCTGCCGAACCGCGCGCGCCCGAGTCGGCCATCATGTAAATCGCGTTGAACGATTCCTGGGTTGATTTCGTTCCGTCGCGCTTGACGACATCTTCTACTTTCAACTGGTCCATCATCGCCTTGCCGACTTCGTCCGAGGTCTTGCCCCAGATGTCGACGACCTTGTTGTAACGCTCGCCCGCGGTGACCAGACCGGAAGCGTACTGCTGCTCGATCTGCTTGACTTCCTGCTCTGCAGCGGAAATCAGGGTCACTTTTTGTGGTGGTACCAGCATGTCGTCGACGCAGATCGAGATACCGGCGCGCGTCGCGAGACGGAAACCGGACTGCATCAGCTTGTCGGCGAACACGACGGTGGCACGCAGGCCGCACTTGCGGAACGACGTGTTGATCAGCTTCGAAATCTCTTTCTTCTTCAGGGCGCGGTTCAGTACGGAGAACGGCAAGCCCTTCGGCAGGATTTCGGACAGGATCGCACGGCCGACCGTGGTTTCGTAGCGCGTGACGGTGCGCACGAATTCGCCGGTCTCGGCATCCTTCGGGTTCTCGACGATACGCACGGTAATGCGGGTCGTCAGTTCGACTTCCTTGTTGTCGTAGGCGCGGATCACTTCCGAGACGTCGGTAAACAGCATACCTTCGTTCTTGGCGTTGATCGCTTCACGCGTCGCGTAGTACAGACCGAGCACGATATCCTGGGACGGCACGATCGACGGTTCGCCGTTCGACGGGAACAGGATGTTGTTCGACGCCAGCATCAAGGTACGCGCTTCCATCTGCGCTTCGATCGACAGTGGAACGTGGACCGCCATCTGGTCACCGTCGAAGTCGGCGTTGAACGCCGCGCAGACGAGTGGGTGCAGCTGGATGGCCTTGCCTTCAATCAGGACTGGCTCGAACGCCTGGATACCCAGACGGTGAAGCGTAGGCGCACGGTTGAGCATGACCGGGTGTTCGCGGATCACGTCTTCCAGGATGTCCCACACGACCGGTTCCTGGATCTCGACCAGCTTTTTGGCGGCCTTGATCGTCGTTGCCAGACCCATCAGTTCGAGCTTGTTGAAAATGAATGGCTTGAACAGTTCCAGGGCCATCAGTTTCGGCAAGCCGCACTGGTGCAGTTTGAGCTGAGGACCGACCACGATGACCGAACGGCCCGAATAGTCGACGCGCTTGCCCAGCAAGTTCTGACGGAAACGGCCGCCTTTACCCTTGATCATTTCAGCGAGCGACTTCAGCGGACGCTTGTTCGCGCCCGTCATCGCTTTACCGCGACGGCCGTTATCCAGCAGCGAATCGACCGCTTCTTGCAGCATGCGCTTTTCGTTACGCGTAATGATTTCCGGAGCGCGCAATTCCATCAGGCGCTTCAGGCGGTTATTACGGTTGATAACGCGGCGATACAGGTCGTTCAGGTCGGAGGTCGCAAAGCGGCCGCCGTCGAGCGGTACCAGCGGACGCAGTTCCGGCGGCAGCACTGGCAGCACTTCCATGATCATCCAGTCCGGCTTGATGCCCGAACGCTGGAATGCCTCGAGCACTTTGAGGCGCTTGGCGTATTTCTTGATCTTCGCTTCGGACTTCGATTCCTTCAGTTCCACGCGCAGGGCTTCGGCATCGCGATGGATGTCGATCGAACGCAGCAGTTCACGGATACCTTCGGCGCCCATGAAGGCGGTGAAGTCGTCGCCGTACTCTTCGTACTTGGCGGCGTAGTCGTCTTCCGACATGATCTGGCACTTCTTCAGCGGGGTCATGCCTGGATCGGTGACCACATATGCTTCGAAGTACAGCACGCGTTCGATATCGCGCAACGTCATGTCCAGGACCATGCCCAGACGCGACGGCAGCGACTTCAGGAACCAGATGTGCGCGGTTGGCGAAGCGAGCTCGATGTGGCCCATGCGCTCACGGCGCACCTTGGCCAAGGTGACTTCGACGCCGCACTTTTCGCAGATCACACCGCGGTGTTTCAAGCGCTTGTACTTGCCGCACAGGCACTCGTAATCCTTGATAGGACCAAAAATCTTGGCGCAGAACAGACCGTCGCGTTCTGGCTTGAAGGTACGGTAGTTGATGGTTTCCGGCTTTTTTACTTCGCCGTAGGACCACGAACGGATTTTTTCAGGCGACGCCAGACCAATCTTGATCGCGTCGAACGTTTCGTTTTGCTGAACTTGCTTGAATAGATCGAGCAGTGCTTTCATGTATCACTCCAGGTGATGGAACTTCTATATTACATCCACCAATGCGTTGCGCCGTCGCCCCCGCGAAGGCGGGGGTCCATAGCACGGCAGATCCGAGGTGCTATGGATCCCCGCCTGCGCGGGGACGACGAGGTGGCGCTATCAGTTACGCTCGAGGTCGATATCGATACCCAGCGAACGAATCTCTTTCACCAGCACGTTGAACGATTCCGGCATACCCGCGTCGATCACATGGTCGCCTTTGACCAGGTTTTCGTACACTTTGGTACGGCCGTTCACGTCATCCGACTTGACGGTCAGCATTTCTTGCAGCACATACGATGCGCCGTACGCTTCCAGTGCCCAGACTTCCATCTCACCGAAACGCTGGCCACCGAACTGGGCTTTACCGCCCAGTGGCTGCTGCGTAACGAGCGAGTAAGGACCGGTCGAACGCGCGTGCATCTTGTCGTCGACCAAGTGGTGCAGCTTCAGTACGTGCATGTAGCCAACAGTTACCTTGCGCTCGAACGATTCGCCGGTGCGGCCGTCGTACATCGTGACCTGGTTCTTCGACGGTGTCATGCCGAGTTTGGTCGCGATATGGTCAGGATACGCCAGGTCCAGCATGCGATGGATTTCCGACTCGTGCGCACCGTCGAACACTGGCGTCGCGAAAGGCACGCCGTTCTTCAGGTTTTGCGCCAGGGTCATGATCTCGTCGTCGCTGAAGTTGTCCAGGTCTTCCGTCTTGCCGGTTTCGTTGTAGATCAGGTTCAGGAACTTGCGCATTTCCTGGACCTTGGCTTGCGCTTTCAGCATTTCGCCGATGCGCAGGCCGAGGCCCTTGGCTGCCCAACCCAAGTGGGTCTCGAGAATCTGACCGACGTTCATCCGCGACGGAACGCCCAGCGGGTTCAGCACGATGTCGGCCGGGGTACCGTCCGCCATGTACGGCATGTCTTCGACTGGCACGATACGGGAAACCACACCCTTGTTACCGTGACGGCCGGCCATCTTGTCGCCCGACTGCAGGCGGCGCTTGACGGCCAGGTACACTTTGACCATCTTTTGCACGCCAGGTTGCAGCTCATCACCCTGGGTCAACTTCTTGCGCTTCTCTTCGAAGGCTAGGTCGAACTGGTGACGCTTCTCGGCGATCGATTCCTTGATCGCTTCGAGGGCAGTGGCGGCATCGTCGTCAGCTGGACGGATATCGAACCAGTGGTACTTGTCGAGGTCGTCGAGGTACTCTTTGGTGATCTTCGCGCCCTTGGCCAGCTTTTTAGGGCCGCCGTTGACAACTTTGTTGATCAGCATTTTTTCCAGACGCTGGAAGGCATCGCCTTCCACAATACGCATCTGGTCGTTCAGGTCGAGGCGGAAACGCTTGAGTTCATCATCGATGATCTGCTGGGCGCGCTTGTCGCGGACGATGCCTTCACGGGTAAACACTTGCACGTCGATCACGGTGCCGACCATGCCCGAAGGCACGCGCAGCGAGGTGTCTTTGACGTCAGATGCTTTCTCGCCGAAAATCGCGCGCAGCAGCTTTTCTTCCGGGGTCAGCTGGGTTTCGCCTTTTGGCGTCACTTTACCGACCAGGGTGTCGCCAGCCTGCACTTCCGCACCGATGTAGACGATGCCGGACTCATCCAGACGAGCCAGCTGGTTTTCCGCCAGGTTCGAGATGTCGCGCGTGATTTCTTCGGCGCCCAGCTTGGTATCGCGTGCCACAACCGACAACTCTTCGATGTGAATCGAGGTGTAGCGGTCGTCTTTCACGACGTTTTCCGAGATCAGGATCGAATCCTCGAAGTTCAGACCGTTCCATGGCATAAATGCCACGAGCATGTTCTGACCCAGAGCCAGTTCGCCCAGATCGGTCGAGGCGCCATCGGCGATCACGTCGCGCTTGGCGACACGGTCGCCCACTTGCACGATCGGACGCTGGTTGATGTTGGTGTTCTGGTTGGAACGGGTGTACTTGATCAGGTTGTAGATATCCACGCCGACTTCGCCCGCCAGTGCTTCGTCGTCGTTGACGCGAATCACGACACGGCCCGCATCGATGTAATCGACCACGCCGCCACGCAGCGCTTGCACGGTGGTGCCGGAGTCGACTGCCACGGTGCGTTCGATACCGGTACCGACGAAGGCTTTTTCAGGGCGCAGGCAAGGAACGGCCTGGCGCTGCATGTTGGCACCCATCAATGCGCGGTTCGCATCATCGTGTTCGAGGAACGGGATCAGGGACGCTGCGACCGAGACGATCTGGCCAGGGGCGACGTCCATGTACTGGATGCGCTCTGGCGAGACCAGGATCGTTTCGCCGGCTTCACGTGCGGAAACCAGTTCATCGGACAAGGTACCCTCTTTCGAGATGGTCGCATTCGCCTGGGCGATGATGTAGCGGCCTTCTTCGATCGCGGACAGATAGTCGATCTTGTCGGTGACCATGCTGTTTTCGACCTTGCGGTACGGCGTCTCGAGGAAGCCGTATTCGTTCAGGCGGGCAAACAGTGCCAGCGAGTTGATCAGACCAATGTTCGGGCCCTCTGGCGTTTCGATCGGGCACACGCGGCCGTAGTGGGTCGGGTGCACGTCGCGCACTTCGAAGCCGGCACGTTCGCGGGTCAGACCACCAGGTCCGAGCGCGGAAACGCGGCGCTTGTGGGTGATTTCCGACAGCGGGTTGGTCTGGTCCATAAACTGCGACAGCTGGGACGAACCGAAGAACTCGCGAATCGCGGCCGAAATCGGCTTCGAGTTGATCAGGTCGTGCGGCATCAGGTTGTCCGCTTCGGCCTGGCCGAGGCGTTCCTTGACGGCGCGCTCAACGCGTACCAGGCCGGCACGGAATTGATTCTCCGCCAGTTCGCCGACGCAACGTACGCGACGGTTACCCAGGTGATCGATATCGTCGACTTCACCGCGGCCATTGCGCAGTTCCACCAGGATCTTGATCACAGCCAGGACGTCGTCGTTCGACAGGGTCATCATGCCAGTCAGTTCATCGCGGCCGATGCGGCGGTTGAACTTCATGCGGCCGACGGCCGACAGGTCGTAGCGCTCAGGGCTGTAGAACAGGCCGTTGAACAGCGCTTCGACCGAGTCTTCGGTTGGCGGCTCGCCTGGGCGCATCATGCGGTAGATCGCCACTTTCGCGGCCATCTGGTCGGCGGTGTCGTCGATACGCAGGGTTTGCGAGATGTAGCCACCCTGGTCGAGGTCGTTCGTGTACAGGGTCTGGATTTCGCTCACGGAAGCGTCGCGCAGGCGGCCCAGGACGTCTTCGGTCAGCTCGTCGTTGGCCGACGCGATGACTTCGCCGGTGTCCGAATCGACGATGTTCTTGGCCAGCACACGGCCAAGCAGGTAGTCTTCAGGCACGGAAATGTGCTTGATGCCGGCCGCTTCGATATCGCGCACGTGCTTGGCGTTGATACGCTTGTCTTTCAGCACCAGGGTCTTGCCGGATTTGTCCACAATGTCGAAACGCGCGACTTCGCCACGCAGGCGTTCGGCGACGAATTCCATCTCGGCGCCTTCGGAGCGCAGGTTGAAATTGTCGAATACGAAGAAGTTCGCCAGGATCTGTTCGTGCGACATCCCGATAGCCTTCAGCAGGATCGTCACAGGCATCTTGCGGCGGCGGTCGACGCGGAAGAACAGGATGTCCTTCGGATCGAACTCGAAGTCCAGCCACGAGCCGCGGTAAGGAATGATCCGTGCCGAGAACAACAGCTTGCCCGACGAGTGGGTCTTGCCGCGGTCGTGTTCGAAGAACACGCCAGGCGAACGGTGCAGCTGCGAGACGATCACGCGCTCGGTACCGTTGATGACGAACGAGCCGGTGGTCGTCATGAGCGGCAATTCGCCCATGTAAACTTCTTGCTCTTTCATTTCCTTAACCACAGGCTTGGTCGGCGATTCCTTATCCAGAATCACCAGACGCACCTTGGCGCGCAGCGGCGACGCGAACGTCAGGCCACGCTGTTGGCATTCCTTGACGTCGAAGGCCGGGTCACCCAGGACATACGACAGGAATTCGAGACGCGCAAAACCATTGTGCGACACGATAGGGAAAATCGAGGTGAAAGCCGACTGCAGGCCATCGTTCTTGCGGGTCGACGGGATGGTATCCGCTTGCAAGAAATTCTCGTAGGATTCGAGCTGTGTAGCCAGAAGGAAGGGAACGTTGTGAACGTTGGCGCGCTTCGCGAATGACTTGCGAATGCGTTTCTTCTCAGTAAATGAGTAGTGCATGGACACTCCGTGAGTGACAGAAAGGATGAGAATTCAGGAATTTCCAGGGCCGGGCGCGCACTAGAAAGGCCTCAAGTCTCGAACTTTTTGCCAGGTGATAAGAAGATAATACGAATACTACAGGGTGCTGCTTAAGCGTTACTTATACGACAGGGACGACAAAAGAGCCAAAGCCGCATCCTCCCCCTTTCGGGGGAGGACCGCAAGCTTTGACTCCGGCGCAGAACTGAACGCCAAATAAGGCTTTGTTGCTATTACTTGATTTCGGCTTTCGCGCCAGCTTCTTCCAGCTTTTTCTTGCCGGCTTCAGCGTCAGCTTTCGAGATCGCTTCTTTAACCGTTTTTGGTGCGCCATCGACCAGGTCTTTAGCTTCTTTCAAGCCCAGGCCGGTGATTTCGCGAACAGCTTTAATGACGCCAACTTTGTTCGCGCCGAAATCAGCCAGAACCAGGTTGAATTCGGTCTGCTCTTCTTTTTCAACAGCTGCTGCACCGCCGCCGCCGCCAGCGACTGCAACTGCAGCTGCCGATACGCCGAATTTTTCTTCGAATGCCTTGACCAGGTCGTTCAGGTCCATTACGGACATTTCGCCAACTGCTGCCAGGATGTCGTCTTTGCTGATTGCCATTTGAAACTCCATTTATTTTGTCGAGGACAGGACCGCTGTGCGGCAATGTCCTCTAATACGTTGTATAGATTGGTATTGACTAAAAAAGTGCAAGGGTAATCGCGAACGATTACGCTGCTGCTGGGGCTTCTTCTGCTGCTGCAGTTTCTTCTGCAGGAGCGGCGCCTTCGCCTTTTTTCGCTGCCAGGGCAGCCAGACCACGTGCAAAGCTCGCAACCGGCGTCAGCATCAGACCCAGGATCTGGGAGATGAGGACTTCACGGCTAGGAATGCTTGCCAACGCGACAACAGCTGCTTTATCCAGCTGTTTGCCTGCGTAGTTACCTGCGGTAATAACCAGTTTGTCGTTGGTTTTAGCAAAGTCAGCGATGACTTTAGCTGCTGCAACGGCATCATCCGAGATCGAGTAGATCAGCGGACCGACCATCGAGTCGGCCAGGTTAGCAAACTGCGTACCTTCAACGGATTTGCGAGCCAGCGTGTTCTTCAGAACACGCAGGTACACACCCTGGGTACGCGCTTTGGCACGAAGTTGCGTCAAGTGACCAACCTGGATGCCACGATATTCGGCCACGACGATCGTTTGCGCAGTTGCTACTTTTGCGGAAACTTCGGCGACGACGGCCTTTTTGTCATTCAGATTGAGACCCACGGTCAACCTCCTAAAATGATGCGCGGCAAATGCCTTGCATCGGTTCGAACAACGGCGTCCGACGTTTAGAAGTACAACTGAGCGGATGAATTCACGCAGCGGGACTAACAAAACTTGCTCGGGTGCACCATCTGCGTTGGGTGATCTATTAACCTCCGGCCTGCCTGCTGCCTTCAGCCCAACGGTCTTTGATTGTCTGCCCTGACTTGCGCCCGGACATCCCAAAGAGTCGCCACGGTGTGCACCGTGGACTTAATTCTATAAAACTTAAGCTGCCAGGGAACCCTGGTCGACGCGAACGCCGGCGCCCATGGTCGACGACAGGGCTACCTTGCGCAGGTAAACACCTTTCGACGAGGCTGGCTTAGCCTTGTTCAGTGCATCGATCAGCGCAACCAGGTTGGCTTTCAGGTCAGCGTCAGCGAACGATTTACGGCCGATCGTTGCGTGGATGATACCTGCCTTGTCGGTACGATACTGAACCTGGCCGGCTTTCGCGTTTTTCACGGCGGTAGCGACGTCAGGAGTAACAGTGCCGACTTTCGGGTTAGGCATCAGGCCGCGTGGTCCCAGGATCTGGCCCAGGGTACCAACGATACGCATGGTATCTGGCGAAGCGATGACGATATCGAAAGGCATGTTGCCGGCTTTAACCATCTCAGCCAGGTCTTCCATACCAACGATGTCGGCGCCGGCAGCTTTTGCCTGCTCGGCTTTTTCGCCGGTTGCAAATACTGCAACGCGAACGGTCTTGCCGGTGCCTGCTGGCAGAACGACGGAGCCGCGCACGACTTGATCCGACTTCTTAGGATCCACGCCCAGCTGAACCGATACGTCGATCGATTCGTTGAACTTGGCGGTGGCGAATTCTTTCACCAGAGCGACTGCATTGTCGAAGCCGTAGGACTTGTTACGGTCGACCTTGGCTTTGATTGCTTTAACGCGTTTGGACAGCTTAGCCATTACAGACCCTCCACCGTGATGCCGATCGAACGAGCGGAACCGGCGATGATGCGCACTGCGGCATCCATGTCGGCAGCGGTCAGATCCGGCTGTTTGATTTTAGCGATTTCTTCAGCTTGAGCGCGGGTCAGCTTGCCTACCTTGGTGGTATGTGGCGTTGGCGAACCTTTAGTGATGCCGGCGAACTTCTTGATCAGGTAGGTTGCTGGAGGCGTCTTCATCACGAAAGTGAAGGACTTGTCCGCGAACGCCGTGATCACGACTGGGATTGGCATACCTGGCTCTTGACCCTGGGTCTGGGCGTTGAACGCCTTGCAGAATTCCATGATGTTCAGGCCGCGCTGACCCAGTGCTGGGCCAATCGGTGGGGATGGGTTTGCTTTACCAGCTGGCACTTGCAGCTTGATAAAACCAATGATTTTCTTTGCCATGATGGCTCCTATCTTGGATTGAGTAGTAGCGCCCCGCCGGTACAATCATGGCAGGGCTCCTCTTACCGGGTTCCGCTTAAACTACCGCGACGCCCCGATTAGGCGTTTCACAAAAAATTGGATTCCCGCCGAGTGCCGCCTTGGCGCGAGGATGTAATCGGCATTGATGCCGATTACACTTTCTCGACCTGGCCGAACTCGAGTTCGACAGGCGTTGCACGACCAAAAATGGTAACCGAGACGCGCACTTTGGATTTTTCGTAATTGACTTCTTCGACGTTGCCGTTGAAGTCGGTAAACGGACCATCCTTGATACGCACTTGCTCGCCCACTTCGTACAGCACTTTCGGGCGCGGCTTCTCGATGCCTTCTTGCATCTGCTGCATGATCTTGTCGATTTCGCGCGCGGGAATCGGCGTCGGCTTGTTCGACTTACCGCCAATAAAGCCGGTGACCTTGCTGGTGTTCTTGACCAGGTGCCAGGTCTCGTCCGTCATTTCCATTTCAACCAGCACATAGCCTGGGAAGAAACGACGTTCGGTGACCGACTTCTGGCCATTCTTGACTTCAACGACTTCTTCGACCGGCACCAGGATGCGGCCGAACTGATCTTGCATACCGGCGCGCTCGACGCGCTCGGTCAGTGCGCGCATGACACTTTTTTCCATGCCAGAATAAGCATGCACAACGTACCAGCGCTTGTTGCTAACTGGCACGCTCAGCGCTGCAGCAGCGTCTTGTGCCGGAGCTTCTACGCCCGGCTCCGAAGCGTCGGCCGCCGAAGCGTCGGCCGCCAATGCATCCGCCGCCGGAGCGTCGACCGCAGGTTCGCCGGCCGCATCATCTTGCACATTTTCGCTCATGTTATTTCCAACCCAGGATCACGTCGTACAACAAAAATTCAAGCATCTTGTCCGTGCCCCACAGGAACAGCGCCATGACGGTCACAAACGCAAACACGATACCCGTGATCTGCATAGCTTCTTTGGGAGCGGGCCAAACGACTTTCTTGGTCTCGCGCACCGACTCTTTGGCGAAATTCAAGAACTCACGGCCACTGGACGAGGTCCACAAAAGCAGGACGGCAAAAACTAAACCAGCCGCGAGTGCGGAACCGCACATCCAAGCTGGTTTACTTTGGCCCTTCAGGTAGAAGAACCCGACGACCCCTGCAATCGCGGCAACCACTGCCAGCGCGACTTTAAACTTGTCGTTCGACGTGCTGACGGTTTGCACGGATTGATTAGACATACGTTTTTACTTTCGGTGCCCTGCACCAGAACGGTGGCAGGGACGGAGGGCATCGAACCCCCAACCTTCGGTTTTGGAGACCGACGCTCTGCCAATTGAGCTACGTCCCTACGTAAAACTTCAGTGGAATCAGCAATTATACCATCGTCCGGCCGCTGATGGCAAATTGCTGATTGCGGCGGAGCGCCGGACGGAGAGTCCGGGCTCGCCCTAACTAATTACTTACCAGCTACTTCGCTGAGAATCTTTGCAACAACACCTGCACCAACGGTACGGCCACCTTCGCGGATTGCGAAACGCAGGCCTTCTTCCATCGCGATCGGGTTGATCAGCTTGACGGTGATCGACACGTTATCGCCTGGCATAACCATTTCTTTGTCCGCTGGCAACTCGATCGAACCAGTCACGTCCGTGGTACGGAAGTAGAACTGTGGACGATAGTTGTTGAAGAACGGGGTGTGACGGCCGCCTTCGTCTTTCGACAGGACGTAGATCTCACCGGTGAAGTGGTTGTGCGGCTTGATCGAGTTTGGCTTGGCCAGAACCTGACCACGCTGTACGTCTTCACGCTTGGTGCCGCGCAGCAGCAGACCGACGTTGTCGCCGGCTTGACCCTGGTCCAGCAGCTTGCGGAACATTTCCACGCCGGTGCAAGTGGTCTTGACGGTGTCGGAGATGCCGACGATTTCGATTTCTTCGCCGACTTTAACAACACCGCGCTCGATACGGCCGGTCACAACGGTGCCGCGACCCGAGATCGAGAACACGTCTTCCACAGGCATCAGAAAGGCGCCGTCGATAGCGCGCTCTGGCGTTGGGATGTAGCTGTCGAGTGCGTCGGCCAGAGCCATGATCGCCACTTCGCCCATTTCGCCGGTGTTGCCTTCGAGGGCCATACGTGCCGAACCCTTGATGATTGGCAGGTCGTCGCCTGGGAACTCGTATTTCGACAAGAGCTCGCGCACTTCCATTTCAACCAGTTCCAGCAGTTCTGCATCGTCGACCAGGTCGCACTTGTTCAGGAACACGATGATGTATGGAACGCCAACCTGGCGTGCCAGCAGGATGTGTTCGCGGGTCTGCGGCATTGGGCCGTCAGCTGCGGAGCAAACCAGGATCGCGCCGTCCATCTGTGCTGCGCCGGTGATCATGTTCTTGATGTAATCGGCGTGGCCTGGACAGTCAACGTGAGCGTAGTGGCGGTTAGCCGTTTCGTACTCGACGTGAGCGGTGTTGATGGTGATGCCGCGCGCTTTTTCTTCTGGTGCTGCATCGATCTGGTCGTATGCTTTTGCTTCGCCGCCGAATTTCTTCGACAGAACGGTTGCGATAGCTGCCGTCAGGGTGGTCTTGCCGTGATCAACGTGTCCGATGGTACCGACGTTGACGTGCGGCTTGGTCCGTTCGAATTTACCTTTTGCCATTTTAGACTCCTAACGATTTTGAGTGTGACCAGGCACGCGCCTGACTAACTATTGAATACTGCGAATGTTACGAATGCCTGAAGCACTGAATTCTGGTGCCCTTTACGTGGATTGAACACGTGGCCTCTCCCTTACCAAGGGAGTGCTCTACCACTGAGCTAAAAGGGCGATTATGTATTACGATTTTGCGATCTTGCTGCCACCGATCGCGCATTGCATGAAGCACTGGAGCGGGTGAAGGGAATCGAACCCTCGTCGTAAGCTTGGAAGGCTTCTGCTCTACCATTGAGCTACACCCGCGAGTTACTACTTCACCGACTACAACATCTTCTGCAACAACTTGGTGGAGGGGGCTGGATTCGAACCAGCGTACTCATAGAGAACAGATTTACAGTCTGTCGCCTTTAACCACTCGGCCACCCCTCCGCGAGGAACCGCAGAGTATGAAGCAAGATCAATCTACTGTCAATTATATTTGCAGGGTGCTTTCTGCTATCTCATTGACGTCTTGCTTCGGGGCGTGATTGTAACGGGAAGAAGTCGGGATGTGCAAGGGCTGGACGAAAAAATGTGAAATCTTTTTTTGGAGGGCTATGTGGCCCTCCCTCTCCCCACTCCTTCCCCTTCCCCGCCGCCGCCGCCGCCGTCATTCCCGCACAGGCGGGAATGACGGTTGGGGTGTAGGGATGACGTATGGGCGCGGGAATGA
>NZ_JAVCWL010000119.1:0-903 GCF_030846505.1 Massilia pseudoviolaceinigra | reverse complement strand
GGAAGCACTGATTTATTCATCCGACACCGTGCCGGGCTCGTGCGATACCTGAGACAATAACAGCGCCTCCACGACAGCCCAATCGATCATGCAGAAGAGTTTTTCCGATCTCGAATACGCCGCCAAGAAGAAGCTGACACGTCGTGACGTGTTCCTGGCAAAGATAGACAGTGTGACGCCATGGTCGCAGTTGCACGCGCTGATCGAACCGTTCTATCCCAAGGCTGAAGGTGCTGGCCGCCCGCCGATCGGCTTGGCGCGCATGTTGCGGATGTACGTGGTCCAGCAATGCTTCGGTTTGTCCGATGAGGGGATCGAGGACGCGGTCTATGACAGCCAGGCGATTCGTGGCTTCGTCGGTATCGATCTCAGTCGCGAGCAGGCGCCGGACGCCACGACGCTGTTGAAATTTCGCCGCTTGCTGGAGAAGAACGAGCTCACACGCAAGATCTTCGAAACGATCAACGGGCATTTGGCGGCCCAGGGTTTGATGATGCGCGAAGGCACGATTGTGGATGCCACGCTGATAGCCGCGCCGCCATCGACCAAGAACAAGGACAAGAAACGTGATCCCGAAATGCACCAGACGAAGAAGGGGAACGACTGGCACTTCGGGCTCAAAGCGCATATTGGTGTTGACGCGAAGTCGGGACTGGTACACACGGTGGTGGCCACTGCCGCCAATGTGGCCGATGTGACGCAGGCACATGCATTGCTGCACGGCGATGAAGTCGCGGTACTGGGCGATGCGGGATACCAGGGCGTTGAAAAACGCGAAGAGAATCTTGAAACGAAAGTGACTTGGCACGTCGCAATGAAGCGAACCAAACGCAAGGCGCTGCCTGCCAACAAACTCGGCCGCATGACGGAAAAGCTGGAGCACTTGAAGGCAAGCGTGCGGGC
>NZ_JAVCWL010000118.1:0-916 GCF_030846505.1 Massilia pseudoviolaceinigra | reverse complement strand
TCGCCGCGCGGTATTTGTCGGCGATTCGTTGACGCAGCACGGCCAGCCCGGCAAGACCGGGCCCGATTACCAGCTGCAGTTTTCGATCACCACGATCACCAGCGCTGCCAATTTCGGCGGCATTACATGGATCGCTTACGCCATGGTAGACGGCCGGGCCAATGGTGGTGTTGCTCAAACTGTAGCGGGCAATCTTTTCACCGACAGCCGCGGCTGGGTTGCTTGGCAGGCGGCCGGCGACACCCTCGGCCAGTATGTGGACGTGAGCGTCGGCGGTTGGCACTATTTGAAAAGCGGGACGTACGCAAATTCCGGCATCACCCTGGCCGTGCGCGGTGGGTCCGCGCCTGTGCCAAACGCCACCTCTGCTGTCCAAACTGCAGGATCGCCAATTACCAGCGACTACAACCTGATCGGCTATGTTGCATGGGTTGCCGGCGCGTTCGGGGATACGTTTTACGATTACGAAGCTTTCGCAATCGCTGGCGCCAGCTCGGCCGACATACTGAAATTTTCGCCTCAAGCGTTTTTGCTGGACACCGAGGTTGCTGTGATCATGGGCGGCGTTAATGACCTGCCGACCACCGACGCCGCATGCAACGTTACCGTCGCCAATCTCAAGGGCATCATTGACATTGCCTCTGCAAAGGCGCGCCGGGTCTACGTGCAGGAGATTTTTCCGAACCCATCCGCAACGCCAGCGATTGTTAAGAATCTGGCGTACGTTTCGCAGATGATCAAGGCATATTGCGCTACCAAGAAGAACGTTAGATTCGTTAGCGCGTACGGCAAAATGGTGAATGCGAGTACCTGGGTGGTCGGCTCCGGCGCCGGCGGTCGGGCCGGCGTGTTCAACCCTGCCGACAACCTGCACACCCAGCCTTACGGCGGATGGATCGGCGGCAGCGCAGTCGTC
>NZ_JAVCWL010000117.1:0-916 GCF_030846505.1 Massilia pseudoviolaceinigra | reverse complement strand
AACGACTGCGCTGCCGCCGATCCATCCGCCGTAGGGCTGCGTGTGCAGGTTGTCGGCAGGGTTGAATACGCCGGCGCGGCCGCCGGCGCCGGAGCCGACCACCCAGGTATTCGCGTTCACCATCTTGCCGTACGCGCTGACGAACTTGACGTTCTTCTTGGTAGCGCAATATGCCTTGATCATCTGCGAAACGTACGCCAGATTTTTAACGATTGCCGGCGTCGCCGATGGGTTCGGGAAAATCTCTTGGACATAGACCCGGCGCGCCTTCGCGGAGGCAATGTCAATGATTCCCTTGAGATTGGCGACGGTAACGTTGCATGCGGCGTCGGTGGTCGGCAGGTCATTGACGCCGCCCATGATCACAGCAACCTCGGTGTCCAGCAAAAACGCTTGAGGCGCAAACTTCAGTATGTCGGCCGAGCTGGCGCCAGCGATTGCGAAGGCTTCGTAATCGTAGAACGTATCCCCGAATGCGCCGGCGACCCATGCAACATAGCCGATCAGGTTGTAGTCGCTGGTAATTGGCGATCCTGCAGTTTGGACAGCAGAGGTGGCGTTTGGCACAGGCGCGGAGGCGCCGCGCACGGCCAGGGTGATGCCGGAATTTGCGTACGTCCCACTTTTCAGGTAGTGCCAACCGCCGACGCTCACGTCCACATACTGGCCGATGGTGTCGCCGGCGGCCTGCCAAGCAGCCCAGCCGCGGCTGTCGGTGAAAAGATTGCCCGCTACAGTTTGAGCAACACCACCATTGGCCCGGCCGTCTACCATGGCGTAAGCGATCCATGTAATGCCACCGAAGTTGGCAGCGCTGGTGATCGTGGTGATCGAAAACTGCAGCTGGTATTCGGGCCCGGTCTTGCCGGGCTGGCCGTGCTGCGTCAACGAATCGCCGACAAATACCGCGCGGCGG
>NZ_JAVCWL010000116.1:0-925 GCF_030846505.1 Massilia pseudoviolaceinigra | reverse complement strand
GCTAGATGCTGTAGGGAAGCTCTCGGGCTTGGAAGATGGCATCGTCGACGATCAGTGAACGTCAGGGACGGGCGTATCCCCTTTGTATTTGGTCCGTATCCTGTCGTAGCCTGTTCGTATCCCGGTCGTATCCCATCCGAGCACGGCACAGGGTCAGTGCCACCAAGTGGACACGGACTGATGTATAGCTAGATCAACCACACAGGTTGGCGGTAAATTGTCCCGCCGTTTCTGGCGAGCGCACCTGCACTCGGCCCCTGAACCGCCTATCAACCTCACAGTATTGGCCGCAAATCCGCCGCAAATCCACAGCATTTGTTGCATCGAGGCGAAGGACAGGATGCTGGATGTCCGGCGCACGGCGCGTCCAT
Organism: Massilia pseudoviolaceinigra; assembly: GCF_030846505.1. Classification (NCBI taxonomy): domain Bacteria; kingdom Pseudomonadati; phylum Pseudomonadota; class Betaproteobacteria; order Burkholderiales; family Oxalobacteraceae; genus Massilia; species Massilia pseudoviolaceinigra. The sequence continues at coordinate 554 of NZ_JAVCWL010000116.1, read as the reverse complement.
CCAGGGTTTCGCCCACTATGTCGCTCCGCGCCCGTCGCAGTCAACTCAGGGCTTCGCCCCGAGACCCGTTGGTGTAATTCTTCTATAGTTAACAAAAAAAAGCCTCCCCTAACCCACTGCTTGGCGCGTGGGTTGCGGGTTCGGCTTTAATTTTTACACTTTGCGAAGAAAATCCGCAGCAAGCTTAGCTGCTTAAATTCCCCACCAATTGCTTCGTCTGGTACTTGATGATCATGCCTTCGAGTAGCGCCTTGACGATCTTGCGCTCCTCCTCCGGGAACTGCGACACCGCTTCAAACTGCAAACGCAGGTCGTCAGACGGTCCACGTTCATGTTCATCGAATAGCAAGAAATCTGTGCTTGTATGCAAGGTCGTGGCGATCTTCCGCAATGCGTCCAGGGACGGTTGCGCCTGTCCGGCCTCGTATTTCTTCAAGCTATTGACATGAATGCCAATGGCATCGGCCATCGCTTGCTGGGACAGGCCCCGGTCTTTACGTAGGGCGATTAAGCGGGCTTGCAATTTCATGGCTGACCACAAAGAGAATGAACTA
>NZ_JAVCWL010000115.1:0-935 GCF_030846505.1 Massilia pseudoviolaceinigra | reverse complement strand
TACCGCCATGCTCAAGCAGAGCAACAGCATGTCCTCGATGGTCATGTCGCTGCTGCAATAATCCCCGAGGATTTCCCGGCCAGGCGGCCGGGTTCCCGCGAAAGCCAGCCCTCATCCGGCTGGCTTTTTTCATACACAGAAAATAGTTCGATTAATTTCCATGTGGCACTTAACGCGGTCGGCGAAACGGTCGTCTTGTACTAGTAAGAGCGCAGCACACCGCGGCTCCGACAACCCCCACCCCCCATACCTGGAGTTCGATCATGCTGAGTCTGCACACTAACAACGCTGCCCTGTCCGCACAAAATTCGATCAACCGTACCCAAGGCAGCCTGTCGACCTCGATGACCCGCCTGTCGACCGGCTACCGCATCAATTCGTCGATGGACGACGCCGCCGGCCTGCAGATCGCCACCCGCCTCAAAGCACAGACCAGCGGCATGGCCGTTGCGATGCGCAACACCCAGAATTCGACCTCGATGCTGCAGACCGCTGAAGGCGCGCTCGACGAAGTGAGCAACATGCTGGTGCGCATGAAGGATCTGGCCACGCAGTCGGCCGATGCTTCCTCCACCTCGGCCGACAAGACCGCGATGCAGTCGGAATACGATGCCCTCGGCACCGAACTGAACAACGTGTTGAACAACACCTCCTTCGGCGGCGCCAAGCTGCTCGTCGGCGGCACCATCGCCTCGGCCATGACGTTCCAGATCGGTTCGAGCACCAGTGAAAAAATGACGGTCGATATGTCGGCCAGCATGACCACCCTGGGCACCGACGTCGGCGCCACCACCGCCAACTACGCCGCCCCGAACACGGTCGGCACCGAACTGACCGGCGTGGGCACCGCCTCGACCACCATCGACAAGCTCTCCACCGCCATCGCCTCGATCGGCACCGTGCGCTCGGCCCTGGGCGCCTCGGCCAACCGCCTG
>NZ_JAVCWL010000114.1:0-977 GCF_030846505.1 Massilia pseudoviolaceinigra | reverse complement strand
CCGGGCAATGAATCCACAGTCGCCTGCAAGGCAAACAATCTGACCAAGGTGACGTACCCTGACGGAAAAAGCCAGACGTATTGGTACAACGAAGCGAACAAAATCCAGATCAACGACGGGGCGGAATGCAGCGTCTTGTCCAAAACAATCGGAAACGGTTTTGGTCCGACCGCTTTTAGTAACCTGATGACTGGCTTGGTCGACGAAAATGAGGAGCGCCACATCAGCTGGACCTACGACTGCGGGGGCCGGGCAACATCGTCGCAACTTGGTGAAGACGTCAACAAGGTCACGGTCGCCTATTTCCGTCGGCCGGTGACTGGGGGCCCGCCATTGGCAACGGTAACTCACTATGTGGGGCCGAAGGAAAAGCCGGTTACGTCGGTGAGTTACTTTGAAAAAGGTTACGTGCAAGGGGTTGCGAAAACCACCACCATTAACGCGCCATGCGTGGAGTGCGGCACGATCGCTGAACGTAAGTATGACGCCATCGGAAACATCACAATGACGAAGGATTTCAACAGCAATTACAGCTGCTTCGCTTACGAGGCTGGACGTAATCTGGAAACGACGCGGATTGAAGGCGCTTCGACAGCCGATTGCACTGCGCTGCTGGCCGCGCAAACACTTGCTTCGCCGACACGTAAAACCACGACTAAATGGCACACGGAATTTCGCCTGCCGGAAACCATCGCCGAACCCAAGCGTATTACGAAGTACCAGTACGACAAATTGACCGGCGATCTACTCTCCAGAACCGAGCAGGCCACCACCGACCTGACGGGGGCGCAGGGATTGAATGCGCCTTTGACCGGCAGCGTCCGGAAATGGTCATTTGCGTACAAGGCGGGGCAATTGCAATCCGTGACCGGTCCGCGTACCGACATCGTCGACTTCACCAAGTATGACTATGATGAGTCCACGGGCGACCTGGTAAAGGTAACCAACGCCGCCGGCAGAGCGACAACGTACGGGGG
>NZ_JAVCWL010000113.1:0-1077 GCF_030846505.1 Massilia pseudoviolaceinigra | reverse complement strand
GGCTGACGTCCGGCACGTGGCCGCTTGTTCTTCGGCTTCTCACCGACGAGCAGATCGCGTTGACGCTGCAACTCGGCTTCCATGGCAGCCAGGTCAATTTCCTGGCATTCTTCGAACAGATCACGCTGTTCAGCGGTGAAGGCTTCGCTCTTGTTGGCGAATCGAATGCGGCGATGTTGCGCCAGCTCGAGCTTCAAGGCGGCGATCGTGGCGTGGGCCGCCTTGATGACATCGTCTTTTACCGCCACGGCATCAGCCAGCTGGTCTGCATGCGCGGCCTGCGCCAACAAGGCCCGTACCGCGTCGAGCACGGCAGGATCAAGGTTGGCGTGGGTCAGTTCGTTGAGCAAATCCATCAGCCCAGTTTACCGGGCTCTGCTGATGTTTACAAGCAAGATCGTCTGTACCGGCGCACTACAGTTGCCACTGGCCCGGTGCCGGCGCCGCCATGCGTTGCCAGTCCACGCCCGCGATCAGCCATTGCCATTGCTCACCGCTCATTTGCCAGGTGGCGTCGTCGGCCTGCGGCCATACGAACTGGCCGCGATGCAAGCGGCGCAGGCACAGCCATACGCCATTTCCGTCCCAGCACACCAATTTGAGGCGCGTACGGCGCCGGTTGCTGAACACGTAAGCCGTTCCGTCGCAGGGAGGGCAACCGAGCACTTGCTGCACCAGCAGGGACAGGCCGTCGACGCCGATGCGCATATCGACGGGCCGGGTGGCCAGACGGACCAACTCGACCTGCAACTTCATGCCAACTCGCGCAGTAGTGCCGCCACCCAACTGGCAGGCAAGGCCGGCGGCAATGTGACCGTCCAGCCGCTGGGACTACGCAGGCTCAACGCCGGTGCCGCATCGGTGGAGGCTGCAATCGACACTGGCAGCAGCGCCGCCGGCACGACAGGCGCAGCCAGGCGGCGCGCCCAATAATTAAGCTGCCGCTGCGGGTAGCCCTGGATCTCTGCAAAAGCGCGTTGGGACTGGCCGCTCTTGCGCCATTGCGCAACCCGCTCCTCCCACAATGACTCGCGTTCCAAATTTGCCATCTCTATCTCCAAGTTGAAGATCACAGTG
>NZ_JAVCWL010000112.1:0-1109 GCF_030846505.1 Massilia pseudoviolaceinigra | reverse complement strand
TGTTTAGTTTCGTGCGATCATATTCCTCGTCGCAGCATGGCTTTGTTCCGCGCCAAGGCCGTGCTTGACGAGTTGATCGCCGGTTTGCCGCCGCGGTCGTCCCATCGGTTGCAGCAGATCGCATAAACTTCACTCTATGAGCACACGTATCCATCCCCAAGCCCGCACGACGCCGAAGATCCGGCAGGAAATCAAGGACTCCGGCCTGTCCGATCGCGAGGCTGCCAAGGTCTTCAATATCACCCGTGCCACGGCTGCCAAGTGGCTCAAACGAGACGATGTGCAAGACCGCTCGCACCGCGCCCATACGCTGCATACGACCTTGAGCGCGACGCAGGAGGCCATTGTGCTGTCACTGCGCCAGTCGCTTTATCTGCCGCTTGACGACCTGCTGTACATCACCCGCGAGTACATCAACGCCGCTGTTTCGCGGGCAGGTATAGCCCGCCTGCTCAAGCGCGAGGGCATGTCGCGCCTGGAGGACATCATTCCGAAGGCAGAGGGCGAAACGATCTCGCCCAAGAAGACCTTCAAGGACTATGAGCCGGGCTTCGTTCACATCGACATCAAATACCTGCCGCAAATGCCGGATGAGACGTCGCGTCGCTACCTGTTCGTGGCCATCGACCGCGCCACGCGTTGGGTGTTTCTGCACATATACGGCGACATGACCGACAGCAGCAGCGTCGACTTCCTGCACCGCCTCAAGATTGCCTCACCAATCAAGATCACCAAAATCCTGACCGACAATGGCTCTCAATTTACCGACCGGTTTACGATGAAAGACAAGAAGCCCAGTGGCCACCATGCCTTCGATAAGGTCTGTTCCGGTATGGACATCGAGCACCGTCTGGCACCGCCACGTCACCCGCAAACAAACGGCATGGTCGAACGCTTCAACGGGCGCATTAGCGAGCTGCTTCAACAGACCCGATTCGACAGCCGGGCCGACCTGGAGACGACCTTGCTCAACTACCTGAAGCTATACAACCACCACATTCCGCAGCGTGCCATTGGTTCCAAAACGCCCATTCAAGCGCTCAAGGAATGGCAGCACAACAAACCGGAATTATTTGTTAAACGCGTTTATGACCAGACGAGACTTGACA
>NZ_JAVCWL010000111.1:0-1131 GCF_030846505.1 Massilia pseudoviolaceinigra | reverse complement strand
GATTTCGATCTCGCCTTCTGGGGCTTCATAGGCACGCGATACCACGGCTGACTGATCAGGTACAGGTAAAGCTTTGCGATCGAGCTTGCCATTGGGCGTTAATGGGAAAGCGACCAGCGTCACAAAGGCTGACGGTACCATGTACTCAGGTAAGACAGAGGAAAGCTGATCACGCAGATCAGCAGTTGACAACACCGTGTCTTCTTTTGCAATCACATAAGCGACCAAGCGCTGCTCACCTGGCACATCTTCACGTGCGATGACAATCGCTTCACGCACACTAGCACAAGTAGCCAGCTTGGCCTCGATTTCTCCCAGTTCAATTCTAAAACCACGGATCTTGACCTGGAAGTCATTGCGACCGATGTACTCGATATCGCCATCCGGCAGATAACGCGCCAAGTCGCCTGTTTTATATAGACGAGCGCCAATCTCGGTGCTAAACGGATCGGCAATAAAACGTTCAGCAGTTAAGTCAGGACGGTTCAGGTAACCACGCGCTACACCCGCACCACCAATATAGATTTCACCAGCTACGCCTAAAGGTACAGGTTGCAGATGTGTATCGAGGATGTAAATTTGGGTGTTGGCTATGGGGCGGCCAATGGGGACAATGCCAACATAAGAATCACGTTTGCAATACCATGATGTGACATCAATAGCAGCTTCTGTTGGTCCATAGAGGTTATGTAGTTCCACATCAGGCAATAGTTGAGTAATGCGCAATTGTAGTGAATAAGGTAACGCCTCACCACTACAAAGGATGCGGCGTAGTAAAGGGTAATGATGCGTTTCTATTTGCTCCAAAAATACAGCAAGCATCGATGGCACAAAATGCATCAACGTAATATCTGCATCACACACTAGTTTCGAAAGATAGATGGGATCTTGATGTCCATCAGGGCGCGCAACAACAAGTTGCGCGCCAAACAATAAAGGTAAAAAAAACTCCCATGCGGAAACATCAAAACTAAAGGGCGTTTTTTGTAATACACGATCACGATTATTAAGATCGTATTGAGCTTGTGCCCATAACAAGCGATTCACTAAAGCATCATGTTGATTCATCACCCCCTTAGGTGTGCCGGTTGATCCCGAGGTATAAATCACATAAGCCAGGTGGTTGGGAGT